>CADAHV010000010.1:0-18087 GCA_902787775.1 uncultured Erysipelotrichaceae bacterium | reverse complement strand
GCAGATGTTTGAGCCTATGGATCTTAACTTTGTATATGCCGATGCATCAGACAGATTCCTTGAAGCTTTAAAGGGGATTTCTGATCCTGAGTTAAAGCGTAAGGCAATCGGCAAGACTTTCTTCACAAAAGGTGTGACAAAGTTGGAACCAAAGGAGAACATCTCTTTTAAGCCGCAGGCAAAGACCGGCTTATCATATAAGACAAAAAGAATCGAACCGATGCAGATGAGGATCTCAGTAAACAGTACGCCCATGCCGGCACCGGCAACGCCCTTGTTGAGGACGTAGATGAACAGGTAATTCAAGAGGATGTTGCATAAGACATAAAAAGCCGAGATCGTAAAGGACACTCTGGTCCTGTGCATCGACTGGTACATGCAGCGGATGGATGTGGTAATGCACATAAAGAACAGCGACACCATCACCAGCTTCAGGTAGGTCCAGGAATACGGCATGATCGAAGGATCATTGAGATAAAACAGAAGCAGCTTATCCCCTGCCGTAAAGACGACGATGATCCAGAACAAGGCATTGAGAAAAGACAGACTTAAGAAGATGCCCTGGGTCTTGGCCATATTCTTGTACTGTCCGGCACCGAAAAACTGGGCGCCGAACAGGGCAGCCCCGGCTTCCAGACCCCACAAGAGGTAGTCATGCAGGTAGACGACGTTGTTGGCGTTGCCGACAGCGGTCACCATGCCGATCTTGGAGACCATGATCGAACAGATGATGGAACGGCCGGACAAAAGAAGCTGCGCCAATGCACAAGGAAGTGCGATGCGCAGTACCTTCAGATAAAAATCACGGTCACCGATGTATTGTCTTAAATTCATAGTTTATTTACACAAAAGAAACAAGGTCAGTCTTCCTTGTTTCTTGCTTTCTGCTTATAGCGTTCGACGCGTTCTTCCTTGATCTTGGCCTGAATGAATTCTCTTCTCTTGCGGCGCTTGATCTTTTCCACTTCGATATTCTTCTTTTTCTTGTAGTTCGGTTTGACCTTTTCTTTCTTGCGATATAAGGTCTTGACGATCTGCTTCTCTTCTTCGTCTGCCTTGCTTTGACGCTTATCTGTCGGATTATTGGCTTCTTTCCAGCTGCCCTTCTTGAATTCACGGGCCAGGAAATTGATGCCCTTCTTGTTCAGTGTGCGGATATTGTCGAGATCGGACTCCTTGTAAAGAAGATAACAGGTGCCGTCTTTTTCATTCCTTCCGGTACGACCGGCCCTGTGCATATAGAACTGCAGCTGCTTTGGCAAGCCCATCGATATGACATGGGAAATGCCGTCGATATCGATGCCGCGCGATGCGACGTCGGATGCGATGACATAAGAGTATTTTTTGGACTGCAGATCCTTGATCGCTTTCTGTCTGGTGCGGGCATCCAGACCGCCGTGTAACAGCAAGGCCTTGACACCCTTCTCGCTCAGATAACGGTAGGCATCGTCCGCTTCATCCTTGGTGTTGGCAAAGATCAGACAGACGTAAGGCTTAAAGCCCGGCAGGATGTCGTAGACGACTTCCTTGTATTCCTTATGCTTGCAGTTGACTAAGACGTGATTGATGTGCGGATCGCGTTTCTTGTCTTCGACCCGGATGATCTTCGGGTTATTGAGATATTTCTTGACGAAGACATTGAGTTCTTCCGGGAAAGTTGCCGAAAAACAAAGGACCTGCGGATCCTTCACCATATGGGAGAAGACCACATCGATGTCTTCCAGGAAGCCAAATTCCAGAGTCATGTCCGCCTCATCGATGACAAACATCTGCACGAAATCAACCCGCAGGGCGTTGGACACAAATAGGTCTTTGATTCTGCCCGGGGTGCCGATGACGATATGCGGTGCCTTTTCCATTTTGGCGATCGCCTTTTTCTTGTCGGTGCCGCCGGCTGAAAGCTGTATTCTTAAATCAGGAAAAACTTCCTTCATGACAAGGCAGTTTTGATGGACCTGGTAAGCCAGTTCTCTGGTCGGCAGCGAGATGACGACCTGGGTCTTATCGGAAACCGGATTGATCATCTCCATGATCGGAATCAGGTAGGCGTGTGTCTTGCCTGTGCCCGTCTTGGAAAGAGCGATCACATCCTTGCCGGAACCGGCATATTTCAATACTTCTTCCTGGACATTCGTCAGTTCTTCAAAACCGTTGAGTTCGATAAATCTTAATGTCGTTTCCTTCAGTTTCTTATTCATACGCATATATTTTAGCATACTGTATAATAATCCTATGGAAATAAAAAAGGTTATACCAAGCGGCTACTGCAAGGGCGTCGTCAATGCGATCAAGCTTGCCAAGGACACCAAAGAAAAACATCCCGATGAAAATGTCTACATCTTAGGCATGCTGGTGCACAACTCTTTCGTATCGGATGAGCTTTCCTCCTTAGGCATTATCACTTTAGATGACTCCAAGTGCTCCAAAGCGAAACTGCTTGATCAGATCGACGAAGGGATCGTCATCTTCACTGCCCATGGCATTTCCGATGCCATCAAGGAAAAGGCTGTTGAAAAAGGTCTTGCCTATGTCGATGCCAGCTGTGTCGATGTCTTAAAGACCCAGAACATCATCAAAGAAAAACTCAAGGAAGGCTACGAGGTCATCTACTTCGGCAAGAAGAATCATCCGGAAGCCGAAGCCGTCATTTCCATTTCCGACCGCATTCATCTGGTCGATGGCGAAGAGGCTTTGCGAAGTCTTCAGATCAGCAATCCAAAAGTCTTTCTCACCAATCAGACCACGATGTCCTATCTGGAGCTCAGCGATCTTTTCGCGATCGCTAAGAAGCTTTATCCCGGCATCCTGATCCAGGAAGAGATCTGCAACGCCACTTCTTCCAGACAACTGGCAATCTCCAAACTGGAAGATTGTGATGTCTTATACGTCGTCGGCGATGTCAAATCCAACAACACGGCAAAACTGGTCGATGTCGGCAAGAAGCACGGCATAAAAAAAGTTCTGCTGATACAGAACTATAAAGATATCGATTTAAACGATCTGCAAGGAGCCCGCAAGGTCTATGTCACCGCCGGGGCTTCCACCCCGCCCTTGCTGATCAACGAGGTGATCTCCTACTTAAACTCGGAAACGGGCAATCAGCTTGCGTAAGGAAATATCCTTGATGCCGAAGATCTTCTGCGGCAAGCCCATGCGCACCGTGATCACATAATAAATACTCACCATGATCAGACCGAGCACGCCCATAATGGCAATGTCGATGATGCGGCTGTCAAACTGGAACGGTATGATGCTTCGCAAAGCAAAAGCCGGAATGACCATGATCAGGGAAGCGATCAGCGTTTTGATGAAACGGCGGGTCGCTCCTTTTACATTGATGCCGAAGTTTTTGCGAAGAGCCATAAAATACATCACGATCTGGATCACATAATACAGACCGGAAGAATAGATCATGCCATAGGCACCAAAGGCACCGACCAGCGGGAAGAAGGTAATGAACTTGACGATAAAGGAAATGATCAGGGTAATGATCGCATCCTTTCGCAGCTTCAAAGACATCATGATCGAAGAGAAGATCGGGGCGATCGTTCCCAAAAAGATCTGAATGTTGGATACCGCGAACAGTTTTGCGCCAAGATCAAGATTGCGGTTGCCGTACATAATGAAATAAATGTCTCTGGCAAAGAAGATAAAGACCATGATCATCGGCACCAGGATGTAGATCGAAGTGTCCAGGATCTGATTGATCTGTCTGGTGATCTTGCGGTTGTCTCTTTCTTCCAGGGATTCGCTGAGATACGGAACCATGCCGGAACCAAAGCCGATAGCCAGTACCGAAGGAATATTGGAGATCTTGGCGATGTTTGCCTGCAAAATACCCGAAGCAAGCTTGGCCTGTTCATAAACGCCGGGACCATTGACCTTAGTCATGTGATCCAGGAAGAAGGTCGTATTGACCAAAGGACCGGCCGTGCCCAAAAAGGAGATGATCACATAAGGAATGCCTAAGAAGAGGATCTCCTTGATGATCTCGCTTTGCGTCTTGGCTGCATCGTTCTCCTGTGCCTTGGCCAGTTTCTGTACATGTGCTACATCACTGCGGCTTAAGATCCTGGTGAAGGCATAGGCTGCAAAAGCGCCCAAGGATGCTGCTGCGATGGCTACAAAGATTGCCCAGATGCTTTCAAAATGAAGGATCGAGACAAAGAGCCAGGCAAAGATGATGATCGAAAAGACGCGGACAAACTGTTCCAGCACCTGCGAGGAAGCGTAGAGATCCAGACGTTTGAGGCCCTGGATGTAGCCGCGCAAGGCACTTAACAACGGCACGATGATGACCGCCACTGTCAGGATGTAGAACATCTTCTTCAGATTGAGGATGTCGGTTTCCGGTGCAGAAATGCCCAAAGACTGTCTGGCCAAAGGACCGGCCATTAAAATGAGAAAGAAACCGGTCGCGGCACTCAAGCCTAAAACAACCGAGGTTCCCATCTTGCGGACCAATAAAACAGTTTTATAATCACCTTTGGCATAATACTTGGCAACCAGAGAAGCGATCGCAAACGGAATGCCGGCCTGCGATATCTGAAGCAAGAGATCGTAATAGGTATAGACGATCGAATAAAAAGCCATATTCGATTCGCCGGCAATCGCCGAAAGCGGCGAATAATACAGTAAACCGAGAAGCTTAGAAACAAAAATACCAAAGGAGCTCGTTAAAGCTCCGATCAGTAATGATTGTTTCATCTTCTCTTTGTTCATTGTTCAGCCTCATAGCTCGCATCGAGCTGGAAGTATTCGGAACGGGTAATCGAATAGTCGGCGTTCTTGAACTGAACAAAGATGTAAAGCGTCGTCTGCGGTTCCTTGGAGACACCGGATACGACAATGCCCTTTACAAAGCCGTCATCAATGTTGGCCTGATTGGGCACCATGTTGTATTCCTTGTCTTCAAAGATGCCGACATTGGCTGCCATGTTGTTTCTATAGTCGACCCCCTTCTCAATGCCCAGTATTTCGATGTCGTACATCGCAATGCGGGGATTATCGATCGTGATGTAGTGGCGGTAACCGTTTTCGATCTTTGCCATTTCTACGCCAATATCAAAATAATTGGAAGTCGTCTGAAAACTTTCATGCTCATTGATCATTTCGATAATATACATATATCTGTCGTCCGGGTTTGCCATCTGTTTGCCGTCGTCATCACAAGCGCACAAGGTAAACAGAAGAAGGACGACAAGTAAAAACTTTTTCATTTTAGAATTCGATTGCGTAGTAGAATTTCTTGCCTTTCTTTATGATGGTAAGTTCCTTGTTAAAGGCATTTTCCTGTTCCAGGACATAGCCCATATCGGTGATTTTTTCACCGTTGACCGAAATGGAAGAACCCTTGATCAGATCACGGGCTTCACGGTTGGACTTGCAGGCACCGATCGATACCAAAGCATTGATCAAAGGTGTGCCGCTTTCCAGTTTTGTTCTTTCCAGATCGGCCGTTCCCTGTTTGAGCTCTTCATAAGTCAGATCCTTGAGATTGCCCTTGAAGAAAGTCTCGGCGATCTTGACAGCGGAATCATAGGCTTCAGAGCCATGCAGGAATGTGATGACCTCTCTGGCCAGAGCCTTATGAGCCTCACGCAGTTCCGGATGTTCGTTATTGGAGACTTCCAGTCTTTCGATCTCTTCTCTTGGAAGGAAGGTCAAGAACTTCAGATAGTCAATTACTTTGCTGTCTTCGGAATTAATGAAGAACTGGTACATTTCATAGGCGGATGTCTTGTTGATGTCAAGCCAGATAGCCTTGCCGTTGGTCTTGCCGAACTTCTGACCGTCAGACTTTGTAAGCAAAGGCATCGTGAAACCATAGGCCTCCTTGCCAAGCTTCTTTCTGATCAGTTCAATACCGGCAGTGATGTTGCCCCACTGGTCCTGACCGGCAACCTGCATCGTGACACCGCGGTTCTGATACAGGTGCAAAAAGTCATATGCCTGCATCGTCATGTAGGAGAATTCGGTATAGGTAATGCCTTCATCAAGTCTTCTTCTGACGATATCCTTATTCAGCATATAGCCGATATTGAAGAACTTGCCGACATCTCTCAGCCAGTCAATGTAGCTGAAATCCTTGAGCCAGTCGTAATTGTTGACGACTTCAAAACCAAAGACCTTCTCCGCCTGTGCTTTCAGACATTCGAAGTTGTGGTTGACTTCTTCAACAGTGATCATCGGACGCTCTGCATCCGGTTTCGGATCACCGATCAGACCGGTTCCGCCGCCGACCAGAAGGATCGGATTGTGTCCGGCGTCTTTCAGCCTTTTGGAGATCAGAAAAGATGAAAAGTGACCGATATGCAAAGAGTCACCTGTCGGGTCGGTGCCGATGTAGAACGTCACACCGCCCTTATTCAAAAGATCCCTGATCTCGGGTGAAGACTCATCCTTGATGAGTCCGCGCCATACTAAATCTTCATAAATTCCCATAATATCAATACCCTATTCCTTTGTTGTCTGTTTCGGAGAATACAATGCGCTTAAGCGTTTCTCCTTTTCTTCTACCTGCTCATCTTTGAGCATTTTGGTCATCAAACGCATCGAAATCGCACCCAGGTCATAAGACGGTACGACGAACGATGAAATCTCCGGCCTCACAGAAGAAGTATACTTGCTTTCGTTCATACAGACAAGTTCCATTTCATCCGGAATGCTGATGCCGCAGCCTTGTCCGGCATTCAGTGCCGCCATGGCTTGCGAGTCACGGTTGGCGATAAACACCTGATGTTTGTGTGTTTTGAAATACGATTTCAGGAATTTATAGGTCGAACGGTTGTCTTTGGAAACTTCGATATAACCCTTATATTCCTTGCCGAATTTCTTGAATGCTTCTTCAGCACCGCTCTTCATCAATTGTGAAACGACATCGTTTCGATGATCCTGCAGGATCGCGATGTCTTCGATGCCCTTGTTCAGATACGTCTCGCAAAGTTCACAGACTGCCTTTTTGTAATCGACATAGACGGAACAGATATTGTCCGAAGAAATCTGTGAGCACATGACGACCATCGGGATATTGTATTCATCCAGAAGTTTGAGCGAATCATCAAGATCCTTGTCGGCATAGATGATGACGCCGTCGACTCTGGACTTGATCACTTCGTCGATGATTTCCTTGATGTCGGTGACACCTTCCGTGATGGTGTGCAGGTAAACGGAATAATCATAGATCTTAGCGACGTCGCAAAGACCGTTGATGACTCTGCCTGAAAATGACACGGAAGTCGAAGGGATGATCAGACCGACTGTCGTCGTGCGCGACAGTGCCAGGCCCTGCGCGATCGCGTTTGGCCGATAGCCGAGCTTATTGATCGCTTCTTCAACTCTTCTTCTGGTATCTTCCTTGACAACTGTCGAGCCGTTGATGACTCTGGATACGGTCGCAAGAGAAACATTGGATTCTTTCGCTACTTCATAAATAGTTACTTTTTTCATTTATCTTCACTTTCCGGCGTTAGCCAATCTTTCAGGATCGCAAGAGCCTTTTCCGCTACATCGACAACACCTTCCTTGGCTTTGTCTACGGTCGCTTTGACGTCCTCTCTGTTCATAAAATTATTTATTTCGTCGCCGACGCTGCTGATGATGTCATCAATCTGGCGCTTGGCGTCTTCGATATGGTTTGATTCTTTCGGCTGAGTTTCTTCTTCCTTTGCCGGCTGAAGACTCTCGATCTTTTTGACCGCATTGTCGTAGAGCTCTTTCGATCTTACTTTGACCATTTCCACGGCTTTGGCGATCTCTTCTTCATTTCTGTCTGTATCCAGCATCTGCGAAAGTTTAGCAGATGCGTCATTGAAAACCTTGACTGCCTTGTCTTTGATCAGGATCACCTTTTCAGCGATCTCGTCATCGCAGTTTTCAGATGATTGAGTGAGTGTTTCGACCTTGTTCTTAAGATCCTCGATGACTTCCTTCACCGATTCCTCGATATGCCTTTCTTCCACTTCAGCCTCCGATGATGTCTTCCGGACTAGGTTCCTTCAGTTCTTTTTTCTTGTCGGCGTCGTTATTGTTGATGAAAGCAACGACTCTCTCCTTGATATCGTCGGCATTCTTGACGACAAATTCCTTGGCATCCTTAACGGCAACAAGCGTCGCATCATGCGCCTTATCAACCGTTTCGGAAACCTTGGCAACGGTATCTAACGGTGCCTGGACCTTTTCAATCGAGCGGTCGACCAGATCGATCGTTGTCGGGATCTTGACTAACGTCAGATTCACACTGGAAAGCACCTTGATCAGTTTGATAAGCAGTATGATTACACAGACCAGGCAGGCTGCCCCCAGAATCGGGATCAGATCTCTGCTCAAATCTCTAAAAGCAATAATAAAAGCATCCATAATATCACCTTCCTTACCAGTATTCTAATCGATTATGAAAAACTTTTCAATAACTTGTATGCCTTTACAAACAAAAAGGAACTAAATCAGTTCCTTTACTCTTTCTGCGATATTATAGATGTCTTTGCTGGACATGAAGACAAGGCATTCACCCTTGTATTTTGCCAGCATCTTCGCCCCTTCATCGTTCTCCGGCAAGATGATGCTTCCCGGGATCATGTTGGCCAGATAGGTGATATCGATGTCCGTTCCATCCTGCTTGTCATCGATCGATGTGAAGTCCAGCAGGTAGATCTCATCGGCCTCTTCGAGGGCTTCCTTGAACTGTTTTGCGAAGTACAGGACCCTGGAAGCACGGTGCGGTTTGAAAATGGCAATGATCTTGCGGTTAGGATAGCGCTTGCGGGAAGCCTCGATCGTTACCTTGACTTCCGTCGGATGATGGGCATAGTCATCGACGAAGATCGTATCCTTGTATTCTTCAATGATGTAGCGTCTCTTTGGTCCGACGTAGCTGTTCAAAGCTTCTTCCACCTTATCCTGATCAAAGCCCATGTGATGAGCCAGCGCCAGGACGCCGAGCGTATCGATCAGAAGATGATCGCCGACAAACGGAACACTGTAATGATGGATCACTTCTCCTTTAAACAGGAAATCAAACTGCGATCCCTTGGAATCCGCCTGCAGATCGGCAATTGAATAATCATTCCCTTCATTCAGGCCGAAAGAATAAGCTTCAACCGGGAACTGCAGCTTCCTGCACCAAACATCATCGCCATGATAGAAGACAGCCTTGGTAACATTGTTCACAAATTCCTGGTAGGCATTGAAATAATCTTCCTCATCCTTGAAGTAGTCGACGTGGTCGATCTCAATGTTGGTGATGATCGCATAGGCCGGTGCATAGGCGGCAAAATGACGGCGGAACTCATCGGATTCGACGCAAAGATACTCGCTGTCCTTGCTCAAGTAGCCTTCCCCGTCGCCGATCAGATAGCCGGTCTTCTTAAAAGCGGAAACAACCGTCTTGGCGATCGTTGTCGTGGTGGTCTTGCCATGCGATCCGGCAATACTGATGGAAATATAGTTTTTCATCAGTTCACCCAAAAACTCGTGATAGCGGTAGCACTTGCACAGTTTTCTCGCTTCAATAACTTCCGGGAAGTCCTCTAAGAAGGCATTGCCGATAATGACCGTATATTCCGGTTTGATATTGTTCGGATCAAAAGGAAGGATCCGGATCCCCCTTCTGACTAATTCATCTTCCGTAAAAAAATGCTTCGACTGGTCGGAACCGCATACCTCATAGCCAAGCTCATGAAGCATGACCGCCAGTGAAGCCATTCCGGTACCTTTAATACCGATAAAGTAATACATTATTCTTCCTCTCCGTAGGAATTAAAGAGATTGATCTCTTCGTTTTCATCTTCCAGATCATCGTAGGTATGTTCATCATAGCCATAGTCCTCGTCCAGAAGACGATGCAGTTCTTCCTCGTCGGAAGCCGGGATGGTCTCAAAAAGATCCGGATGATCTTTCTCATAATCGGAACGGTTTCCGTAGCCATAGATCGGTGAAGTGATGATCTCGAGGTGAGAGGAATCCGGCTTGTTGATGAGCGCTTCGTCGACAGAGACCGAGGTGTTGGTCTCGACTTTGCTTTCTTTGATCACACCAAAAATCGGCGAGATCTGGGAAGAAAATTCATAATCACCGTAAACGTTCTCTTCTTGTTTTTTCTCGGGTTTCTTCTTTTTTTCGTTGAGATCGATAAATGCAGACTTCTCCTGCTTGCGGTAGAGGATGTCTGCTGCCTTGACTGTATTCTCCTGTTTCTTTACCGGCTTGACTTCCTGTTTCGGTTTTTCATAGACCTCATCGTCTTCGTCTTCCGGTTCAAAAAGAATATCCAGAAATTTCCTTTTAATATCGCTCTTCATTCTTCACCTCTTTTATTCATTCTACAACATTTTAACAACGTGAAACAGTTTATTCGGAAGCACCGGTATCTTCTTTGCCGATCACCAGGTCATTGACGTTGCCGTTGACGGGCATGATCGTTTCAAACAGATTGACCTGCTTCTTTTCATAGTCGACTTCATTGCGCTTGGAGTAGGCAGCGATCACGTCATTTTCTCTGACGATCGCTCCTTTCGCCATCAGAAGGATGCGCGAAGAGACCGCTACGATGTCGCTTCTTGTCCCATAGCCATAGAACAGCAGGTCCTTGGAAGCAAAATAGGAAAGATAACGGTCTTCATAGGAATAAACCCGATAGAGAAAATCACGGCTCTGCCCTTCCGCATCGACATAGGCTGATCTTCTTTCATAAACCAGTTTTGACTTGTCGAAAAAATCCTCGTTTGTCAGACCGGCATCGGGATAATAGCGGTCATTGATGATGCCGGAAATATTGACATCCATGACAAAGTTCGACGAATTATACGAAAAACGGGAACTTAATTCATTTCCTTCCAGTTCCCCCGTATCACTTGGCAGATAATAATCGACATAGTGGCTGTAGTTGTTGCGGCGTATTCTCTCATTGCTCTGTTCGCTTGAAAAAACAGCGTCCAGTTCACTCGACAGATCTTCTGAAGCCGTGCAGCCGCATAAGATGATACACAACAAAAATACTATGACTCTTCTCACAGCATTATTCTAACATACTATGATTCTTAAAACTAAAATAGCTGCTTTTCCCGACAATGATATGATCGACCAGGGGAATGCTGATCATGCGGCAGGCCTGCGAGAGCTTATGAGTGAGTTCCCTGTCGGCAAAGGAAGGCGTCACATCATCACTTGGATGGTTGTGGGCAACCAGGATGCCCGAAGCCTTCATGAGGATGGCCTTGCGCAGGATCTCATCGATTCCGATCGTCGCCGTATTGCGGTTGCCCTTATACATGACTTCCGATTTAATGATGGCGTTGCGGGCATTGAGATAGATGACGAAAAACTGTTCCTGCACGCTAAAGCCCAGATTGAAGCGAAGCCAGTCGACAACCTTGTTGGGCGAACTGAGTTCCGCCTCCGAGATGCGGTCGACCCGGCTCAGCCTTCTTGCGATTTCCAGTATCGCCATCAGTTCCAGAGCCTTGGCATCCTTGATCCCCTTGATCGAAACCAGTTCTTCATAGGACAAGGACGGCAGGTTGCAGAAGCCGTTGGCCGCATCGATGACCTCCTGCGCCAGCTGAAATACATTTTTATCCTTATAGGCACTTTTAATGATCAAAGCCAAAAGTTCATTGTCGCTGAGGGAATTGATCCCGTAAGTCAAAGCCTTCTCACGAGGCATCATCCTATCTTTCACAGTGGAAACGCTGCCTTTCCAGTTCTTCGATCGTCTTCTGCAATGAATAACTGCCGTCAATTGCCAGACCATAGTTTCGTATCAATCGGTTTTCTTCCAAATGGCAGGAAGAATCAAACTGCTTCTTCAGATCGGCAAAGTATTTTTCGTTTGCCACAGCCTTGGCGGGCAAAAGAAAAGACTCAACGACTTCGA
Source organism: uncultured Erysipelotrichaceae bacterium (assembly GCA_902787775.1). Lineage (GTDB taxonomy): Bacteria > Bacillota_I > Bacilli_A > Erysipelotrichales > Erysipelotrichaceae > Colivicinus. The sequence continues at coordinate 6,215 of CADAHV010000010.1, read as the reverse complement.
TCATCGTGATCGTATCGTTTCGCGCGTAGAGATTGAGCGTCAGAGAATCTTCTTTGTCATAGCGGCTGCAGGAAGCGCTGTTGTCTTTGACACAGCCGCTTAAAAGAAATAAGAGAATCAGGATCTTGGTTTTCTTTTCCATCTGCTTGTGATCAGATGATAAAGCGCAATACCGACGAAAGCACCGGAAGAATCGATCATCACGTCTTTAAAAGCACAGAAGCGGCCCGGCACAAAAAGCTGATGAAGCTCATCGGAACAGGCATATAACATGGAAAACAAAAGCGGATACAGGATCGTATTGGTTTTGTAATATCCTTCGTAGTTGACTTTGGCAAGGATGCCCAGGATCATGAACTCGGTAAAGTGAGCCAGCTTGCGGATGAAATGTCCATAGCGGGCAAAGAATTCTTCCAGTTCGATATGGCCGGAAGGAAAAAGAAAGCTGTATACCCGATAGATCAGCTCTGTTGCCAGATTGGAACTTGCTTCCGATTCCAGCTGAGGCTGGGACGACATATAGAAAATCAGCGCCATCCAGGCCAGCAGGAAAACGATCCTGAATCCTTTTTTCACGATACAATGATAACACTATCTCAATAAGTCCAGCACCTCGGCATCTTCATTGAGCCTGGCTGTTTTGCTGTCATCATAGGATCCGTTGTCGGAAACAAGACTCAATGTGCCGATCATCAGCGCCTTATTCAGGATATTGACATGTTCCTTGCCTAAGGCAATGGAGACGATACCGATGCGGCTGTCGCTGTCATAATATCGGATCGGCTTGCCTTGGCTGTCAAATAAACCGATCACCCGGCAATCCTCGATCAGAAGATCCGAATACGCCTTTTCGCTTGTCTTAAGGCTTAAATAGATATCGGCATTCGTGTTGACTGCCAGGGTCGCCGCGTTGAACTTCACTTCGCCTGCATAGAGATCATAACTGGCTTCCCCCTGCTTAAGCAGCGTCAGGGAAAGATCCCGGATATCCTCTTCCAGGGCGCCCTTATAGATCAGGGAACCCTTGGCAAGCGAATAGGATAATTTGACATACTTGCCGATGATATCCTCTTTTGAAAGATAGACATCATTGCTCAGGAAGGCTTTTGGCACATCGATCTCTTCCAGATCCTCTTCTTTTAAGCAGATCCTTTGATAGAGCTGGTGGGAAGCAACCGGTACTTTGATATAGTTGTCCTTATAGCTCAGCCAGGCATGAATAGAGAAATACAGACACAGAAGAATACATAAGGCCGGTGCTACGATCAGTATGATCTTTTTTATCATCTTTTACCTCCTGAACATTATCTGTCAGAAAGAAAGAAGATACCTATAAAAAAAGGATCTATCGATCCTCGTATTCCCCTTTGATCCACTTCGGCATGTGATCCCGTATCGTTCCGAATCCCTTGACTGATTCAGGCATGCCCAGGAATTTCACCCGTTTGGTATAGCGGCGGGTGTTCTGTGAAAGCGCCTTGAAAGACAGGCGCAGCTGCTTATGTTCGCGGTCGATGTCGATGACCTTTACCATGACATACTCATCCACTTTGACGAAACTGTCGATGTTTCTGACAAAACCGTTGGAAATTTCCGAGATGTGGATAAGACCGGTCACACCGTCGTCAAACTTGACAAAAGCCCCGTAAGGCTTGATGCCGGTGATCTTTCCATAGACGGTCATTCCGACCTTATAATCATAAATCGAACTCATACCACGTTATTATAACATGATATAATGACGTGGTATGTTGAAGAATTATTACCCGCTGACCTCCTTTCTGGTAGCATTGATCATCGCTCAAAGCGCCAAGCCCTTCATCATGTTAATCAAGACCGGCAAATTTTCTTTGAGCTATCTGATCGCTTCGGGCGGCTACCCTTCTTCCCATTCGGCCAGTGTAGTTGCTTTGTGTTTATCGGTCGGTTTAAAGGAAGGCTTTGATTCCAGTCTGTTTGCCATCTGCTTTGCGATCATGGTGATCGTCCTGTTTGATGCAGTCAATGTCCGCTACTATTCCGGCCGCAACATTTCTTTGACAAAGCAGCTTGTGGAAGACCTGCGGTACATCATCGAGATGAAAGACCCCATTTACGATGAAAAATTCAAGGAAGTTCTCGGACACACAAAACTCGAACTGGTTTCGGGCGTTTTTCTTGGAATTCTGGTCAGCATAGTGTTATATTTTTTATGGAGATGATTTATATGGATAGAGAAGAAAAAATCAGACAGATCGAAAAGACGATCGAAAAAGTCAGACCATATATCCAGAACGACGGCGGCGATGTCCAATTCGTCAAGCTGGAAGATGATATCGTTTATGTCAGTGTGCACGGCGCCTGCGTCGGATGCATGGCCTTGGATTATACGCTGAAAGAAGGCGTCGAGGCCCTGATCCTGGACGAAGTCGAAGGCATCAAAGAAGTCAGACTTGCTTAAAAAAAAGATGGAAAACCATCTTTTTTCTTTTAACGTTTATTGACCTGAACGATCACGCATTTGAGATAGTCCGACACATTGTTCCCCAGGACAATCGGATGATCGGGAGCCTGCGAACGGCTTTCCACCAGACGTAAACGCTTATGGGAATCATTGGCTGCCGACAGGATGATCTTCATAAAGAGGTCTCTTGGCATATACTCACTGCAGGAACAGGTCACCAGGAAGCCGCCCGGATTTAAAAGCTTCATCGCCCGGTAATTGATTTCCTTATAGCCCTTGGAAGCATTCTTTACCGAATTCTTGGATTTGGTAAAAGCCGGCGGATCCAGAACGATGACATCGAAGTGTTCCTTCTTCTCTTCCATCTCAATCAGATAATCAAAAACATCCGCGACGACAAATTCGGTATTGGTGAAACCGTTCAGATCGCTGTTTTCCTTGGCCTGATCGATCGCCAGCTGGGAAGCATCGATGCCGATGACCTTTTCAGCAACTTTGGCAGCACTCAAGGCAAAACCGCCCGTATGGGTGCAGCAGTCCAAAACTTTCTTGTCTTTACAAAGCTTGCGTATTGCCAGATGGTTGTATTTCTGATCGAGGAAGTAACCGGTCTTTTGTCCTTCGGCGATATTGACGTTCATCATGACGCCGTTTTCATCAATCCGGATCAGTGTATCAAATGGCTCACTTAAAAAGCCCTTGACTCTCTCCAAGCCTTCCAAGGTTCTCACCCTGGCATCGCTTCTCTCGTAGACGCCATGAATGGTGACACCATCATCTTCCATCACCTTCAGCATCTGCTTTACCAGCATATCTTTTCTGACATCCATGCCCAGAGTATCGATCTCAAAGACCAGATATTCATTGAATTTATCGACGATCAGCCCGGGCAGACGATCGGAATCGGAAAAGACGATGCGGCAGCAATTGGTCTCAACGACCGCCTTGCGGTATTCCCAGGCATCCTTGAAGCGCTGATAGAAGAATGACTCATCGATCTCTTCGTCTTTGCGGCGGGTCAGAATGCGGATGATGATCTTGGAATGATCATTGATGTAGCCCTTGCCGATGTGGTCATCTTTATAGGAAACGACTTCCACGATATCGCCGTTTTGATATTCCCCTTCGATCTTTTCGATCTCGTTGTCAAAGATCCACAGACCGCCGGCAGAGATCGTTCTTCCTTCATTTCTTTTTAATGTGACTTTAACCATGGCCCTATTATACCCTTTTTTGACAAACGAAAGGATCCTTTCGGATCCTCTCATTTCATCTTATTTCAATGCATCAGCGCATCTGTCGCACAGACCGTCTTCGTTTTCTTCTTCAACGATGTTCCAGCAGCGCGGGCAGACATGGCCCTTGGCCATCTCGATCTTCACTTCAATATTGTCGAACTTCTCGAGTTCTTCTTCCACAAAGGAGACCTTGGCGACGATCAGCCACTGGTTGATCTTGTTTCCAAAAGCATCTTCCAGCAGCTTCTTGTCTTCTTCACTTACATGTAACAATACATGAGCCTGCATCGGCTTTTCGATAACCTTGGCATTGATCGCTTCTTCTCTGGCCTTGAAGATATCGCTTCTGATGGCATGCAGTCTTGTGAAATTGCTGCGGATGACATCTTCATCAGCGAACTTTTCAACGCTCGGGAAGTGCGCGTAATGGACGCTGTCGGCTTCCTTGCTGGCGAAATGCTTCCAGACTTCATCACAGGTGTAGACCAGAACCGGTGACCAGAGTTTGACCAGATAGTCAACTGCCGTATAAAGAACGGTCTGGACCTTTCTTCTTCTTGGTGAATCCAGCTTATCGCAATATAAGATGTCCTTTGCGAAGTCGCAGTAGTAGGAAGAAAGCTCATTGGTCATGAAGTTGGTCATCAGGGAAGTTGCCTGAACGAATTCATAGTGGTCATAGGCACTTTCAACCTTTTCCGCCATGTCGTTCAAAGCAATCATCATGTACTTATCAACAGCTTCAAGTTCCTGGTAAGGCACTTTCCTGTCTGCTGTGAAATCTTCAGGATTGATGTTGCCCAGCATGAAACGGAAGGTGTTTCTGATCTTGCGGTACTGATCGGAAACCTGTTTCAGGTTGGAATCACCGATTCTCATATCAGCCTTGAAATCTTCGGAAGCTGCCCAGAGTCTTAAGATATCGGCACCGTATTGCTTGATGATATCGAGCGGATTGACGACATTGCCGACAGACTTGTGCATTGCCTCACCCTTGGAGTCACAGACATAGCCATGAGAAAGGACAGACTTGTAAGGCGCCGTGCCGTTATTGGCAACCGATACGATCAAAGAAGAGTTGAACCAGCCTCTGTACTGGTCGGAACCTTCAAAGTAAAGATCACACGGATAAGAGTATCCTCTGTCGATCAGTTCGCTCCAGGAAGAACCGGAATCAAACCAGACGTCCATGATGTCGGTTTCTTTGGTGAAATTGCCGTTTGGCGAAGCCGGATTGGTATAGCCTGCCGGTAAAAGATCCTTGGCCTCTGATTCAAACCAGATATTGGATCCGTGCTCATCAAAGAGTTTTGCGATATGTTCAAAGACCTCGGCATCAATGATCGGCGTCTTGTCTTCGTTGTAGATGATTGGGATCGGCACGCCCCAGAGTCTTTGACGGGAGATACACCAGTCCTTTCTGTCCTTGACCATGTTGGTCAGACGCAGTTCACCAAAGGAGTTGATCCATTTGACGTTTTTGATCGCTTCCAGAAGCTGCGGCTTGATCTTCTCAATCGAGGCAAACCACTGGGTCGTCGCTCTGAAGATGACCGGTTTTTTCAAACGGTCGTCATGCGGATAAGAGTGGGTCACCCATTCCAGTTTCAGAAGGTGTCCCTGCTCGTCCAAACGGGTCGTGATCGTCTTATTGGCGTCAAAGACAAACTGTCCTTCCAGCCAATCGCCGGCTTCCTTGGTCATGCAGCCCTTTTCATCGACCGGGCAGACCGTCGGCAAGCCATAGCGCTGTGTCGTATAGAAGTCGTCCAGACCATGACCGCCGGCAGTGTGGACACAACCGGTACCATCTTCATCGGTAACGTAATCAGCTAAGCAGATTACGGATTCTCTTGTTTCCGGATACAGGACATGTTTGCAGACAATGCCTTCCAATTCTCTTCCCTTGAAGGTCTTGACGATCTGATGTTCACCCAGTTCGAATTTTGCCATCAGGCTTTCGACCAGGTTTTCCAGCATGATCATCTTGCCTTTTTCGGTCGCGACAACGGCATAGGTCAGATCCGGATGCAAGGTGATAGCAACGTTGGCCGGCAAGGTCCAAGGCGTCGTGGTCCAGATGATGAACTGTTCATCCCCTTCCAATACACCTTTGCCGTCCTTGACATCAAAGCTGACAAAAATCGTCGGGTCCTTGCGGTCAAAGTAGACGATCTCGGAATCGGCGATCGCTGTCTCCTGGTATGGCGACCAGTAGATCGGCTTTAAGCCCTGGAAGATCATGCCATCAAGTGCCATCTTGGCGAAAGCCCTGATCTGTCTTCCTTCAAAGCCTTTGTTCAGAGTGATATATGGATGTTCATAGTCAGCCACCTGTCCCAGACGCTTTTCTGTTTCCATCTGCTGTGCAATCTGCTTATGGGCATATTCTTCACACTTTTCCCTGAATTCTCTGGCAGAAACTTCCTTGCGGTTCACACCGAGCTTCTGAACAGCGTTTTCAATCGGCAGACCGTGGGTATCCCAACCTGGGAAAAACGGCGTGTAATAGCCTTCCATCGCCTTTGAACGAA
>CADAHV010000009.1:0-18955 GCA_902787775.1 uncultured Erysipelotrichaceae bacterium | reverse complement strand
AAAAGGGAAGGGATCGAGACAAGACTGTCCGACTCTTTGGAGATCGCTTTGCGTCTGGCGGACGGCACCTGTGAGATCAAACACGGCGGCAGAAAAGACCTCTTTTCTTCCCACCAGGCCTGCCCGAAGTGCGGCTTTACCGTACCACGTCTGGAACCACGTCTGTTTTCCTTCAACTCGCCGATAGGCGCATGTGATGAATGCAAGGGCTTAGGCGTGACGATGTCGGTCGATCTGGACTATCTGATGCCGGACATGACCAAGTCCATTGCCGAGGGAGGCATCCGCTACTATAAGAATATCTACGGCTCCAACAATCTGGAGTGGCAGAACTTCGCCACCCTGTTAAAGCATTACAAGATCTCGGAAACCAAGCCATTAAACAAGATGACCAAGAAAGAAATGGACATCATCCTTTACGGTTCGGATGAGGAGATCCGCTATACCGTGACTTCTACCGGTGGCACGACCTACAACAAGTTCGGCTATATCGAAGGTGTCAAGACGCTGATCGAACGCCGTTTCGAAGAGACCCAGTCCAAGTTTGGCAAGGAATACTACGGTTCCTTCATGGTCGAGTCCGAATGTAAAAAGTGCCATGGGGCAAGACTCAATGAGAAAGTACTTTCCGTAAGAGTAGGGAATACGAATATTTACGAATCGACGAAGCTGTCGATCGATAAGGCCTATGATTTCTTCAACAATCTGCATTTTGATCCGATGCGGACCGAGATCGCCAGGACCTTATTGAATGAATTAAAGGCCAGACTGCGCTTCTTGAGCGATGTCGGTCTGGATTATCTGACTTTGGACCGGGTTGCCGGATCCCTTTCCGGCGGTGAGGCCCAGCGTATCCGTCTGGCGACCCAGATCGGTTCGGCTTTGACGGGTGTTTTGTATGTTCTGGATGAGCCTTCCATCGGTCTTCATCAGAAAGACAACGCCAAACTGATTGCCACCTTAAAGAAGATGCGCGATCTCGATAATACGGTCATCGTCGTTGAACATGACGCCGAGACGATGTTGGAATCCGACTACATCGTCGACATCGGACCGGGGGCGGGCAAGGACGGCGGCCAGGTGGTCTTTGCCGGAACACCGGAAGAGATCCTCGTCGACGAAAAATCGATTACCGGCCAGTATCTTTCCTTCCGCAAGGAGATTCCGACGCCGCAGAAGAGGCGCAAGGGCAACGGCAAGAAGATCAAGATCATCGGCGCCAGTGAAAACAACTTAAAAGACATCGATGTGGAGATCCCGTTAGGCAAGTTTACCTGTGTGACCGGTGTTTCCGGTTCGGGCAAGTCTTCCTTAATCATTGAGACGATGACCAAGGCCATTATGAAGTCTCTGGATCGGGTCAAGATCCGTCCGGGCAAGGCCAAAAAGATCGACGGCTTGAAAAACATCGACAAGATCGTCTACATTACGCAGGATCCGATCGGCCGTACGCCGCGTTCCAATCCGGCGACTTATACCGGTGTCTTTGATGACATCCGTGATCTCTATGCGATGACGCCGGATTCCAAGGAGCGTGGCTACACCAAGTCGCGTTATTCCTTCAATGTGCCGGGCGGACGCTGCGAAGCCTGTTATGGCGACGGTGTGAAGCGAATCTCGATGCTGTTCATACCGGATGTCTATGTCGAGTGTGAAGAGTGTCATGGCAAACGCTATAACGCAGAAACATTGGAAGTACGCTACAAAGGAAAGAATATCTATGATGTATTGAAGATGCCGGTCAAGGAAGCACTGGAATTCTTCAAGAATCATAAGAAGATCAAAGATAAACTACAGGTCTTATACGATGTCGGCCTGGGCTACATTGAATTAGGCCAGTCAGCGACAACCTTGTCGGGTGGCGAAGCCCAGCGTGTCAAACTGGCTTCCGAATTACAGAAAAAGCCGACCGGCAAGACGATGTTTGTCCTGGATGAGCCGACAACCGGCCTTCATATGGATGACGTGCTGAAGCTGATCCGCATCATCGACCGCATCGTCGATAACGGCGATTCGGTGGTGGTCATCGAACATAACCTCGATGTGATCAAGTGTGCTGACCACATCATCGACTTGGGTCCGGACGGCGGCGATAAGGGCGGTACGGTCGTAGCAACCGGTACGCCGGAAGAAGTGGCACAGGTCGAAGGTTCTTATACCGGACAGTATCTGAAGAAAGTATTAGGTGAAAGACATGGCAAATGAAGAACTTAATAAACGTGTATATGTGTATCAGATCAAGGAACAGCTGGATTTAGTGCAGCTCACAGGCAATGAGGAATCCCTCAAGCGCTGGGTCATCGCACCGGATATCAACCGTCCGGGTCTGGAGTTATCCGGTTATCTGGAATCCAACGATCTAAAAAGAGTCGTCATTCTCGGCACCAAGGAATTTGAATACATGTGCAAGTTTGACTACCGGACGCAGCGCGAGCGTTTTGAGGTCATCACCGACTCCTATACGCCTTGTATCATCCTTTCGGGCGGTTTCACGGATATGGCTTCCCTGATGGATTTAGCCAGAGAGAAGAATTTCCCGATTTTCCGTTATGATGGGGTGACCTATCAGCTGATCGTCGATCTGGTCTCTTTCCTTTCCGAGAAACTGGCACCTTCCGATTCCATCTACGGCGTCATGATGAACATCTACGGCAAGGGAATCATGATCACCGGCAAGTCCGGCATCGGTAAATCCGAACTGGCCCTGGATTTGATCAACCGCGGTCACATGTTGGTGGCGGACGATCGCGTCGATGTCACCAGAGTCCATAAGAGCATCATCTGTACAGCGCCAACCATCTTAAAGAGGATGCTGGAGATCCGCGGCGTGGGTATTGTCGATGTCACCAGAACTTTCGGCGCCAATGCCTATCTCAACCGCTGTCAGCTGGACTTTGTCATCAAGCTGGTCAAATACGATGAATCGATGGAGTCCGATCGGCTCAATCCGATCAATGAGACCTTTGATGTCTTAGGCCTGGAAGTGCCGATGCTGATCATTCCGATCACCGAAGGTAAGCAATTATCGGTTATCATTGAAGCAGCCGTTTCCAGCTATCTGCTGACCAAACTTGGCTTCAATGCCAACGAGGACTTCAAGTCCAGGTACAGAGAAGAACTGGAGAGAAAGGGGGCAGAGAAATGACGTTTTTTCCAAATGATCAGACCTTTCTGGCATTTAAACTTTTCGGTTTGAGTTTCGATATCCGCTGGTATGCGGTATTGATCATGATCGGTGCGTTTTTAGCCTATCTGGTCTCAAGAAAAGAAATGCGGGCAGCCCGCTACATCTCGGAAGATTTCTTTGATTCCTTCTTTATCTATACCCTGTGGGTCGGCATCATCGGTGCGAGATTATGGTATTGCATCTTCTATAACTTTTCTTTCTACTTCTCCGATCCGATCCAGATCATCCGGGTCTGGGACGGCGGCCTGGCAATACAGGGGGGCATCGTCGCCGGAGCCTTGTTTGCTTGGTGGTATATCCGAAAGAACCACTACGATTTCCGCAAGTTCCTGGACATGATTCTTCCCAATGTCCTGCTCGGTCAGTTTACCGGCCGCTGGGGAAATTTCGTCAACAGGGAATGCCATGGCGGGGAAGTCGCGGAATCCTATTTTAACGGCATTCTGTCCTTCTTGAAGGAAGGCATGTATATCGACGGGCACTACTATGAACCGCTCTTCTTCTATGAGTCGATGCTTTGTCTGCTTGGCTGGATCTTGATCTGGCTGATCTTAAGAAAGCACCAGAACAAGCGCGGTGATCTGGCCTATGCTTATCTGATGTGGTACGGCATGATCCGTTTCTTCATCGAAGGAAGAAGGACGGATTCGCTCTACTTCGGCAATTTCCGTATGGCCCAGTTAACTTCCATCGCTTTCTTTGCGATCGGCATTCTCGGTTACCTCGGCGTTTTGAATAAGTGGTTCAAGAAGAAGAAACCGACCTTGATCTTTGATTTTGACGGAACCCTTGTTGATACCAGAGAATCGATCCTTGAGGCCTATCGTGCCTTATTCAAAAAGTATTCCGATGAATCCAAGTTTACCGATGAAGTCAAACAGGCGGTCATCGGGCCGGCTTTACGGGATATGTTCCCGATCTACTTCCCGGGTTACGATTACGATACTTTGTATGCCGATTATCGGGCAAGACAGCTGGAAGTCGCAAAGACGGCCAATCATCCGACGCCCAATACACCGGAAACTTTAAAGAAGTTACATGAGGAAGGCTATAAGATCGGCATTGTTTCCACCCGCAGCAGCAAGGGCATCAGTGAGTTGTTAGAGACTTTTGAGCTCAGCAGCTACATCGATGATATCTGCGGCGTCAACGACGTGGAAAGACTCAAACCGGACCCGCAGGCCATCTTTAATCTGGTCAATAAGAACGGCTGGAACAGGGAAGTGGTGATGGTCGGCGATTCTTTGATGGACATCAAGTGCGGTCAGAATTACGGTGCCTATACGGTCGGCTTTATTTCCGATCCGTCCCGTCATGAGGCAATGGCCAAAGAGGCCAATGCCTGTATTGATGATCTCGCCAAACTGGAAGAGATCTTAAATAAGACGGACGCTTTTACCTATAACGAGAGATAAGAGAGTCATACTCTCTTTTTCTTTGCATACCAAGAGATGAATATTGAGTATAATGAAAAAGGACACAGGAGGTTATTATGGTAACAGTATTGGAACATCCGCTTATCACTCATAAACTTGCCTTGATGCGTAATAAAGAGACGGGTCACAAGGACTTCAGAGAGAACCTTGATGAGATCGCTTCCCTGATGGCGTATGAGGTCTGCCGCGATCTGCCGACGGAAGAAGTCCACATCGAAACACCGATGGGACCTTGCGATACGCAAATGTTGTCGGGCGAGATTATCTTGGTTCCGATCCTTCGCGCCGGCATGGGCCTGGTCAACGGTATTATGGATCTGATCCCAACCGCAAAAGTCGGTTTTATCGGTCTCTATCGCGATGAAAAGACACTCGAACCGGTCGAATATTTCGCTAAATTCCCGAAGGAACTGCCTGACGGTATCGTTCTGGTATTGGATCCGATGCTGGCAACCGGCGGCAGTGCGATTGCAGCTGTCGATATGATCAAGAAAAGAGGTGCCAAGAACATCCGTATGGTTTGTCTGGTCGGTGCACCGGAAGGCGTCAAGGCTTTCACGGAAGCACATCCGGATGTCGATCTGTATCTGGCGGCTTTAGATGATCACCTCAACGAGATCGGCTACATTGTTCCGGGTCTGGGCGATGCGGGCGATCGTATCTACGGTACAAAATAGGAAAAACAGAAATTGTCCCTTCTTACAAGGGACAATTTTTTTGAAAAAGAAAAAAGAAAAAGAGGAAATCCTCTTTTAGAAACGCAGTTTGGAAATCTGTGAGCCATGGGCGATCGCCGCTTTGGCGATGGACTTAGGCAAAGATTTTTCTTTTTGATAATTCTTGCGGGCGTCTTTTAATAAGGATAGTCCGCCGCCTAAGGCGAGATAGAAGGTCCAGGATCCCTTGGTTTTGCCGATGCGCTCGCTTGCAGCGTTGATCTTCTGCAGACGGTCGTTGATCGGTGCGGCCGATTGAAGTGTCTGTCCGACCTGTTTGAGCAGCTTTACGACGCGGCTCAACAAAATGATCAGGCAGACCAAGATGGCAATGCCTAATGGTATATACAGATAATAGATAATCGTGTTGATCGTCTTCATAGTTCTATTTTACCTCTTTCTGCAGGATTTCTTCACCAATCTTTTCCGGCAGGACGCCTTTGGTGAATTCTTTGATCTTTTCGATGACGCTTTCATCTTCCAAAGCGAAAATGTAGGTGACATCGGTATCGTAGATCGTATCGATGAGAATGGAATGTTCTCTTAAATAGCGTTCGATCCTGTTGGCCGTCTCATAGGAGAGCTTCAGCTGGTATTTATTTAATACAGCGTCCATTGCCAGCTTGCCCATCTTCAGACATTCACTGGTGGCCGAAGAATAGGCTCTTATCAGACCGCCGGCACCGAGTTTGATACCGCCGAAATAGCGCACAACCAGGGCACAGGTTTCATCCAGTCCGTTTTTGTCTAAGACATTGAGTATTGGCGCGCCGGCTGTGCCGGAAGGCTCCCCGTCATCGGAAGAGCGGCGGATGTTGTGGCAGATCATGGCGGAACACACGTGGGTGGCATCATGGTGCTTCTTTCGTATCTCGCTTACGTACTGACGGTACTCGTCTTCACTCCGGACCCGCTTCATATAACAGATAAAGCGGGACTTTTCGATGACGATTGTATTGATTGTTTCTTCTTTCAAATACATACCTCTATTGTAAAGAAATTATGGTAGAATTGGAAATGTTGTGAGGTTGTAAAATGAGAAGTTTAGAAGAAATCTTAAGTGAACTCAATGCAGCGGAGAAGGAATACGAACGCAAATGCGCGATGTATGGCATCGAGGAAAAAGGCAAAAAGAAAAAGTCCGCAGAAAAAATCCAAAATGATGGTGAGTAGGCTATTTGGCCTACTTTTTTTACGGCCTGTAATGGTATAATATTTGTGTATTTTAGGAGGAGTTTTGTTATGGCTAAAAAGCTGGTTACAGATTTACAAGTAGCGGGCAAGAAAGTCATCGTCAGAGTTGACTTCAACGTTCCGCACAAAGGCGATACGATCACTGATGACAACAGAATCGTTGCCGCTTTACCTACGATTAAGTATTTGCTCGAAAACAATGCAAAGGTCATCCTGCTTTCTCATTTAGGCAAGATTGATTACAAGAAGAGCGAAGAAGAAATCGAAGCTGCAAAGAAGAAAAACAACATGGATATCGTTGCCAAGAGACTGCAGGAACACCTGCCAAACAACAAGGTCATCTTTGTCAACGCTACCAGAGGTGCTGAATTGGAAGATGCCGTCAACAACATGAAGGAAGGCGAAGTCGTCTTAATGCAGAACACCAGATATGAAAAGGGTGAGTCCAAGAACGATCCTGATTTAGGTGCTTACTGGGCTTCCTTAGGCGATCTGTTCGTTGAAGATGCATTCGGTTCTGTTCACAGAGCACATGCTTCAACGGTCGGTATCCCGACACATTTGCCAAGTGCTGCCGGTTTCCTGGTTGAAAAGGAACTGAAGTTCTTAGGCGATGCTGTTGAAAATCCAGTCAGACCGTTTGTCGGTATCTTAGGCGGCGCCAAGGTTGCCGACAAGTTAAAAGTCATCAACAACCTGCTTGAAAAGTGTGACACACTGATCATCGGCGGCGGTATGGCTTATACATTCCTGAAGGCTCAGGGCAAGGAAATCGGTTCTTCCTTAGTTGATGATGAAAAGATCGACTACTGCAGAGAAATGATTGAAAAGGCAAAGGCCAATGGCAAAGAATTGCTCTTACCATGCGACACGGTCGTAGCTGCAAGCTTCCCTGATCCGATCGATGCTCCGATCGAGACCGAAGTTGTCTCTTCCGATGCAATCCCGGCTGACAAGCAGGGTCTGGATATCGGTCCTGCAACCGCTAAGCTCTTCGCTGACAAGGTCAAGGCTGCCAAGACGGTTGTCTGGAACGGTCCGATGGGTGTCTTTGAAAATCCGATCCTGGCTGTCGGTACCAATGAAGTTGCCAAGGCTTTGGCAGAGTGCGAAGGCACGACGATCATCGGCGGCGGCGATTCCGCAGCAGCGATCAAACAGCTCGGTTACGCTGACAAGGTCAGCCATGTTTCCACCGGTGGTGGCGCTTCTCTGGAATTCTTAGAGGGCAATGGTTTACCGGGTGTTGACATCATTAACGAGAAATAAGAGGAGCTAGCATGAGAAAACCTATTATCGTTGGTAACTGGAAAATGAATAAGACTCCTTCCGAAGCTCTTGAATTCATGAAGGGCATCGAAGAAGTTCTTACCGGTAACGAAGCAGCAGATTACGGTATTGGTGCACCGTATGTTGATCTTGATGTCTGTGTCAAGAATGCCAAGAACCTGATCATTGCCGCTGAAAACTGTAACGAAAAGGATTCCGGCGCTTATACCGGTGAAGTATCTGTCCCGATGTTAAAAGAAGTTGGTATCACATACTGCATCATCGGCCACAGCGAGAGAAGAACCTACTATAACGAAACAAACGAAGCCTGCGCTTTGAAGGCAAAGAGATTATTTGCCGACAACATCATTCCGATCCTTTGCATCGGTGAAACCGAAGCTGAATACGATGCCGGTCAGACAGCTGACGTCATCAAGAATCAGCTCGCCGGTTCTTTGGCAGGATTGGATGCTGATGAAGTTTCCAGAATGGTCATCGCTTATGAACCGATCTGGGCAATCGGCACCGGCAAGTCTGCTACCAAAGAGATCGCAGAAGACTGCTGCAAGTTAGTCAGAGAGACGGTCAAGAACCTCTATGACGAGAAGACAGCAGATGCTGTAAGAGTGCAGTACGGCGGTTCAGTCAAACCGACCAATATCAAAGAATATATGGCTTGTGAAGATATCGACGGCGCTTTAATCGGCGGTGCTTCATTAAAAGTCGATTCATTTAAGGAAATAATTGACGCTACTAAATAGGAGGAAAAAACGTATGTCTGCAATTATTGATGTTTATGCTCGCGAAATTATCGACTCCCGTGGCAATCCGACTGTAGAAGTTGAAGTTGCTACCGAATCCGGTGCTTTCGGTCGTGCAATGGTACCTTCCGGTGCTTCTACTGGTGAAAGAGAAGCTCTGGAATTAAGAGATGGTGATACTTCCCGTTTCTCAGGTAAGGGTGTCCTGAAGGCTGTCAACAATGTCAACGAGATCATTGCTCCGGCTTTAATCGGTTACGATGTAACTGACCAGGCTGCTATCGATAAGAAGATGATCGAAATCGATGGCACAAAGGATAAATCTCACTTAGGCGCTAACGCAATGTTAGGTGTTTCCCTGGCTTGCGCAAGAGCTGCTGCTGATTTCTACGGTATGCCTTTATACAAGTACATCGGTGGTGCTAACGCCAAGACTTTACCGGTCCCGATGCTCAACGTCTTAAACGGCGGCAAGCACGCTGATTCTACTGTTGATATGCAGGAATTCATGATCATGCCTTACGGTGCTCCTAGCTTCAAGGAAGCCATCAGATGGTCTGCAGAAGTCTTCCACGCATTAAAGAAGGTCTTAAAGTCCAAGGGTTATTCGACTGGTGTCGGTGATGAAGGCGGCTACGCTCCAGACTGCACTGAAGGTAACGAAGAACCTCTGAAGCTCATCGTTGCTGCTATCGAATTAGCAGGCTACAAGCCAGGTATCGACTTCGGTATCTGCATGGACCCGGCTTCTTCTGAATTCTACAATGAAGAAACCGGCAACTATGAACTGAGCAGATCCGGTCAGGGCGTCAAGACAACGGACGAAATGATCGACATGTATGCTGAATGGTGTGAAAAATACCCGATCATCTCCATCGAAGATGGTTTGGCAGAAAACGACTGGGATGGCTGGAAGAAGCTCATGGCTCGTTTAGGCGACAAGATCCAGTTAGTCGGTGATGACCTCTTCGTTACTAACGTTGAGTACATCAAGAAGGGTATTGACCTCCATTGCGCTAACTCCGTTCTGATCAAGCTGAACCAGATCGGTACATTAACGGAAACTCTGGATGCCATCGAACTGGCTAAGAGAAACAACATGACTGCTGTCGTTTCCCACAGATCCGGTGAAACTGAAGATACAACAATCGCTGACCTGGTTGTCGGTGTCAATGCCGGCCAGATCAAGACTGGTTCTATGTCCAGAACAGACCGTATCGCTAAGTACAACCAGCTGCTCAGAATTGAAGATGAATTAGGTTCTGTTGCTGAATACTTAGGCAAGGACGCTTACTACAACCTGAAGAAATAATTCAATTATTCTCAGATTCAAAGCCGTATGAGCGATCATGCGGCTTTTTTTATACTCTATGATACGTAGGGTGACTTTTTCTGTTGTATCCTTTAAGTTGGGATCAGGAGGCATAAACTATGGATGCATTAAAAACAGGCGAACTGATCGCCAAGAGCCGCAAGGCATTAAATCTGACCCAATCACAGCTTGCCGAGAAGCTGCACGTTTCCGATAAGGCCATTTCCCGCTGGGAAACGGGCAGGGGCTTCCCGGATATCTCGATCATCGAGGATCTTTGTGACGAACTTCATATCACATCCTACGAGCTGTTTAAGGGACAACACTCAGAAAACAAGGAACAGGAAGATGTCTTTAAGGAAGGACTGGGCTTCTTTCAAAAGACTTTACAAAAAAACAAGATCTTATCCTTCCTTGCCGGTACACTGTTGGCAGGGCTTGTCTTCTTACTCTTGTTTTTTCATCTGAATGCACCGATCTACTTTGATGATCCAAGCGGAATCGTAAAGATAGAGAAGCTCAGTGATGGAAAACTGTTGATGGTCTTAAGTGAAAAGGTCGATGACTATGATACGGAGACCACGGAATATGAAGGAAGAAAGGAAGTCTTTGTCAGTGCCTATCGAACAAAACTTGGTTCATTCAACAAAGACCGAAAAGAAAAGGCCATCATTCTAGGCCGGGAAGGGGAAATAGATCGCATCTGGTATTATCCAAGTAAGGATGGGGATATCCTTCTCTATGGTGATCCGCTGGACGGAGGTGTCGTAAGTTTACCAAGACTGATCTACAACGATTGGATCGTGATCTGTGGCTTGCTTTGTATTGTTTCCTTTGTTTTGTACTTTGTATTCAGGAAACGCTACTATGGCAAATGGATCTTCAAGTGGATCTTCCTGCCGCTACTTTCATTGCTGGTATCAATGATTCTTGTCCTATTTGGAAAGTTTAATGAGGTCTACAATGCAAGTTACTATTTTACGGGCATTGTACTGATTGCCCTAGTCATATATGGATTATTGCTGATCCTGATGGACGCGAGAAACAGAAAAGCGAAAGGGTAGAAAAAAAGCACTCGATGAGTGCTTTTAGTATGCTTGCGCCATCGTTCTTCGATAGACGATGATCCATAGAATGAATTCGACGATCGAAGTGACTGCCCAGGAGATCGGGAAGCAAAGATAGATGCTTTCCAAAGTGTGGTGGATCGGAAACATCGTGTAGATCCAGAGAAGTCTGACACCGCAGATGCCCACGACCATTAAGATCGTCGGCAGGGTGGAGACGCCCATTCCTCTAAGGGAATTGACAAAGACATCGAGTATTCCGTTTAAGACCAAGAGGGAAGCCACCAGGCGGATACGCACCATGCCTACGGCGACAACTTCCGGTTTATCGGTATAGAATCTTAAGACAAGCGGTCCGGCTAAATAGACGGCTGTGCCCATGATGATGGCACCGACGACGACCATCGCCATCGTTGTGACCATGATCTGCTTGATGCGGTCGAATCTTCCGGCACCCATGCACTGGCTGGTGAAGGTGATGGTTGCCTGGGTGAAGGCCATATAACCGATATAGACATAATTCTCGACATTGTTTCCTGCCGCATTGCCGGCAACGACGTCCGTCGAATTGAAGGAGTTGATGCTGGACTGGATGACGACATTGGATAAGGCGAATACGGCGCCGGATAAGCCGGCTGGGATACCGATACGCATGATATTCAGTATGGATTCCTTATCGAAGTAGAGATGCTTCATATCAAGCCTTGTCGCATCCTCTTCATGGAATAAGACATTGAGGACGAGGAAGGCGGATAAAGCTTCTGAGGCAACGGTGGCTGATGCGGCACCGATGACCGACAGGTGGAAGAAGTAGACCGTAATGAAGTTGAGTACGATATTCAATACACCTGAGATCAACAAGAAGTATAGTGGCCGCTGCGTGTCGCCTTTGGAACGAAGGATGGCCGATCCGAAGTTGTATAAGAGTAAGAAGATGACACCCATGAAGTAGATCCGCATGTAGGTTGCCGATAGATCGATGAAATCTTCCGGCGTTGCCATCATTCTTAAGAAAACCTTGGAGAAGAAGAGACCAATAAAGGTCAATACGATGCCGCCTGCTGTTGCAAGGGCGATCGAAGTATGAACGGAGTCCTTGATCTTGTCTTTGTTTCCTGTGCCGATGTAGCGGGCGACCACGACGTTGGTGCCGGTTGCCAGGCCATTGAACAGTGATGTGATCAGAAAGACGATGGAACCGGTCGATCCGACTGCCGCCAGTGCTTTGTCACCGGCAAACTTGCCGACGATGATCGTATCGGCAGAGTTGAAGAACATCTGTAAGATGTTCGAGAAAATCAGCGGAATCGAGAATATCAAGATGTTTTTTAATAGTGGACCATTCGCCATGTCCATACTTTTTCTGTCTAAATCCATATTAAAGATTATAAGTGATAAAACTTGAATAATAAATAGTTATAATCAATATTTTTTTCATTAATTTGAAAATGGTTTACATCGATGAAAACAGGATTATTTAATATATATCCTTATATTAATATGAGGGCGGCAGAAGTACTATGAAAAGATTTTCAGAAAAGTTTACAGATAATGAAAAAATATAACAAAATTGTGAAAAATTTCTTTGATATTTAAATGGCATGGTTTACAATTAGTGGTATAGTTTGTGAAAAGTAAAGGGGGAAACAGATGCTTAAATATATTGCTAAGAGATTGGTGATTGGAGCCCTTACACTGTTGATTCTTTCGACGATTACCTTCTTCGGTGTCAGAGCCATGCCGGGCGATCCGTTTTCACAGGATAACAAGGTTATAGCTGCTGAAACATACGAGGCAATGAAGGCGAAGTTCCATCTGGACAAACCGCTTCCGGAGCAGTACTTCATCTTCTTAGGAAATGCGATCAGAGGGGATTTCGGTGAATCGATCTCCAAGAAAGGAAAGCTGGTCTCGGATATCATCGCACTGCGTTTCCCGGTTACGGCAAAACTGGGGGCCATTGCCTTCTGTGTTTCAATGGTAGTCGGCTTGGCTTTCGGTATCATTGCCGCTCTGGCAAAACACCGATGGGTCAATTCGCTGATTACCGTGATATCGACTCTGGGTGTATCCTTGCCGAACTTCCTGTTCGCCATCATGATCATGATCATATTTGCCGTCAAACTGGGATGGCTGCCGATCGTCGGTCTGAATGGCCCGCAGTACTACATCTTACCGGTTGCGGCCTTATCCCTAGGCCCGATCTCATCGGTTACGCGTTTGACCAGATCTTCCATCCGTGATGTCATGCATGAAGATTACATCACGCTGTCCCGTTCCAAGGGCAACAAGGAAACGAGAACGATCATCGTTCACGGATTAAAGAATGCGCTGCTTCCGGTCGTCACTTATGCCGGTCCGTTATTTGCCGGTATGATCACCGGTTCTCTGGTTATCGAGACATTGTTCTCCGTTCCGGGCATCGGTGCAGAATTTACCAACAGTATTACCAACCGTGACTATACGCTGGTTATGGGATTGACGATCTTATTCGGTGTATTAGTCATTATCATGAACCTGATCTCGGATATTGTTGCCGCGATCATTGACCCGCGTATTAAGTTAGGAAAGTAGGACAGAAAAGATGAGTGAAAAGAATTTAGTACTTACAGACGATCTGTTCGAAAAACTGCCGGAAGAGGAAAAGAATTCCGAGTTTATTGCCGTTGCGATCAAGACATTCGCAAAAGATGCCTGGGATCGTTTCCGCAAGAACAAGCTCGCCTTAGCCGGCTTGATCTTCTTGATTGTCATGATCCTTCTGGCAATCATCGTTCCGCAGGTTGCACCGTATAAGTTTGATACGCAGGATATGGCAAACCGTAATGCAATGCCAAGTCTGCAGCACTTATTCGGCACAGATAAATTGGGAAGAGACATCTTCGTACGTGTCATGTACGGTGCCAGAGTTTCCCTGGCGATCGGCTTCTCAACCGCTGCGATCAACCTGGTTATCGGTATCTTGTATGGCGGTATCTCCGGTTATGTCGGCGGCAGAGTCGATATGATCATGATGCGTATCGTCGATATCATCTATGCGGTTCCGTCTTTGATCTATGTCGTCTTGATCCTCTTAGTCTTCGGTGACTCCATCGGTTCCATGATGCTGGCTATCTGTTTGACTTCATGGATCGGCATGGCCAGACAGGTCCGTACACAGATCATGTCCTTAAAGGAAATGGAATTCTCCCTGGCTGCCAAGGTTATCGGTGCCAGCAATACCCGTATCCTCTTAAGACACCTGATCATCAATGCCTTAGGTCCAATCATCGTCTCTTTGACCATGATGGTTCCGGGTGCGATCTTTACCGAAGCTTCATTGAGCTTTGTCGGTATCGGTTTAAATCCGGCGATCCCGAGCTGGGGCAAGCTGGCAAACGATTGCCGTCAGTTGATCTTCACTCAGCCGATCCAGGTTATCTGGCCGGTTGCGGCGATCAGCTTGACGATCCTGGCGCTGAACTTCGTCGGTGACGGTATCGGTGAAGCATTCCAGGCAAGGACCAGATAGGAGGATCGATATGGCATTATTAGAAGTCAACAATTTAGTAACTACATTTAAAACGGATGCCGGCGATGTCCAGGCTGTCCGTGGTGTTTCCTTCAAACTGGAGCCGAAAGAGGCTTTGGGTATCGTCGGTGAGTCGGGTTCCGGCAAGAGCCAGATGATGTATTCGATCATCGGTCTGCTGGCGGAAAACGGCAAAGTCGAATCCGGCGATGTCACGTTTGACGGAGTCGATATTTCGCAGAAGAATTTCAAAACCAAGAGAGATTATGACGATTTCATGCGCAAGATCCGCGGCAATTCCATGGCGATGATCTTCCAGGATCCGATGACCTTCTTAAACCCGGTTTTGAAAGTTGAAACACAGCTGATTGAGCCGATGCTCAATCACACCAATATGAGCAGGGAAGAAGCCAAGAAAAGGGCGATCGAACTGATGAATCTGGTCGGTATTCCTTCACCGGAAAAACGTATCACGCAATACCCGTTCGAGTTCTCCGGCGGTATGCGTCAAAGAATCATCATCGCCATCGCTCTGGCCAACAACCCGAAACTGATCATTGCCGATGAACCGACCACTGCTCTGGATGTTACCATTCAGGCACAGGTTCTCGAGCTGATCGAAGATTTAAAAAACAAGTCTGATTCCGCGATCATCATGATCACCCACGACTTAGGCGTCGTTGCCAAGCTGTGTGACCGCATTGCCATCATGTATGGCGGCAAGATCGTCGAAATCGGTACGGACAGGGATATCTTCTATGATCCGAAACATCCGTATACCGAAGGCTTATTGAAGTGTATCTCCAATCCGGAGAATGACGATGAGAAAGATCTGACGCCGATCCCTGGTTCACCACCGGATCTGCTCAATCCTCCGAAAGGCTGTCCGTTCGTGGACCGCTGTGAAAAAGCGATGAAGGTCTGTAAGGATTTCCAGCCACCTGTTACAGACATCAAGGAAGGCCATCAGTGCGCCTGCTGGCTGCTTGACGAAAGGGCGGTGAAAAAATGAGCGAAAAACCAATTCTTTCCGTTAAGAATCTGAAAACATACTTCGATGTCACCAAAGGAATCTTCTCGCCGAAACAGATTGTTAAGGCGGTCGATGATGTCAGCTTTGATGTCATGGAAAACGAGACGTTCGGCTTGGTCGGTGAGTCAGGCTGCGGCAAGACAACTTTAGGCCGTACGATCGTCAAGCTGTATGAACCGGAAAGCGGAAGCATCGTCTTCCAAGGCAAGGACATTGCCAAACTAAAAGGCAAGGAGCTGACCTCCTTCCGTAAGGATATGCAGATGATCTTCCAGGATCCGTACGCATCCTTGAATCCGCGTCTGACTGTCGGCGAAATCATCAAAGAACCGATGATCATCCACAACATTTACGATACGGATAAAGAAAGAGAAGAAAGAGTCGTCGAACTGTTAAAAATCGTCGGACTCAAACCGGACCACATCCGCCGTTACCCGGCCGAATTCTCCGGTGGTCAAAGACAGAGAGTCGGTGTCGCCAGAGCGCTGGCCGTCAATCCGAAATTCATTGTCTGTGACGAACCGATCTCTGCTCTGGATGTTTCCATTCAGGCACAGGTCGTCAACCTTCTGAAGGATATTCAGAAGGAAATGGGTCTCTCGTATCTGTTTGTTGCCCATGACTTGTCAATGGTCAAGCACATTTCCGATCGAATCGGCGTCATGTATCTTGGTCAGATGGTCGAATTGGGTCCGGCAAACGATGTCTACCATCGTCCGCTCCACCCATATACGACAGCACTTCTTTCCGCTATCCCGATCCCGGATCCGGATGTTGCGAAGAAGAAACAGAGGATCGTCCTTGGCGGTGAAGTACCAAGCCCGATCAACCCTCCGAAGGGGTGCCCGTTCTGTACCCGTTGTCCAAAGGCGACAGAACGTTGCAATAGAGAAAGACCTGTACCTATTCAGGTCGGCACTCGTACAGTGGCATGCCATCTGTATGAAAAATAATAGAAAGAAAGGAAGAAAAGAAATGAAAAAATTATTTGTATTGTTGCTTTCAGTTCTGATGGTCATCGGCCTTGCGGCTTGTGGCTCCAACAATGGCGGCGGCAATGGCGGCGAAGGCGGCGGAACTGCTCCGGCAGACGAAGTCAAGACCTTCACTTACGCTGTCGGCGGCGAACCGACTTATATGGACCCGGCAAAGTGCGGCGACTCCGTTACTGCTGAAATCCACAACGAGATCTGGTATCCGTTATTCTACTTGGTAGAAGATGGTTCTACAGAATACGGCGACTGTGTCTCTTACGAAGTATCCGATGATGGCTTAGTTTATACTTTCCACCTCGATCCGAATGCGAAATGGTCTGATGGCGTTGCCATTACTGCTGACCAGTACGTTTACGGTATCAAGCGTTGCATCGGTTACGGTCATGCTGAAGTTGGTTACTTAACAATGATCACCAACTACATCCTCAATGCAGAAAGCCACCTCGAACAGGCTGTTGCTGATATGGATGATGTCGGTGTCAAGGCTATTGATGACTTCACATTAGAGATCACTTTGAATGCACCGTGCCCATTCTTCATTTCCTTACTGCCAACTCAGGTCTTCGCAGCTCTGCGCCCTGAAATCGCTCCTGAAAAGGATTCTGAATGGTCCAACACTGTTGGTTACCCGACAACCGGTGCTTTCTATCCGACCAAGATCGACTCTGCTAACGAGTACATCTTAGAAAAGAACCCGAACTTCGCTCATGCTGACCAGGTTTACTATGACAGACTGGTTGCCAAGATCATGCCTTCTATGGAAGCTTCTATGATGGCTTTCAAAACTGGCGAAATCGACTATGACACCGGTGCTGACTCAAGTGTTGTCAATGACCCTGAATTAAAGGATGCCATCGACATTCACGGTAACATCAACTACTACATGAACATCAACATGTACGATTCCAACCCTGCATTACAGGATGTCAGAGTTCGTAGAGCTATCCAGTTAGGTATCGACAGAAGCGCATTCGTTACTGCTCTCGATGCCGGTGAAGTTTACTATGAACTGTACGGTTTCTTACCTGTCGGTATTCCTGACTTCGAAGGTGACTTCCGTACCAACGCTGATAACGACCACAAGCTGGTTTACACTGATAAGGAAGCTGCTAGGAAACTCATGGAAGAAGCTGGTTACTCCGAGACCAACAGACTGGCTCTGGAATACTACTACAACCAGAACGCTATGCATGACACTGTTTCTGCTGTTATCGCTGAACAGTTAAAGGATATCTACATTGATGTCACATTAAAGACTGCTGAACTTCGTACATTCTTCGATGATCGTAGTTATGGACGCTATGATCTGGCCAGAAACGCATTCTCAGCCGACTACATGGATCCGTGGAACTATCTTGAACTCATGGCTATCTATAATGACTCTGAAGAATACGGTACGCACTTCGGTGATGAAACTTACGACCAGATGCTCTTCGATTCTATGAAGCTCGAAGGTGCAGAACGTTTCGCTAAGTTACATGAAGCTGAAGCATATGCAATTGAAACTGCTTGCTTCAACGTTCCTCTCTTCGGTTATGGTTCCGTTTCATTACAGAGACCTGGTACGACCGGCGTCATCAACAACCCGCAGGCCAACCACATCTTCTGGTATGTAAGATTACCTGAATAATCTATATTCAAACCAAGAAAATTGTAAGAGAGAGCTCTAAGAGTTCTCTCTTACTTCATTATTGATTCAAGCTCTGTTTTTAAGGCTGATTAAACAGAAGTTGAATGAATAACGAAAGGAGCTTTTATGAAAGCGATCGAACTCGATCAATTCACAAGATTTCACTTTTTATCATCTTTAGGGATCTCAGCCGATAAGAAAGATCTCTACTTTGTCCTCAGCAAGATCGATATGGAAGATAACGGCTACAAGCAGAAGCTGGTGGCCTATAATATCGCATCCGGCTCTTTTAAAGATGTCACCGATTTTGAAAAATCGATGGCTTATTTTACTTTGAAGGACGGCGTCTACTTCATCAAGAATGATCCGGAGAAAAAGGGTGTCTTTTCAACTTTCTATAAGGTTGAAGAGGACGGCAACAAGGAAGCTTTTACGCTGCCGATCGGTGTTTCCTTATTCAAGGATCTCAATGATGACTACTATCTGGCCAGCGCGATGACCAACCGTGCCTGCCCGGATTATTACGCCTTAAGCGAAGATGAGAAAGCAGCTTATGATAAGAAAGTCAAAGACAATGAAGACTATATCGTGTTTGATGAGTATCCTTTCGTGTTTAATGGGGCAGGGGTCGTCAACGGCAACCGTACCTCTTTATTCCTGGTTTCCAAGAAAGATCACAGCGTCAAGAAGATCACGCCGGCAACCTATGATGGCGCCAGCGTGGAGATCATGGGCGACAAGATTGTCTTCTCAGCCAATGACTTCACGACTTATAAAACCAAATGGGACAAGATCTATGAATACGATCTTAATACAGGTCTGATCACGCCGATCTACACTGACA
>CADAHV010000008.1:0-19374 GCA_902787775.1 uncultured Erysipelotrichaceae bacterium | reverse complement strand
AAGAGGTCAAGCCGTTAATCGAAACACCGGATTTTGACCATGTCGAAAGACTGGAAGAAACTGCACCGGTTGTTGAAACACCGGCAGTGGAAGAAACAGCTGCGCCTGCACCGATCATTGATGATGCCTTCATCGATGATCTGCCGATTGCGACGATTGCCGAAGAAACTGCGCAGGCACCGGTCGAAGAAACACCAGTTGAAACACCTGCACCGGTCGAAGAATATGTCGATAACCATGCAGTTGATTATGAAGCTACGACCAATTCCTACATCAGTGATACGATCGATGAAGTCGGCCGCTACAATATGGCAAAAGGTGATATGACGATTTCGCAGCTGACCAACAACATGGTCAATGAGGTCAGACACCACGAGGAACCGCAGGTTCAGACACCGGTCGTTGAAGAAAAACCGGTCGTGACACCGCTTGTAACACCGGTACAGGCACCGGTTGAAGAGGCTGTCTTGGATACGACCAATGAGGATGATGAATTCTCCAATACCGTTTCCATGGAGATCGACAAGATCATCGACGACATCAAGGAAGTCGAAGCCAAGGAAACCAAAGAAGAAAAGGTCATTGAGCAGGCTCCTGCCATCGAACCGATTCTGGATGTGGAAGAGATCGAAGATGTCAAGGTTGCTGAACCAGCACCGGTCGAAGAAACACCGGCACCGGTAGAAGAACATCCGGTCAAGGCCATTGCACAGGAAGAGCCGCAGGAAGAAGTTGTTGAGATCAAGAATCTCAAGGAACTGGAAGCCGAGCCGGTAAGAGACACCGTCTCCAATACCATTCCGTTTGTTGTGGCAACCGAAGAAGATGAAGAAGAGATCGAAGATGACGATGAAGAAGGTTCCAACACCATCCTCAACATCATCCTGATCGTTCTGATCATCGTTTTGATCGCCGTTTTAGGTTTGATCGTATTCTATATTCTTAAGACGAAAGGCATCTTATAATGCGTATTAATATAGCCATTGACGGACCAAGCGCTGCCGGCAAGTCGACGATTGCCGACATTCTGGCAGAAAGACTGGGGTACACTCATCTGGATACCGGTGCGATGTACCGTGCGGTCGCTTTAAAGGCGATCCGTGATGGCATCGACCTGGCGGATGAAGAAAAGATCGTGGCAATGATCGATGAGATGGATCTTGTCATGCCTGCTGACGGCAGTGTCATTCTGGAAGGGGAAGATGTCTCCAAAGAGATCCGCACCAATGAGATCTCCATGGGTGCTTCCGATGTTTCCAAACTGGCCGGCTGCCGTAAGGCTTTGGTCGCCATGCAACAAAGAATCTGCAAGGACGGCGGTTATATTCTTGACGGACGCGATATCGGTACGGTTGTACTGAAGGATGCACCGGTCAAGATCTATATGGTCGCTTCCCCGGAAGCAAGAGCGCAAAGAAGACTCTTGCAGAATCAGAAGAACGGTATCGAGGGCGATTATGAATCGATACTGGAAGATATTAAAAAGCGCGATTATCAGGACATGCACAGAGAGGTTTCTCCTTTGAAGAAGGCGGAAGATGCGATCGAGATCGATACTTCCTACATGAGCAAAGAAGAAGTCGCCGATGCGGTCATGAAGATCGTGCTGGAAAAAACAGGAGATTAATTATGATAGATGGAACTGTCGCAATCGTTGGTAGACCCAATGTCGGTAAGTCGACAGTTTTTAATAGGATGCTGGAACAGCGCGTTTCCATCGTCGAAGATACACCGGGTGTCACCAGAGACCGTATCTACGGCGATTGCGAATGGCTGTCCAAGACCTATCGGCTGATCGATACCGGCGGTATTCAGATCGAAGATGTCCCATTCCAGAAAGAGATCAATGCGCAAGTGGAGATCGCCATTGAGGAAGCGGATGTCATCATCTTTTTGACCGATGGCAGAAGCGGGATGTCCAGCGACGATGAATACATCGCCAGACTGCTGCAGAAATCCAAAAAGCCGGTCATCTTAGCCGTCAACAAGATCGACGATCATACAAAACTGGCGGATATCTATGAATATTACGCTTTGGGTATGGGCGATCCGATCGCCGTATCCGGCGTTCATGGCATCGGTATCGGTGATTTGTTGGACAGAGTTGTTGAGCTCATGCCGGAAAAGAGTATTGAAGAATACGAAGGCATGGTCCGCTTTGCGGTCATCGGCAGGCCGAACGTCGGCAAATCCTCTTTGACCAACGCCTTTTTAAAGCAGGACAGAGTCATTGTTTCCGATATTGAAGGTACCACACGTGATGCCATCGATACGGTCTTTGAAGCCAATGGCAAGAACTATGTCGTCATTGATACGGCAGGCATCCGTAAAAGAGGAAAGATCTACGAATCGGTCGAGAAGTATTCGGTTTTACGTGCCAAGGCAGCCATTGAGCGAAGTGATCTGGCATTGGTATTGCTGGATGGTTCTACGGGGATCATCGAACAGGACAAACATGTCGCCGGTTTAGCCCATGAGGCGAAAAAAGGCGTCATCATCGTCTACAATAAGTGGGATCTGGTCGATAAGGATGACAAGACGATGTCCAATATCACCAAGGAGATCCGCAAACAGTTTGTGTATCTTGATTATGCGCCGATTGCCTTTGTCTCCGCTAAGGAAGGAAAGCGCATCGATACTCTGTTGCCGTTGATTGATCTGGTCTATGAGAACCTCAATAAGCGCATCAAGACCAATGTATTGAATGAAGTCATCCTGGATGCACAGCTTGCCAATCCGGCGAAACCGCATAATGGCAAGAAATTCAAGATCTATTATGCCTCGCAGGTAAGCAGTGCACCTTGTACGATCGTCTTGTTCTGCAACGATCCGGATTTGCTGCACTTCTCCTATGAACGATACATTGAGAATAAATTAAGAGAAGCCTTTGGCTTTGAAGGTGTGCCGATTCATATCGTCGCCAGAAAGAGCCAGGAAAACTAAACGAGCTGCGACTGCAGCTTTTTAAATGGTAAAAAAGAAAAGCCGAACTTGTATGAGTTCGGCTTTGTTTGATTGATTATCCGGCAGATAGGGCAATGCAGGCTTGCGATTGCGAACCGGATGGGGTGATGCAGACGTTGACTCTGCTGCCGCCGATGCCTTCGGAAAGGGAGACATCTTCCGTTGCACCGGTGATGACTTCACCGGTATCTGAAGTGATCGTGTAGAAGTATGGCGGTAAGGCACCACCGGAATAGATGGCGGTCCAGTGCGGGAACCAGATGCGTCCTGCCGCATAGGTTGTCTCGCCATAATCGTTGGTGGTCGATAAGTCGCAGGCATCGCCTGTGCAGAAGCCGTTTTCGCCGCCGCCCAGACCCCAAGTGACCCAGACAGTAGAACCATCATAGGCACCGTTGAGTCCGGCAATACCGCCGGAAATGTACTTCTTGTTTTCTCTGGCATAATCCATCGCTTCGGAAACGGAGACAAGCGGATGTTCCTGCAGCGATTTCTTGGCGATGTAGCCGGTCACGCTTGGGTAGCTGCCGTTTGGTTCAGCATACGGGTAGGCTCCCTTGACGTGGGTGAATTCGGTAACGGAGTCCGGCATCTCTAATGGCTTATATGGATCATATTCGCCCAGATGATGGACTTCAAGTTCGTCTAAGATCTTGGCAACGATCTTGGACTTGGTGTTCTCCTGGTATTCGGCAGAGGAGAAGTAAGCACCTTTTTCCAGCTGGTCGTAACCGGTCCAGCAGGAGATTGTGTACTTGTTGGTCTGCATGACGAGCCAGGAATCCTTGGTGGCACCCTTCGGGATACCGTAATCAACACCGGCATCGGCCCAGTCGGTCGTTCCGGTCTTGCCGTAGAGCGGATAATCACGGCCTCTCTTGCAATACCACATTAAGGAAGAGAAAGAGCCGGTCATGTTGTAATCTTCCAGATACGCTACCATCCAGGCAGTCGCATCGGAGATTCTTTGAACACCCTGCGTATCGGCGATGAAGTTTGGCCGATTGTCGTTGTAGATAATGTAGTTTACCGTGTGCGGGGCAATGTAGCGGCCGCCGTTGATGAACATGGCATGAGCGCCGGCCATCTGTAACGGGGTAACCAGACAGCGGTTGCCGCCGATGGCAAACTGTAAGTCAAAATCGGAATAATCAAATTTGAATCCGATCGAGTTGAGGTAGTCGACAACAAATTCTTCGCCTTTCTCTTCGACGACAGCAGCTAAAGCCTGAACAGCCGGGGTGTTTTGGGAACGTCCCAGCGCTTCCGTCATCAGCATGTCGCCGTAGTAGGCGTGGTCGTAGTTGGAAATCAAGACATTGCCGCCATAGAGGTAGTATGGCATATCGGTGAAGGTGTGGGATGTCGCATAGCCCAGTTCTTCGATACATAAGGCGTAATCGATGACCGGCTTGATGGAAGATCCCGGATTCAGATAGGCTTTGGTGGCTCGGTTGAACTGCCTTGCCTTATCGGTTTCGCCACGTCCCGCGCCTAAAGCTTCGATGGCGCCGTTCTGGTTATCCAGGACGACGATCGCCGACTGGCACTGTTCGTTCGGGAAGGTGATGCCTACATACTCTTCTTCGTTTTGCATATCATAGATATACTCTTGCATATAGGCGTTCATGTTGGTGTGGATCTCCATACCGACATTGTAAGGAGATTCGCCTGTGACTTCTTCGACTTCATCGATGACCGCATCGATGTAAGCCTGGTATTTTTCGTTGACTTCCTGGAAGTTGTCAGAGACACCTGACAACATATCTTCGATTCGGATGGACTTGGCTAAGTCGGCTTCAGTTTCCGAGATGTAGCCGTGCATGACCATCAGATCGAGAACTTCGTTTCTTCTTTCGACCGCGTTTTGTAAGTATTCACTTTCCGGGTCGAGGTAGTAGTTGTCGTATTTGTGTAAATCGTTGTACGGGTTGTAGTCGTTTGGCGCGTTGATCATTCCGGCCAGGAAGGCGGATTCGGACAGGTTCAGGTTCTGCGCTGACTTGCCGAAGTAGTACTGCGCCGCTTTTTCGACACCGCGGATGTTGTTGCCGTAATTGACCTTGTTGATATACATCGCGATGATTTCTTGTTTTGTCGTATCAGTGAAGTTTTCTAGCTGCAGTGCCAGGACGATTTCCTGCATCTTACGCTTGATGCCCGACATGCCTTCTCTGGCGGCGATGGTGGATTCTTCATCCGCATCGATCGAGAAGTAGGAGTTCTTGATTAACTGCATAGTGATCGTCGAACCGCCTTGCGAGAAGTCCCTGGTACGAATGTTTTCCAAGATTGCCTTGGTGAATCGCGGGATATCGAAGCCCGGATGTTCAAAGAAACGGGAGTCTTCGATGGATAAGAAGGCGTCGATCAGACAGTTCGGCATGCGCTGATAATCGATGTTTTCTCTTAGATACATGCCAAGTTCCATGATCTTGTTGTCTTCCGAGTCGTAGATCGTGGAGGAGTCCGGCGAGACTAAATCTTCAACGTGGAGCTCCGGCATATCTTCACAGAGCTTATAGGCGAAGATCCCGGCGCCGATGACACCGCAGATGCCGATGAACAGCACGATGCAGGTCAGTATCGCAAAGATCAATGTCACGAGCTTGCCTTTCGGACGCGGCTCTTTGGTTTTCTTTACTTTTTCTTTCTTTTCTTTTTTGACCGGTGTCTCTTCTTTAATCTTGGCCTTACGGGCTTCCCGTTTGGCTTTGAAGGATTCAGCCGGTGAGACGGCAAGACTGGTTGCTGCGGCTTCGCTTAGGACGTCGCTACGAGTCGGCTCGCTATGAGAAACGGTTTTATGTTCCTTTTCTTTGGCGGCTCTTTCGGCAGCCAATGCCTTGGCGGCAGCTTCTTTCTCTTTCTTATGTGCTTCCTTTTTCAGATCTGCGTCTTTTTTGGCGTTGGCAAGTTTATCTTTTACTGCGGCAAAGGAGGACAGCAGGGAAGTCTTGGCTTTGTTTAATTCCTTGGCGATTCCCGTATCGGCCTTTTTGCCTGCTTTGGAAAGACTTTCTTTTTCTTTCCGGACAGTCTGTTTTAAGCCTGTCGTATCAGCGCTTCCGGCAATATGAACACTGCGGGGTTCATTCTTGAAATACTCCCGCTTTTCCTGATGTTTCAGGGCTCTTCTTTTCACTGTGTTGATGCCGCGTTCCTGCGCTTCATTCAGTTCTTTTTCTTGTTTCATAATCTTAATAATTATACTATATTAAAACGATAAATGATAATATAAAGACATGGTTAAAGAACGTTTAAACAGCTTAAAATCCGCGATGGAAAGGGAAGGGATCGATGTCTATTATCTGAACACTTCCGATTACCATATGTCAGAGTATGTTCCTGAGCATTTCAGGACGATCAGTTACTTCTCGGGCTTCTCCGGTTCATTGGCCACGCTGCTGGTGACAAGGGAAGACACTTACATTTTTGTCGATGGCCGCTATCACGTCCAGGCGGACAAGCAATGTCTGCCAAACGGGGTGAAAGTGGTGAAACTGGGCACGGAAGGTGCCATGGATCCGGCCACGTTTCTCAAGAAGAATTACGGCGATAAGGTTGTCGGCCTGGATGGCAAGAGGACCAGTGTCAAATTTGCCAAGGCTTTGACAAAACAGGGCATTTCGATCAAGAGTGTCGATATCTATTCCGACCTGATCGAAAACAGACCGCCGCTTTCTCATGATCCGATCTGGCAGCTGGAAAACCGCTATACCGGTCTTTCCCGCAAGAAGAAGATCGAAATGATCCGCTATGTCTTGGCCGACCGCGTTCACATCGTCAACAATCTGGAGTCGATCGCTTACCTGCTGAATCTGCGCAGCAACGACATCGTCCACACGCCGGTCTTTCTTTCCTACATGGTCATCATGGGTGGGGAAGTCTACCTGTTTTGCGATGTCAGCCGCTTTGACAGCGAGCTGCTTGAAAAATTATATGATGACGGCATCATCATCCGTCCTTACAACTCCTATTACACCTTTTTGAAGAATATCCGCAACGCTTCCATCCTGATCGATGAGAATAAGGTCAATTACGAGTCTTATCTTCGCATCAAAGGCAGAGGCAACAAGATCTACAACATGCGTTCGATCATCGAGGATATGAAGGCGATCAAGAATCCGGTCGAACAGGAGAATTTGAGAATGGCCCACATCTACGACGGTGTGGCGGTTGTCCGTTTCCTGATGTGGCTGGAGAACATCGATAAATCCAGGATTTCCGAATACGAGGCGGCGATGATGATCGATTCCTTCCGCGTCAACTACAAGGCCTATGATCTGAGCTTCGGTTCGATCGTTGCCTACAATGAAAACGCCGCGCAGATGCACTACTATCCTTTGAAGGATAAGGCGGCGATGCTGGATAACAAGGGCATCCTCTTATTCGATACGGGCGGTCAGTACTACGAAGGCACGACCGACATCACCCGCACGGTCGCCCTGGGCGAAGTGAGCGATGAGATTAAGAAGTATTTCACATTGGTCTTAAAGTCCATGTTCAATTTAAGTTCGGTCAAGTTCTTGCAGGGCATGAACGGAAATCAATTGGACATCCTGGCGAGAAAAGATCTCTGGGAACAGGGCGTCGATTATCGCTGCGGCACGGGCCATGGGGTTGGCTATATGTTGGCTGTCCATGAGGCACCGCCAAACATCCGCTGGGGTCATACCGATGCGGGAAGCGAACTGGCGCCGTTAAAGCCGGGCATGGTCTGTTCAGATGAACCGGGTGTCTATTTTGAAGGCAAGTACGGCATCCGCTGTGAAAACATGATTTTATGCGTCAAGGATGAAGCCAATGAGTATGGCCAGTTCCTGCGCTTTGAGACGCTGACGATGGTTCCGTTTGATCTGAACCTGATCGACAAGCAGTATCTTGATGAAAAGACGATCAATTTGATCAACGATTATCACGAAAAAGTCTATCAGACCCTATTGCCGTATCTCAACGATGAAGAAGCACAGTTCTTGAGAAGAAAGACGGTGAAGCTATGAAGCTGATCAGCTGGAATGTCAACGGCTTGCGGGCGGTCATGTCCAAGGACACGCTGCTGCCTTTTATTGCAGCCGAAGATCCTGACATCATGGCTTTTCAGGAAACCAAGATGCAGGAAGAACAGATGGAGTTCAACTTTGACGGCTATCTTCGCTATATGAATTCGGCGGAAAAGAAGGGTTATTCGGGAACGATGGTCCTGACCAAGAAGAAACCGCTCAACGTCATCTATGACATCGAAGGAGAAGACCATCCCAAGGAAGGACGGGTCATCACCCTGGAATATGAGGACTTCTTCTTTGTCTGTGCCTATGTGCCAAACTCCAAGGATGGCTTAAAGCGCATCGACTACCGCATGCATTGGGAAGATGATCTCAGGGCCCATCTGATGAAGCTTGATAAGATTAAGCCGGTCATCTATACCGGTGATCTCAATGTCGCCCATAACGAGATCGATCTGAAGAATCCGGATGACAATCACTTCTCGGCCGGTTTCTCCGATGAGGAGAGAGGCAAGTTCAACGAATTGCTGGATGCTGGCTTTGCGGACAGCTTCCGTGAACTGTATCCGGAAAAGGTCAAGTATTCCTGGTGGTCCTATCGGACCAGAGCCAGGGAGAGGGATGCCGGCTGGCGCATCGACTATTTCGTTGTTTCAAGACGCTTGATGAAGGATGTCAAGGATTCCCTGATCTATAACGAGATCATGGGTTCGGATCACTGTCCGGTCGGACTGATCCTCTAGGAGGAAAGTATGGAAGTCAAAAAGTTTATTGAAGAAAACTTTGAAAATATGAAAAGCGATTTGAAGGAACTGGTATCCTTCAATTCGGTTTATTGTAATGATGAAGCACCGTTTGGCTCGACCAACCGCAAGGTTTTGGATAAGGCTTTGGCGCTGATGGAAGAAAAGGGTTTGCGGCCAAACAATGTCGACTACTACGCCGGTTTTGGCGAAGTCGGTCAGGGCGATAAGATCATCGGCATTTTAGCCCATCTGGATATCGTACCGGCCGGGGAAGGCTGGGACAGCGATCCTTTCACGATGATCGAAAAAGACGGCTACGTCTTTGGCCGCGGCGTCTCCGATGATAAGGGTGCGGCAGTTGCCTCGATGTATGCCCTCAAGTATCTGATCGATGAAGGCTACAAGTTCAAAAAGAGAGTTCGTCTGATCTTAGGCTGCAACGAGGAGACCGGTTCGGCTTGTATCCGCCACTACGTGGAGAAGCACGGTCACATCGATTATGGCTTCACACCGGACGGCGGCTTCCCGGGCATCTATGCCGAGAAGGGCATGTATGGCGGCAGTATCGTCGGCCACAGCACCAAGATCATCGACATCAGGGGTGGCGAAGCTTCCAATGTCGTCTGCAAGAAAGTTTCTGCGGTTTTGCCGAACGGAAGCTTTGATGTCGAAAAATTGAAGGCTTATATCTATGACAACGGATTGACTTTCGATCTGGAAGAGAGTGATGTCATCTCGATCACCGTCTATGGCAAGGCAGCCCATGCCTCCACGCCGGATCTTGGCAAGAACGCCTTCAGCTATCTGATGGAAGGTTTATACGAAGCAGGTTTTGAAGATTCTTTTGTCAAATGGTTCCACAGGAATTTTGCCTTGACTTTGCATGGCGAGCTTCTGGGTTTTGAAAAGATCGAAGACAAGGTTTCCAATACTTCGATCAACTTCGGTGTCATGAAAAAAGAGGGCAGTGATATCCGGGTTTCTCTGGATATGCGCTTCCCGGTCATGTCCAATACAAAAGCCGTTGAGGAACTGATGCAGATCGACGATGAAGACAATAAAGTCGAAGTCCGTTCCAAGGTTGAGCCGTTGTATTTTGACATCGACACGCCGATGATCAAGGCACTCAAGAAGGCTTACGAGGATGTGACGGGTGATCATGAAAGCGAAATGGAAGCGATCGGCGGCGGCACTTATGCCAAGGCCATCCACAACTGCATCGCCTTTGGCTGCGAGTTTGCGGGCGAAGACAATCACATCCACGATGCCAACGAGAGACTCAATCTCGAGCACTTCAAAAAACAGGTGGAGATCTACATCGAAGCCATACGCAATCTTAACGAAATAGAAGACTGATGTCTTCTGTTTTGTTATAATGTTTGTGTATGAAAAATATCAAACTGGCACTCATCTATGACTTTGATAAGACACTGTCGCCGAAGGACATGCAGGAGTTTCATTATATCCAGTCTTTAGGATATGAGGATCCCGCAAAGTTCTGGGAGGAATGCGGTGTCTTTTCTCATAAGCACAACTGTGACGGCATCTTATCGTACATGTATCTGATGATGGCAAAAAATCCTGAGCTGACCCAAAAACAGTTATTGGAAGAAGGACAGTACGTCAAACTCTACAAGGGTGTCTCTTCCTGGTTTGAGCGGATCAACGAGTATGGCAAAAGCCACCATGTCAATGTGGAGCACTACATCATTTCTTCCGGCCTGACCGACATCATCAAGGGCACTTCGATTGCCAAGCATTTCAAGAAGATCTACGCCTGTAC
This sequence comes from uncultured Erysipelotrichaceae bacterium, assembly GCA_902787775.1. Taxonomy (GTDB): domain Bacteria; phylum Bacillota_I; class Bacilli_A; order Erysipelotrichales; family Erysipelotrichaceae; genus Colivicinus. Next base: position 8,875 of record CADAHV010000008.1, on the reverse strand, counting down.
CTATGCTTACGACGAATCAGGAAAGATCTTATGGCCTTCCAGAGTGGTCAATTACACGATGAAGACCCAGTACTTATTCAGAATCAACAAGGGCGTATTGACCGAGACCAATGACGAAGATCTCAACTCTTCGACACCGGAATCGGAAAAGTATATTCCTTTGGAAAATATGGTCTATTTCGGTGACGGATCGACCGATGTCCCAAGCATGAAGGTCGTCCAGCAAAACGGCGGTACGACGATTGCCGTCTTCGGCGATGATTCCAAGCGCAACCGGGCTCAACAGCTCTATGCCGACAAGCGGGCGACATTCTTTGTCAAGGCGGATTATTCCAAGAACTCCCGCATCGAAAAGATCGTTCAGGGAATCATCGATTCTCTGGAAGCAAAAAACCGATTAGAAGATTACCGTTATGATTGAGTATTGTGAAGAAGATTTTAACATAAAGGCCCTGGGCAGTTTTTACCATCAAGAAAGCACGCTTTTTCGCGTATTTGCGCCGGACTACAAAACCATGGATGTCTGCGTGGATGGTGCCGTTTATCCGATGCTGCGCCGGGGTTTTTGTTTTGAATTGCGTTTATTGGGCGATCTGATTTTATCCCGTTATTACTACATCGGCGATAAGAAGACACGTTTTGCCGATCCCTTTGCCTATTTAAGCAGAGATGGCAAGTCTTATGTATTGGACACCAGACGGTTTATTAGTGAAACTTTCACGCCGGCTAAAGTCAAAGCGCCGGTGATCTATGAGTGTTCCGTCCATGACTTCTCTTTTGATGAGACCTATCCCGGCAAGTACAAAGGGATGTTTTTGGCTTTCACCGAAAGCGGCTTAAAAGGGAAAAACGGCAAGTCAATCGGTCTGGACTATCTGAAGGAACTGGGGATCAGCCATGTGCAGTTGATGCCGGTCTTTGATTTCAACTACGACAAGAGTCATTACAACTGGGGTTATAATCCGCAGGCTTATAACTACGTCAAGGACGACTATGTCTTTGACAAAGAAAATCCATACGCCTATGTCAATGAACTTCGCATGGCGGTCAATGCCTGTCACAAGGCGGGAATTCGGGTGGTTTTGGATGTAGTCTTCAATCACGTCTACCGCTATAAGGAATTTGATCTGGGAAAGATGTTAAAGGGGCGCTGCTACCGCTATAAGGAAAACGGCAAACTGGCGGAAGGCACTTTCTGCGGCAATGAGATCAAGTCGGAAGATCCCTTTGTCAGGGCATACATCATTGAGATGGTGGAACGCTATCTGAAGCTCTTTGATATCGACGGCATCCGCATGGACCTGATGGGCATTTCCGATATCAAAACGGTCAACGAAATCTTTGAGACCTTGAGGCAAGAGAAAGAAGACTTCATGGTCTATGGCGAAGGCTGGAACATGGGCGATGTTTTGCCGGAGTGGAGAAGGGCTTCCATCAACAATGCCGATCAGATGGATCATGTCGCCATGTTCAACGACTATTTCCGAGACACGATGATCCACTACGTTTCCGGCAATACCCTGATCGACGAGGACGTCTGCCGCTGCTTAAGGGCCGATCCAAATTATCTGAGTGAAGAACATTCGATCAATTACGTGGAATGCCACGATGACTATACTTTCTATGACAGGATGCTGATCTACAAGTCGGAAGACGAAAAGGCCATCAACCGCCGCCGGGCAAGACTGGCGATGGGATTGGTGATGATCGCCAAGGGCATCCCGTTCATCCATTCCGGGGAAGAGTTCCTTCGAAGCAAGAACGGCACCAAGAATTCCTATAATTCCGGTGACCTGATCAACCGCTTCAACTGGGACCGCCGCGAACTGATGGATGATACCGTGAGGTACCTGAAAGAACTCATCGCGATTCGGCAAAAGTATGACTGCTTTTGTGATGAACAAGCCTTTATCGGTTTTGAAAGTTACTACGGTGCTTTGATCTACCGTATCGACAATCTGACGATTTTCATCAATCCGGGAAGTGAGGACATCCTGTATGATGACGGCTTTGAAAGGCGGATCATTTTTGCCAACGAAAGGACACGTGACAGCAGGGGTACCCTTGTTGATGTATCGCCGTATTCCATCGTGATATGTGAGAATGAATGATGTATAATGTAGTTAAGTGTTAATAACGAGGGGTATTATTAATCATGAAAAAGAATAATATGGTAGCGATGATACTTGCCGGAGGAAGGGGATCCCGTCTTTTTGACCTGACCAAAAAGGTCGCAAAGCCGGCTGTCCACTTTGGCGGTAAGTATCGCATCATCGACTTTGCGCTTTCCAACTGTGCAAATTCGCACATTTCGACGGTAGGTGTTCTTGTTCAGTACGAGTCCATTCTCTTGTCCTCTTATTCTGCAAGAAGTTCTACCTGGGGCCTTGATTCCAAGGGTGGTGGTGTCTATGTCCTTTCTCCGCGTGAAAAGGATGAGACCGGTTTAGGCTTGTATGCCGGTACCGCAGACGCCATCTATCAGAACCTGGACTTCCTCGATCAGGAAGATGCTGACTATGTTCTGGTGCTTTCCGGTGATCACATCTACAAGATGGACTACGACAAGATGTTAAAAGTCCACCAGGAGACCGGTGCCGAAGCAACCATCGCCGTCATCGAAGTTCCGATGAAGGAAGCCAGCCGTTTCGGTATCATGAATACCGATTCCACTGACCGTATCGTCGAATTCGAAGAAAAACCAAAACAGCCAAAATCCAATCTGGCATCCATGGGTGTTTACATCTTCTCTTACAAGACACTCAAGAAGTTCTTGAAGGAAGATGCCAAGGATCCGAATTCCGCTCACGACTTCGGTAAGAACCTGATTCCGAATTATCTGAACAATAACCTGAAGCTGCAGGCTTACCGCTTCAAGGGTTACTGGAAGGATGTCGGTACCGTATCTTCCCTCTGGGAAGCCAATATGGATCTGCTTTCCGACAATTCCGGTCTGGACCTCTTCGATCCGGATTGGAAGATCTATACAGACGATGCTTCGGCTACGCCGCAGTGCATCGGTGAAAATGCCAAGATCGATGAAGCTTTCATCACCCAGGGCGCGATTGTCAACGGTGAAGTGACTCATTCCGTCATCTTCTCCGGTGCTGAAGTTGCCGAAGGTGCCAAAGTCACCGATTCCGTCATCATGAACAACGCTGTCGTTGGTAAGGGCGCCAAACTGACCCGCTGTCTGGTGGCAGATGATGTGAGAATTCCGGATGGCATGAAGCTTGGCAAGAAGGACTCCGATGAGATCTTGCTTGTATCAAAAGCCCTAATCGCAAAGGCAGGTGAAAATCATGAGTAAAGTTTTAGGTATCCTGAATTTCGAACCTTCTTATGTCCATGTCAGAGGCTTGGAGGACTTCCGTCCGATCTCTGCCACATCCATCTTAGGAAGATACAGAGTCATCGACTTCATGCTTTCAAACTTCACCAACTCCGGTATTGAAAGCATCAAGGTCTTCATCAAGAACAGACCGCGTTCCACGGTGGAACATATCGCTCACACCAGCTACAATCTCAACTCCAAGAGAGGAAAGATTCAGCTCTTACATGGCGATGTCAACTATCAGAACAACGAGCTGTTCAACGTCGATACGCAGGCCTTTAAGACCTATATGGAATTCATCGATGTCGAAAATCCGGCATATGTGGTCATCGCTCCGTCTCATTTCATCTTCAAACAGGATTTCAACGAGATGCTCGATTACCACATCAAGTCCAAGAACGACATCACTGTCTTATACCACAACACCAGCAATGCCGACTGGCGTTATCTGATGGGCGATATTCTGACACTCGATGACAACAAGAGAGTCACCGAGATCCACAAGAACCGCGGCAAGGGCAAGAAAGCCAATGTTTCCTTAGAGACTTATGTCATGTCGACCTTAACATTCAAGCAGCTGGTCGACGAAGCAACTTCGACTTCCAGCCTCTACTCTCTCTCCGATATCATCTCCGATGTCGTCAGAGCGATGAAGGTCGGCGCTTACCAGCATAAGGGCTATGTTGCCTGCATCTCCACTTTGAAGGCTTACTACGATGCCAACATGGAGATCAAGAACGAAAAAGAAATGCTGAAGCTCATCAACGACGACTGGCCGATCTACACAATGACCAATGACTCCTGCCCGACTTTATACAAGAAGGGTGCCAAAGTAACCGGTTCGATCGTAGCCAATGGCTGCCAGATCGAAGGTACGGTCATCAATTCCGTCATCGGACGTAATGTCGTCATCAAGGAGGGTGCAGTCGTCAAAGACTCCGTCATCCTTCCGGATACCCTGATCGACAAGAATGTCACCCTGGAAAACGGTGTCGTAGACAGACTGTCCATCGTCACCCACATCAAGGATCTCAAGGGTACCAAAGAAGAACCGATCTACATCAAGCGAGGAGACCGTATCTAATGACCAAAGTACTGTTTGTTTCTTTTGAATCACTGCCGTTTGTCAAGACAGGCGGCCTGGCAGATGTCGTTTACGCGCTGCCAAAGGCTCTGGATTCGAGTGAGTTCGAAGTTCGAGTCGTGATGCCGATGTTTAAGACCATCAAGGAAGAATACTATGAGGGGATGAAGTATCTCGATCATATCTACGTTCATAGTGGTTTTATCAATGAAGAAGCAAACATCTACTCCTATGTCAATGAGGGTGTCGAGTATCTCTTCATTGAAAATGACACATACTTTAACCGCGACGGCGTGTACGGCTATGCCGATGACGCCGCCCGGTTCTCTTTCTATAACGTTGCGGTTGTCGAGATGATGATCAAGATGGATTATTATCCTGATATCTGCCATGAGCATGACTATCATGCGGCCGTTTTGCCGGCTTTATGCAAGGTCAGATACAGCGCGATCGAGAAGATCCGCAACATCAAGCACATCCTGACAATCCATAATCTGGCATACCAGGGCGAATACGACAAACAGGTGCTCTTTGATTATCTGGCATTTGATTATCGCTATTATGAGAACGGCGATCTTCGTTTCAATGATTACTGCAACTTCATGAAGATCGGTATCGTCTACGCCGATTTTGTGACGACGGTCTCCAAGACCTACGCCAAAGAGATTCAGACACCGGAGTTTGGTTCCAAACTCGATGTCATACTGCGTTATCGGGCAAAGGATCTCTATGGCATCGTCAACGGCATCGACACCGATTCCTTCAATCCGGCAAACGATAAGGCGATCGATAAGCCTTACTCTTTGCGCAATTACATTTCCGGCAAGAAAGCCAATAAGATCGCTTTGCAGAAGCAGCTTGGCTTAGAGGAAAAACCGGATACGCTTTTATTCGGCATGGTATCGCGTCTGACCTTCCAGAAGGGCGCCGATATCTTCTTAGGGGCGATGCAGAACATCCTTCATCAGGATGTGCAGGTTGCCGTCCTGGGAACCGGGGAATCCAAACACGAGTATTCCTTCAAGATGCTGGAGAATGAAAACAAAGGCCGCTTTGTCTATTACTGCGGCTATAACGAAGGCCTGGCACACCGCATGTATGCCGGTCTGGATATGTTGGCAATGCCGTCTTTATTTGAACCGTGCGGTATCTCACAGCTGATTGCGATGCGCTATGGCACCTTGCCGTTGGTCAGAGAGACCGGTGGTTTGAAGGATACGGTCATTCCGCTCAATGAATATGAAAACACCGGCAATGGATTCTCTTTCGGTCCGTATTCCGTACACGACTTTGAAAGAGTCTTCAATTATGCCTACACACAATACTATGAGTTCCCTGACAGATGGAAGATGTTGGTCCGCAATGCGATGAAGACCGATGTCTCCTTTGAGAGATCTGCCAGAGAATATGAGAATCTATACAGAAAGGTATTAGCAGCATGAACCTGGATTATTTCTTTTCCGGTCTGGATACACAGGCTTACAGGTACATGGGCGCTCACAAACTCGGCGATGGCGTCGAGTTTTATGTCTGGGCTCCCCATGCCAGAAAAGTCGAAGTATTCATGTCGAGGGACGACTTCAAAGTCTTCTATGAATTTGAGAAGGTGGATAACCGCGGCATCTGGCATCTGATCATCGAGCATTGTGAATGTATCTATTCCTATCGTTACCGCATCACCGGTGCGGACGGCAAGATCGTCTACAAGTCCGATCCGTATGCCTTCTATTCGGAAAGAAGACCGGACAATGCCTCGGTCATGTATGACTTAAGCCAGTATCGCTTTACCGATGATGAATACATGGCAAAGCGCAATTTCTCTTACGGCAATCCTTTGAATATCTATGAGATCCACGTCAACGGCTTTAAACACGAAGGACGTCTGACGACCTATCGGGAACTCAAGGAAGAGCTGATCCCTTATGTCAAACATATGGGCTATACCCATATCGAGATGATGCCGATCGTCGAACATCCGTTTGACGGTTCCTGGGGCTATCAGGCCACCGGTTTCTTCTCGGCGACCAGCCGCTATGGCACACCTTGGGATCTGATGGATTTTGTCAATGAATGCCATCTCAACGGCATCGGTGTTATCCTGGACGTTGCCTATGTCCACTTCGCAACCGACGAGTTTGGCTTACGCCAATTTGACGGGCAGGCCTGCTACGAGTATACGGATCCTAAACTTGCCAGATCGCAATGGGGTTCCTATCAGTTTGATATGGGAGCGGGTCCGGTCATCTCCTATCTGATGTCTTCGGCCAACTTCTTCATCAATCTGTATCATTTCGACGGTTTAAGAATGGATGCGGTCTCCAACATCATCTTCTATGACGGCAACAAGAACATCGGCGAAAACAGCAACGGCTTATCCTTTGTCAAACGCTTCAATTACACGTTGAAGCATGAACATCCAGATGTCTTACTGATCGCCGAAGATTCGACCGATTATCCGAAAGTCACGGTGCCGACCGAGTATGATGGCCTGGGCTTTGACTATAAGTGGGACTTGGGCTGGATGAACGATACCCTCAAGTATTACATGATGGATCCGGAATTCCGCCAGTATCACCACAACATGCTGACATTCTCGATGGCTTACTTCTATTCGGAGAAGTTCATCCTGCCTTTATCGCACGATGAAGTCGTCCATTCCAAGAAGACCATCGTCGATAAGATGTGGGGCAACTATGAGACGCAGTTTGCACAATGCCGAAACCTCTTCTTATACATGTTTACCCACCCGGGCAAGAAGCTCAACTTCTTGGGCAATGATATTGCGATGTACCGCGAATTTGACGAGACCAGGGGTCTGGACTGGGATTTACTGAATTATCCGGCACACGACTCCTTCAACCGTTATTTCCGCGATCTGTGTCAGATCTACAAGTCCTATAAGGTCTTCTATTCCTATGACTATGATCCGACTTCCTTCCGCTGGATCGATGCGGACAACTATAAACAGTCGGTCTATGTCTATGCCCGCTATGGGGAAGATTTCTGCTTCCTGATCGTTCTAAACATGAAGCCGATCTCTTATACCAACTACCGCATCGGCGTTCCTTACCGCGGTGTCTACACCGAGGTGATCAATTCGGAAAAGGATATCTACAACGGCTGCAATATGTGCAACTTCAAGCCGATCCGTTCGCGCAAGATCAAGTCACACGGTCTGCCGAATTCAATTTCCATTGACCTGGCACCGTACGCTGCCGTGATGTTCTCGGTTAAAACCGGAAAGAAGATGCCGGTCTATGAAGATCCTGACCTTTCTAAGGTCAAGGCTTCCAAGGCGGCATAAGTAAAATCGAATCGTTCTTACTAAAGGGATCCAAAGGGACCCCTTCTTTCTTGTGAAGCAGAAAGAGGAGCGTTGTATTTTGCTTATCAGAGTCTTTACAGAAATGGTAAAATATAGGTTATGAAAGAATTGGCCGTAAGACTTAAAAAAGGCGCTGATTTAAAGGCGTCGATCGAAGAGATCTGCCTTAAAAACGAAGTCGGCTGTGCGGTCATCCTTTCAGGAGTGGGCTGCTTGTACGAAGCGCAGATCCGCCTGGCCGGCGCAACGGAAGTGCTGGAAATCAAGGAGGATCTGGAGATCGTTTCTTTGACGGGAACGATTGCAGCAGGAAAAAGCCACATACACATCAGCCTGGCCGATGAAAAGGGCAAAGTCTATGGCGGTCATCTAAAAAACGGCTGCCTGGTCAATACCACCTGCGAATTGGTCTTAGGCGTGTTGGAACAATACACGGCAAGCCGGGTTTTCGATGAAGAAACCGGCTACGATGAAATAGTATTTGAGAAGGTGAGGTAATTATTATGATCAATGTGTATATCGTTTCCGGCTTCTTAGGTGCCGGCAAGACGACCTTTATTCAGAAACTGTTAAGTGAAAAGAAATTTGAAAAAGTGATGCTGCTGGAGAACGAATTCGGCGAAGTCGGTGTCGACGGCGCTTTCTTCGACAAGTCACTCAATATCCGCGAGATCAATAACGGCTGTATCTGCTGTTCCTTACAGGGTGATTTTGAAGACGCCTTGGAAGAGATCGAAGAGATGGGCGTAACTGATCTGCTGATTGAACCATCGGGTGTCGGCAAGCTCTCCGAGATCATCAACGTCGTCAAGGGCGATCCGGATTTCCGTATCGTTTCCCATATCTGCATCGTCGATGTCAAGACCTGCCGCAAGTATCACATCAATTTCAAGGAATACTTCAATGACCAGGTCGCAGCAGCCAATGCAATCATCCTTTCCCATACCGATGTCGCTGATGAAGAGACAATTGAAAAGGCCAAGGAAATCGTAAGAGAACTCAATGAAGATGCGGAAATCGTTGAAGAACCGATTACCGAGATGCCGATTGAAGAAGTGATGAACATCATCGTTTCCGGCGGCGATATCGTTCCGGAATTTGATGATGAGGAAGAAGAACATGAACATCATCA
>CADAHV010000007.1:0-35398 GCA_902787775.1 uncultured Erysipelotrichaceae bacterium | reverse complement strand
GTCATATGACCGAATTTCTGCGTCTCTGAGCAGGCGTAGGAACGGATGCCCTGATTGACCAGGAATTCGGACATCGTGTGTTCAATGTGCGGCGGTTCAACCAGGAAGTGATCAGGCAGCTTGAGGTCGCCGTCGTACTGTAACATGCCGGCATAGTAGACGTTTGGCTTCTTCGGCATTTCGAAGGCATCGAAGCCCTTGTTCATATAGTCGAAAGCCTTGGAGATTTCCACAGCACGGTCGCCACGGAAATTGTAAAGGATAACGGAATCGCCATCATCAATCGTGCCGACCGGAGCGCCGTCCTTGGCGATCACGAAGCCCGGCAGATACTGGTCGGTATAACCGCCTTCCTGACGCAGGGTCTCGATCGCTTCTTTAGCGGATGCGAAGCTTCTGCCGTCACCCATGACATGGATGTGCCAGCCCTTTTCAACCATTGACCAGTCTGCTTCGTAGCGGTCCATGGTGATCGACATTCTGCCGCCGCCGCTGGCGATGCAGGCGTGGAAATTGCCGTCGTTCAGTTCATTTAATACATTTTCCAGCTGATCGACGTACTGAAGAGCACTGGTTTCCGGAACGTCACGGCCATCCAGCAGGATGTGGACTCTGACTTCCTTGATTCCCTCTTCCTTGGATCTCTTCAACATAGCGATCAGGTGTGAGATATGCGAATGGACATTGCCGTCAGACAGTAAGCCGATGAAGTGCAGCTTGCCGTTATGCTCTTTGACAAAACCCGTAGCACCCTTCCAGGCATCGGATTCATAGATCTTGCCGCTTTCGATGGACTCGTTGACGAGTTTGGCACCCTGCGAATAGATCTGGCCACAACCTAAGGCATTATGACCGACTTCCGAGTTACCCATATCGGAATCGGAAGGCAGACCGACGGCAACACCGCTGGCCTTGATGGTCCTGTGTGGCCACTTGTTCATCAATTCATCGAGCTGAGGCTTATAGGCATGTAAAACGGCATTGCCGTTGTCTTTTTCTGTCCAGCCTACGCCGTCCATTACTACTAATACGACCGGTTTTTTAATCATCATTTTTTTCTCCTCTGATATTCGAATTTTTCGGACATCTATATGATACCCTGCCCGCAAAAATCTATCCAGTAAAATGTTCATTATTTCAATAAGGCCAGCAATTCATCTCTGCCCAAAGATGCCAGAGAGACCGAATCGGTCGAAAGGATCGAATCCGCCAGCTGCATTTTCTTCTCCTGCAGATCCACGATCTTCTCTTCGATCGTATCCTGGGCAATGATCTTGTAGACCGTCACCACCTTCTTCTGACCGATGCGGTGGGCCCTGTCGGTCGCCTGATTCTGGGCAGCCAGGTTCCACCACGGGTCGTAGTGAATGACGATGTCGGCACCGGTCAGGTTCAAGCCGGTTCCGCCCGCCTTCAGGGAAATCAGGAATAACGGCACATCATCTTCATTGAAAGCCTCGACATAGGCCAGGCGGTCTTCCTTCTTCGTCTTGCCTTCGATCTTGTAATAGCGGATGCCTTCCTTCTTAAGATCTTCTTCGATGATCTCCAGCATCGACGTAAACTGGGAGAATAAAAGGATCTTGTGGCCTTCCTCGATGGCATTTCGGACCATCTCCATGCAAGCCAGAGACTTGGCGCTTTCCCCGTCGAAGTCATCGTAGATCAAAGAAGGTTCGCAACAGATCTGCCTGAGCTTCATGAGCTCGGCCAATACGGCGATCTTGTTTCTCTCGTAGCCCGTCTCGTCTTCACCGACGATATTGGAGATCTTTAAAACCTGTGAGTCATAAAGACGGCGCTGCTTTTCTTCCATCTTCACCTTGATCGTCTCCTCGATCTTATCCGGCAGATCCGATAAGACATCGGCCTTCTTCCTGCGTAAGATGAACGGTGCGATCATATTCTTCAATCGCTCCATCACCTGCTGGTCTTCTTCTTTTACGATACGCGTTTCAAATTCATCCTTGAATTCCTCGTAGCGGTATAAGAAACCCGGCATCAGGAAATCGAAGATGCTCCAAAGCTCGCTGAGATTGTTTTCGATCGGCGTACCGGTCAAAGCGAAACGTCCCTTGGCACGGATCGCCTTGCAGGACTTGGCATTGGCCGTCGTGTAGGTCTTGATGTATTGGGCCTCATCCAGGATCTCAAAAGCGAAGACCTTGTCTTCATAAAGATCGATGTCCCGCTTCAGAAGATCATAGGAAGTGATCAGAATGTCGTTTTCCTCCCACGCCGAAATCACCTGTGCCCTTTCCTTCTGGCTGCCGGCAACCGCCGACGCCTTTAATTCCGGCGTAAAACGCTTCACTTCGGAAAGCCAGTTATAGACTAGGGACGCCGGGCAGACCACCAGAGAGGTGCCGCCTTCCCTGTCCTTATTATCCAGCAGCAGAGAAAGGACCTGGATCGTCTTGCCTAAACCCATCTCGTCGGCCAGAATGCCGCCAAAGCCGAAACGGGAAAGAGTCTTGAGCCATTGGAAGCCATACTTCTGGTAAGGACGCATGATTTCTTCCAGAGACTCCGGTACCTTATCCTCGGATTCCCTGATGTTCTTAAAATCATCGACCAGCTTTGTGAAATAGGCATCCCGCTCATCGTAGATCGACTCATTGGCCTCTAAGATCTTGTCCAGATATAAAGCCCGATAAGCCGGCAGATGCATTTTGCCTTTCACAAAATCTTTCAAGGAGATGCCCATATCCTGCAGTATCTCATCCAAAGCCTCTATATTTTCATCATCCATGCGGATGAGTTCACCGCTCTTTAAACGATGGTATTTCTTCTTTAAACGGTAACTGGTGATGATCGCCGCCAGTTCCTCCCTGTCGATGTCTTCCGATTGAACATCCAGCTGTAAAAGGCCGTTGTCGATCCTGACGCCGACGGAAACATTGGCCGAACGCTTGACCTTGAGACGGTCAAAAGCCTTGGTCGAATGGACCTCGCCGATCTTCATTAAGGAAGGCAAAAGTTCTTCGATGATCTCAAAGACCAGGTCATCACCCGCTTCCACAAAGAAGTCGCCGTTGTCACTGCGGTCGTGAAAAATACCGGATATGAGTTCATACGCCTCTTTCTCCGAAATATAGTCGCGCATCGCATCGTGTTTGCCGTCATACAGGAAGTATTCCTTCTCGCCATAGGCAACTAAGGCCTTGCATAAGATCAGTCCCTCACTGACATCAAAATAGAAGGAAAAAGAAGGTTTCGGCGGGATCCTTGATTCGTAGTGTTCCTTATTGTCTTCGAAGACCTCGAATTCTTCCCTGAGCTTTGGCAAGACGTGATGATAGAAACGGCTCAGCTGCTTCTTGCCGATATGCAGGGAAAGATCTTCCTTCTCCATATCCTGCTTCATCGAAGCGATCATCTGCGCATACGCAGATGACGTCCGATACAGGGTATCGTCCTTCAGGAAATAGCCATAGGCTGCTCCCATGATCAGCTCCGGCAGCTGCCCATAGACGCTGACCCCGGCAAAGCCGTTCATATCGCTGCGTTCGCTGATCGTAAGCGCCGTCCTGGGCTGGCCGTCGGCAAATCCGATATTGCGGATGCCGCTTCCTCTGCCTGAGCGGTCGTGCATCTCCACACTGCGGTCCTTGACCAGCTCATAGAATTCATCCAGCCGTTTGCCATATAAAAGGATATCCCGGTCAACCGCGAAGATCCTCTGATTTGTATAGTCATTGTACATAAGCTGCGTTCGCGTTTCTTCTTCCTTCAGGGTCTCATTGATAAAGTCGTAATAGACCTTGGAGGAATCATCAAAATCAAGGCGGGAAAAATCCAGGGCGCTCTTCACGCCTAAAACCAGGACTGCTTCCTTCTGGTATTTCTCACAAAGTTCTTTAAAATCCTTGACGACGTAATACTTGTCATTGCCGATGCGAAAGCCCAGTTTCAGGATGCCCTTGCCGTTATAGTCCAGCTTGGGCTGAAGCTTTACGAGCGGCTTTTTCTCAGCTGTCTCGTCTTTTTGAACGATACCGCCGCCAAGTGAAAAGCGGTCCAGGAAAGCCATGGAAGCCCGATCGGTCATATCCCCCGGATCGTAATTCAGGATATGCTCGCCTAAAAACAGGAAAGCGGCGATCACATGTTCACAAAGCTCTTCGTTCCTGCTTTGGCCGAAATAATTATAGAAACGGCTGACATAGCTGGTCCTATGACAGTCGCTGCCCTGGCAGCCATAAGAATCCACGCGGTCCTTATAGATATAGACATAAGCCTGATCTTCCCCATAGGAGCCCTTGAAGCCGACCTCGGCAAATAACGCCTGGCGCTCATCCTCACCCAGATAACAGGTGCCGATGTCCTTCAGGATAATCTGCTTATTCTCAATGAGCCGTTTGGCCTTCTCCACCTTGTCCTTATTGAAGACGAGGTTCTCGGTGATCCTGTTTAAATCGTAATAGTAGTGCTTTCCGGCAAAATCCTTTTCAAAAGGCTTCACACGGAGGGAAAGCTTCTTGTTTTCCCTGGCCTCGCTTTCCGATCTGGCCTCATAGGCAAATAATAAAGCCGCCTCGTGCTTGCAGTTGTTGCCATCCCTGGCAAAAGGACAGTCACAGTACATGCTTAAGATCTTTCCGTTTTCATTGAGGTGAATATTGACATTATAAAAATACTGACCGCCGACCCTGGCCGAGATGTCCTGATCGGTATAGTGCATATCGTGGACATAGCCCAGCTGGTAGTATCCCCGGCCTCTGGAAATGATCTTGGAATAGAATTTATTCTGCCACGGCTGAATCTTCTTCATCCTTTTATTATATTAAAAAACCATTACTTAACGTAATGGTCCTTGTACCATTTGGCAAAAGAAGACAAGCCATCCTTCAGGGAGGTATTCGGCTGGAAACCGTAATCGCTCCTTAAAGGCGCCGTATCGGCATAGGTGACTGCCACATCGCCGGGCTGCATCTCCACCAGTTCCATATGGGCATCCATGTCGAAGTCTTCACTCAGAAGTCCCTCTTTCTTCAAACAATCCCCCAGGGTATAGACGAAATCCATGAGGTTTTCCGGATGGTGGTTGCCGATATTGTAGAGATTGTAGTCTTCCTTCGGTCCTTTTTCCATGATGCGGCGGATCCCTTCGACGATATCATCGATGTAGGTAAAGTCTCTCTCGCATTTGCCGTAATTGAAGATCCTGATCTTTTCGCCATTTAACAGTTTTTTCGTGAATGAGAAATAGGCCATATCCGGACGTCCGGCCGGTCCATAGACCGTAAAGAAACGAAGTCCGGTGGATTTGATGCCAAACAGATGGGTATAGGTATACGCCATCAGCTCATTGGTCTTCTTGGTTGCCGCATATAAGGAAACCGGATGATCGACCTTGTCTTCCGTTGAGAAAGGCACCTTGGTGTTGCCGCCGTAGACGGAAGAAGAAGAGGCATAGATCAGATGTTCGACCGGATGATTGCGCACGGCTTCCAGAATATTGAAGAAGCCGATGACATTGCTTTCGATGTAGACATCGGGATGATCGATCGAATAACGCACGCCGGCCTGAGCCGCCAGGTTGACCACGATATCGAAATGATATTTGTCAAACAGATCATCGATAAACGCCTTGTCGGAAATATCCCCTCTTACAAAGGTAAAATCCTTGTGCAGTTCTTCGATCTGTCTGAGCCGGTCTTCCTTAAGTGAGACATCATAATAATCATTCATGTTGTCGACACCGACAACGCGAATGCCCTCATAGGTCAATAATAGTTTTTTACAGAGATTGCTGCCGATAAAACCGCTGCTGCCGCTGATCAGAATCGTTTTTTCATTTAACATAGTTCTATTTTACAACACAAATCAATATGTTACAATTAATAACAGATAATTATTTAACATATATAAATATTGTTATTATTAATAACAATTTATAACGGAGGAAGATTATGAACAGAATTAAGCAGGAGCTCTTGGCCAAAGTCATCAGAAACAAAAGAGAGAAGCTGGAACTCTCGCAAAGCCAATTGGCGTCAGCTGCCCACATCAACCGGGCGATGATCTCCAAGATCGAAAACGGCACCTATATGCCTTCGATTGCCCAGTTGGAAGACCTGCAGGAAGTCCTGGGTTTTTCCTTCGATGAGATCAGAGAGAAAAAAGAAGAAGAGAAGAAGGAAGAGACCTATCTGCACAGGAAGATCGCCGTTGCCGGCACAGGCTATGTCGGCATGTCGATCGCCGTCCTTTTGGCTCAGCACAATAAAGTCATTGCCGTCGATATCGTCAAAGAAAAAGTCGACCTGATCAACAAAAAGATCGCGCCGATCAAAGACGACTATCTGGAAGACTATCTGAAAAACAAGGAACTCGACCTTTTTGCCACGCTGGATCCGAAAACCGCCTACAGCGATGCCCAATACGTCATCGTCGCTGCCCCAACCAACTACGATCCGCAGAAAAACTATTTTGATACTTCCGCTGTTGAAGATGTCATCGCTTTAGTCCGGCAATACAACAAGGAAGCCTACATCATCATCAAGTCGACCATCCCGGTTGCCTACACCAAAAAGCTGCGGGAACGCCTGAATGATAAGCGCATCTTATTCTCGCCGGAATTTCTAAGAGAATCCAAGGCACTGTATGACAATCTCTATCCTTCCCGCATCATCGTCGGCACCGACATGGATGATCAAAACGCTGTAAAGGCAGCCAACGAATTTGCCCAATTGCTTTTGCAGGGAGCGATCAGGAAAGATGTGCCGATCCGCATCATGGGCTCTTCCGAAGCCGAAGCGGTCAAGCTCTTTGCCAATACCTATCTGGCCTTAAGAGTCTCCTATTTCAATGAGCTCGATACCTACGCCGAAACCAAGGGTCTGGATACCCGTTCCATCATCGAAGGCGTCTGTCTGGATCCGCGTATCGGCACCCACTACAACAACCCGTCCTTCGGTTATGGCGGTTATTGCCTGCCGAAAGATACCAAGCAGCTTCTGGCCAACTTTGAAGATGTGCCGGAAAACCTGATCGAAGCCATCGTTGAATCCAACCGCACCCGCAAGGACTTCATCGCCGACCGCGTTTTAGAGCTTGCCGGTGCCTATGGCAATTCCGCCCAATACGACCGGAAGAAAGAAAAGAAAGTGGTCATCGGCGTCTACCGTCTGACCATGAAGACCAATTCCGACAACTTCCGTCATTCCTCGATTCAGGGGGTCATGAAGCGTATCAAGGCCAAAGGTGCAGAGGTCATCATCTATGAACCGACGCTCAATGACGGCGATACCTTCTTCGGTTCCAAGGTCATCAACAACCTCAACAAGTTCAAGAAACAATCCCAGGCCATCATCGCCAACCGCTATGAATCCTGCCTTGACGATGTGGCCGACAAGGTCTATACCAGAGACTTATACAACCGCGATTAAAAAGATTGTCAGTTACGACAATCTTTTTTTGTAGCGTATCAGCTGATAGGTTTTTCCGTCTCGTTCATCAAACCTGGAAATCTCATCGAACTTTTCGAAACCCATGGATTCGGCCAGTTTTCTGGAAGCGATATTATCGATCCGGGACGAATAGATGAAGGTGCGGGCATGATAGGCTTCCCGGCAATGATCGATCAAGGCCTGCAGGATCTGCCTTCCATAACCTTTTCTGAAATAGTCAGGTCCCAGACAGATTCCCGCCTCCTCGCAAACCCCTTCGCTCACCTTTTCTGCACCGGCAAAGCCGATGGCCTTGCCCGATCTTCTTTCATAGACCAGATAGGCATCATGACTCTTTTCAAATTCGATGGTCCTCTCCATGCGGTGATAGGCATCTTCTTCATTTTCGGTCAGCTTCCAGAACATATAGCGGGCAGACTCGGGTCTTGACCAGACGTTTTCATACATGTCCCGCCAGTCGCGGATCCTTGCCTTATCCAGGATCACATCTTCGCATTCCAGCATCAGAAATTCATCTCGTTTTTCTTGTCTCTGGACATCAGAGCACCGATCGCATTTCGCGGGTCGATCTGTTCATTGACGATGGCATTGACCATCGCAGTGATCGGCATCTCGACATGATACTTTTCGATCAGGCGCATCGCTGCCGGCAAGGCATTGACGCCTTCCACGACCATGCCGACCTGTTTGACAGCTTCGGATGGCTTGACACCCTGACCGATCAGCATGCCGCAGCGGTTGTTTCTGGAATGCATGGAAGTTGCCGTGACGATCAGATCGCCGACCCCGGCCAGTCCGGCAAAGGTCTCCTGTTTGGCACCCATTGCCATGCCAAGCCTCGTCATTTCCACCATGCCTCGGGTGATGATTGCCGCCTTGGCATTATCCCCGTTGCCTAAACCCGTAGAAATACCGGAAGCCAGGGCAATGATATTTTTCAAAGCACCGCACAATTCGATGCCTAAAACGTCATCGTTGGTATAGACCCGCATGCAGGTATTCATGAAGATGTCCTGGACCAGTTTTGCCGCCGCTTCATCCTTGGAAGCAGAGACGATCGTCGTCGGCATATCCTTGGCCACTTCTTCTGCGTGGGTCGGACCGGATAAGGCCACGATCTTCACATTGTCATGATGACCGTCTTTCAGTTCATCTTCGATGACCTGCGACATCGTAAACAGCGTATCTGCCTCAATACCCTTGGCCACATCGACGATGATCTGACCGTCTTTGATGTAAGGTCTGGCCTTGGCCGTCGTCGATCTGACAAAGACGGACGGCACCGCAAATAAAAGCACATCCTTGTCTGTACAGACTTCTTCAATGTTTTTGGTGAAGACGATGCTTTGCGGTATGACCATGCCCGGTAGATTCTTGTGGGCTCTTGTCGCAGAAAGTTCGTCGATCTCGCTTTCGATCGCCGACCATACCATCACATCGTAATGATCGTTTGCCAGCATCCTGGCCAGAGCCATGCCCCAGGTACCGGCACCAAGTACACCTATTTTCATATGATTTTCCTGTCCTTTACAAAAATATTATAAAACGAAAAGGAACTTTCGTTCCTCATCGATATTGTTGCAGGAAATGTTCAAGCTTCTCAATCGCCTTTTTGATTTCTTCCATCGAATAGGCATAGGAGATTCGAACATAGCCTTCCCCTGCCTGGCCAAAGGCATTGCCCGGCACCAGAGCGAGATTTTCCTCGTCCAGCAGTTTTTCACAGAATTCCTCGCATTTTAAACCGGAGATCCTGATCGAAGGAAATACGTAGAAGGCACCCTGCGGCATATGGGTCGTTAAGCCGATGCGGTTGAGTTCCTTCACGATGTAGTTCCTGCGCTGTTTGAAGGAAAGAAACATCTCTTCAATATCCCGGTCACCGTTATTGACTGCCTCGATCGCCGCATACTGGGATGGCGTACTGGCACACATGATCGTATACTGGTGAACCTTCAGGCTCATGTCGATGATCGTCTTGTTGGCCAGAATGTAGCCGACTCGATAGCCGGTCATCGAATACGCCTTGGAAAAGCCGTTGATGACAATGACCTGGTCCTTGATCTCATCAAAGGAAGCGATCGAACAGTGCTTTCCCTCATAGGTCAGCTCGGCATAGATCTCATCGGTGACCGCAAAAATACCGCTTTCCTTGATGATCGGCACGATCTTTGCGTAATCTTCATGATCCATGACACCACCGGTCGGATTGCCCGGGAAGTTCAGGATGACCGCTTTGGTCTTATCGCTTAAAGCGCCTTTTAAAGCCTCCGGGGTGAGCTTGAACTGGTCTTCTTCTTTCAGTTCAACTTCCACCACCTTTGCCCCGGCCATCTCAATGATCGCCGCATAGGCGACATAGGCCGGTGTCGGCAGAATAACTTCATCGCCTGCTTTGATGATCGTCCTTAAAACAATATCAATGGCTTCCGAACCGCCGACCGTGACGATGCAGTTATCATCCGGATCATAGGTGACACCAAAGCGCCGTTTATAGTAATTGCAGATGCCTCTTCTCAATTCGATGAGGCCCTTGTTGCCGGTATAAAAAGTACGGCCCTTTTCAATCGCATGAATGGCTGCCTCTCGAATGTGCCAGGGCGTGATGAAATCCGGCTCACCGACACCTAAAGAGATGACGCCTTTGCGGGTTGCCGCAATATCAAAAAACTTGCGGATGCCGCTGGGCTTGATATAACGTATGGTCTGATTGATCTCTTCTTCGAAAATCATGGCGTGACCAAAAGCCTTTCACCGTCTTCTTTTTCGTTATGCATGTCGATGCCGTTCTTCTTGTAGCCCTTTAAGACAAACATCGTCTCCGTACCGGTGACTCCATCGGTCGGCGCCAGCTTGTGGGCAACAAAATTGGAAACTTCACGCATATCCTTGCCGTTGACTTCCAGCAGAAATTCCGCCTTGCCGGAGATCAGATAGAGGTTCTCCACCTCCGGATAACGGGCGATCCTTTCGGCGATGCGGTCATAGCCCATCTCCCTTTCCGGAACGCAGTTGACAAAGATGATGGCCTTGGTGATCTCCACATCCGATCTTTCCCAATTGATGATCGTGTGATAGCCGGCAATGACGCCCTGCTTCTCCGCTGCTTCGATCTTGCCTCTTACTTCGCTTTCTTCTTCGCCCAGAAGATCTGCCAGATCCTTCACTTCATAACGGGCGTTCTTTTCAATCAGTTTCAGCAATTCTTTCATATGATCAGACCCCTCTTATTGTGTATGATTTTACCATCTTCATTTTTGTTTGACAAAAAAGCCAGAAGAAAACTGCGTCTTACGCAGTTTCTTGAGTTTTTTCTTCCTTGTTTTTGAAGACGAAGATCTTGGAAATAAAGTAGTTCAGGATCGCCGTCACCGGAATCAGGACAAGCTTGACGATCTTCAGATCGAGACCGAGGATATCGACAAAAACCAGGATCGACAGTTCTTCCACACCCAGCGTGAAGATACGGGCGGAAGCGAACTTGACCAGTTCGTTGAAGAAGGAGTTGTTTGTCCGGTCAAAGTAGAAGTATCTGAACAGGACAAACGAGATCAGCGTCGACAACAGCCAGGCCAGAATATTGGCCACGCTTCCATAGAGATTGAAAGCGCCGGACAAGAAGATCGTAAAGACGTAGTTTGAGACCGTGGAAACAAAGCCCAGGAAACAGTAGATCCAGAAAGCTTTCTTCCATTCATAGAGCGGTTTGACGATGCGGATGATCGGCAAGGATACGATCCAGTCAAAGATCGCAAACTGCGGCTTGTTATTCACATCGTTCAATTCTTCATTGAGCTTATTTTCTTCCATTACATCAATTCCTTTATCTGTTTGGCAAATCCGTCAACTTTTGCAAGCGGGACGGAACATAAGCCTACCCGGATTCCCTTATTGACCTTGATCGTATAAATGTGGTGATCGATCAGTCTCTGATGCGCTTCATCACGTTTCGTATTGTCATCAAAGCGTATCGTTACAAAGAAGCCGTCGGCAGACGCATATAATTCTAACCCACATTCTTCTGCTTGTCTAATAAATAAGTTCGTCCTTGCCTTCAGCATCATCTTGGCCGCTTCAAGCTCTTCATCGTACTGTTTACGGTGTTCCTTTAAAATATCGGCGATATTTAACATGGCCGCATTGTTCAGATTCGACCAGGTCGCTCTGGCCAGACGGGAACACAGATTGATGTAGTGTTTCAAGAATTCTTCATCGTTGTTGATGGCGATCAAGGCACCCAGACGCTGTCCGTAATAGGAGAAAGCCTTGGAACAGGATGCTGCCAGCAAGACCAGGACCCTGTCTGAGATCCTATTGAACAAAGAGAAGTAAGCCTTGGGATCGCCGGTCGCATAATCGATGTAGGCGATATCACAAAGTAAGACAACTTCCTTATCCAGAGAATTGAGTTTTTCAAAGATCGCTTCCCATTCTTTTAAGGTATAGGCGTGGCCCAAAGGATTCTGGCATGGGGAATTGATGACCAGGAAGACCTTGTCCTTCATCTGATCGATCTTGGCAAAAAGATCTTCAAGGTCATAGACATCATACGTCAGCATCTTCAGATTGTGCTCGTTGGCGATGACTTTATAGTTGCCCCAGGCAATTTCCGGGAACAGGATCTCATCACCCTCGTCCAGACAGGTCGAGATGGCTGTGGCAATTGCACCGGTACCGCCCGGTGTCGCCATGACCTCATAATGATTGCTTACCCTTTTGTCCAGTACAAAATCGCCGATCAGCTGCAGGTATTCCTTATTGCCGGCAGGAGAAGCCGCATACGCCGCCCTCTTGGCAGCGGGGATCTTCCTTTCCGATTCATAGACACAATTGTAGGTAAACATCTTTCCTTCTTCGTCATAAAGACAGCCGGCTGTGGCGTTGATCGCTTCCGGATCCGCCTTGGCTGCCTGTACGACAGAAAAGATGGTGTCGACATATGGCTGAATGTTCTGATTCTTTCTGACAAATTTCATTTATAAGCCCTCTTCTTCCAATATTGCAGTCGCAACGGCAAACTTTCTCTCGTGCGAGATCGAGATCAGGATGCGATAGTCCTTGTATTGAATCTCCGGTTTGCCTTTTTCGTTGTTGATAATATTGAGATTGCACATTTCCGGTACTTCATGATCGCTCAGGCATTTGATGATCGCTTCCTTGGCGGCAAAGCGGCCGGCCAGAAACTGTATCCTTCTGCCTTCGCTCATCGTTAACGCTCTTTCATATTCTTCTATGGAAAGTACTTTTTTCATGAAGGAATCGCTGATCGCCTTTTCGACCCGCGCAATCTCCACGATATCGGTTCCCAGTCCTGTGATCATTTGTATAGTCCTTTCAGATCCTTTGTCCTCTTGTTTTTCTTGAGCTCTTCATAGACTGCCGAAAGCTGCTGCTCGTAGCGGTTGGCATTGAAACGCGGGAAGAGATCCAGATCTTTGATCTCGTCCGGCAGATACTGTATCTTATGGAAACAGTCATAGCGTTCATAGGAATACTGTTCGTCTTTATTCAAACCGACCGGCGTCAGCTTGAGGTATTTTGGCATATCGTAAGCCTTGGTAGCGACAATGTCCTCCGCCTTATGTATGGCATCCATGCCGGTCCGTGACTTTGGTGAAAGACACAGGTCGATGATGTGAATGCCTAAAGGGATGATCGCTTCCGGAAAGCCGACCGCTTCTGCCGACTGGCAAGCCGCATAGGTCCTGGCTGCCAATGCCGGATTGGCCAGTCCGATGTCCTCATAGGCGATCACCATGAGCCTGCGGCAGATCGAAGCCACATCGCCCGACTGGCCAAGCAAAGACAGATAGTACAAGGCTGCATTGGCATCGGAACCCCGTATTGATTTCTGCAAGGCCGACAAAAGATCATAGTAGCCATCCTCACTGCCGAAGGAGCGGTTATTGACGTTCTTGCAGTTTTTCTCAACGATTTCCTTTGTGATGTGCTTATCTTTGGACAGGATGGCCGAGATCTCCAGGATGTTCAAGGCAAAACGGATGTCGCCGTTGACCACATCGCAGATCAGATCCTTGGCATCCTGATCCATTGTATATTCATCATTCAGGCCTTCGGGATCCTTCAAGGCATGATCAATCCCCTTTTGAACATCTTCCGGCTTCAATGGCTTGAATTCAAAAAGATGGCAGCGGCAGAATGATCGAACCGTCTTCCACGTGCGGCAGAAGCAGGTCCTGCTTATCCTTGTTGAGACGATGGACCTCGTCACAGATCAGGATCAGCTGGCCGGACATCTTCGCTTCTAAGAAGATCGCATCCAGGTCCTTTTTATTGCCGGTCACCGCATTGAAACGGCGGCAGGGTTTCTTCAATTCGCTGGCGATCACTCTCGCGCTCGTGGTCTTGCCGCAGCCCGGCGGACCGAAAAAGACGGAGGAAAAGATCGTATCGTTTTCGACACATTTGCGCAAGACGCCGTCCTTGCCGAAAAGATCCTCCTGTCCCAGAATATCGTCCAGTTTATCAGGCCGCAGTCTATAGGCCAGAGGCTGCCTCATGATCCCTCCTGAGGAAATCGATCACATCATGAAGATCATAGGTGTGTAGTTCCGCCTTCTCACGGTCCTCGTCGGTGATGACCGCCAGATCTTCCACGATGATCAGACGGCAGCCGCCCCTGAAGGCCGCCTGCGAACCGTTATGGCCGTCTTCCAGGATGATGGCCTCATTCTTATCAACGCCAAAATGGGCAATGGCCTTTAAGAAGATCTCCGGATCCGGCTTGCCCTTGCTGACCTCATCACCGGTGATGATGTAGTCAAAATAATCAAATATTCCTGCGTTATGCAGACACTGGTATGCCTGCCTTTTATGTGTTGAAGTGGCAATGGCCATCAGATAGCCGTTTTCTTTGCCGTAATTCAAAACTTCCATGGCACCCGGACGCATCGGGATCGGTACGTTTTCGATCGTATAATCGATTCCTTCGTTGAGCAATCTCATATATTCATCGATCGGGAAATCTTTCCCCATGTGTTCCGCCACTTTCTGTTTATAGATCTTCCAGTCGTTTCCCATCATGCTTCTTAAAAACGGCAGATCGATCTCCATCCCCAGCTTTCTGGATACTTCCGCACCCAGCCGGGAGTACATATGTCTCTCTGAATCCAGAAGAAGACCATCCATGTCAAAAACGAGTAATTTAATCATAATATCTATATTATATACTGATTCCCCTTAGCGAAAAGCAGAAAAGAAAAGGCATGATTTCCCTGTAAAAACCATGCCGTAATATGACTTATTCTGCGTGATAGGCAACCGCGATTCTGGAAGCAACTCTGGCGTTGTTGTAAGCCAGCTGCAGGTTGGAAGCCAGTGAGGAACCACCGGTCAGATCCTTGATCGTTGCCAGCAGGAACGGGGTCGTTGCCTTGCCATGGATGCCTTTTTCTTTGGCCATTTCCAAAGCCTTGTCGATCGCCTTGTCAATGTAGGCGTGATCCATGGAATACTCATGCGGAATCGGATTGCCGACTAAGATGCCGCCGTTTAAGCCAAGATCCCACTTGGTCTTCATGATCTTTGCCACTTCTTCCTCGTCCTTGACATTATAGTCGACGCCGAAGCCGGAAGATTCGCAATAGAAAGCCGGGAAATCATCGGTCTTGAAGCCAAGGACCGGAACACCATAGGTCTCAAGATATTCCAGGGTCAGGCCGATGTCCAGGATGGACTTGCAGCCGGCAGAAACCACACAGACATTGGTATGAGCGAATTCCTGCAGATCGGCAGAGATGTCCATCGTTTCCTGGGCACCGCGGTGAACGCCGCCGATGCCGCCGGTCGCAAAGACGCGGATTCCTGCCAGGTCGGCGATCAGCATCGTCGTGGCAACCGTTGTCGCCGCCGTCTGCTTGTTGACCAGATAGACAGCCACATCTCTTCTGGAAGCCTTGGCAATGTTCTTGCCCTTGCACATCAGTTCCAGCTCATCGCTGCTCAAACCGACTTTCAGTTTGCCGTCGATGATCGCCATGGTAGCCGGAATGGCCCCTTCGCCTCTGACGATCTCTTCGACCTTATGGGCGAATTCAATGTTTTCCGGATAAGGCATGCCATGGGAGAGGATCGTCGATTCCAAAGCGACGATCGGCTTGTTTTCTCTGATCGCTTCCTCGATTTCCGGAGTGATCGATAAGTAGTCTTTGTAGTTCATTTACTTCTGTTCTCCTTTATGATTCTCTTCAAGAGTTTTAATGACATATCGTCATTGATCGTTTTGACGCTGCGCACCGCCGCAATGCCGGCCGCCAGGCCAAGATCCAGGGTATCGTCAAGATCCATGCCGTTTACTTCACCATACAGTATGGCTGCCATTAAGGCATCGCCGGCACCCGAGGCATTGACCATGTGCTCTTCTTCCTTGAATTTGCGGTAGATCTTATGATCGTTGTCCATATACAAGATACCATCTTTTGATAAGGAAAGGACGATCTTTTTTAATCCGCTGTCCAATAGTTTCTGACAGGCTTCTTCCATATCCTCTTTATTTCTGATCTCCATATCCGCCAATTGGGAAAGTTCAAAGCGGTTTGGCTTGATGAGATCGAAGTCTTTGACAAAAGGTGCGATCTTCTTGGCGAAGTTGTCGGAGATCGGATCGATGTAGATCGGCGTCACACCCTTGCAGATATCAATGACCTGGGCAATACTCTCTTCCTTTAAGGAAGGATCGATCACCACGATCTTCGCATTGCGCAAAAGGCTCTCGTGTAAACGGATATAGGACGGCGTGATCTCTTCCAATATCGACATGTCGCATAACGCCATGTGCATATCGTTGTTTTCATCCTGTATCTGGATAAAGACACCGGAAGATCTGCCCTTGGCCTTGAGGGAAGCGGAGATATCGATGCCGTTTCTCTTGTAATCCTCTAAGATCATCTTTCCATAGGCATCATCGCCGAAAGCCGTGATCATCCTCGCCTTTCCCGAAAGCATCGCGTAGTTGGTGATGATGTTGTGCATGACACCGCCCACCGAAGAGACGATGTCAGCCGGATGATCGTAGTGTTCCCGTAAAGGGATCCTTGATTTTCCATAGACGTCCACATTGGAAGCGCCGATTCCCACGATGTAGTCTTCTTCCGCCACGATATAGCCCTTGCCCAAAAGATATCCCTGCTTCTGCAAGGATGAGATATGAACGGCCACCGTAGAGCGGGAGATCCCCAGCAATTGGGCGATCTTGTTTTGTTCGATCGTCGGATCCTGACGGATGATCTCCAGTATTTCCTTTTCTTTCTTTGTCATATTATTGTTTAGCTAAATAAGCACATGTTTATTATAACACCACAGTGGAAAAAAGGAAGGAAATAAGGGATAATGAAGACAGTAATAAAGGAGAAACAAAATGGCAAAATTCGTTTGTAAAGTCTGTGGCTACGTTTACGAGGGAGATGTCCCGCCGACAGAGTGCCCGGTATGTCACACAGGGGCAGAAAACTTTGAGGAAGTCAAAGGTGAGATGAAACTCGCTGCCGAACACAAATTCGGTGTATACGATGCAACCGTCAAAAACAATCCTGATATTCCGGAAGCCGACAAGAAATATATCTTCGATCAGCTGGTATCCAATTTCAACGGTGAATGCAGCGAAGTCGGCATGTACCTGGCAATGTCCAGAGTCGCCTACAGAGAAGGCTATCCGGAAGCCGGTCTGTATTGGGAAAAGGCTGCTTTTGAAGAGGCTGAACATGCAGCTAAGTTTGCGGAACTCTTAGGCAGTGACCTGGAAAAGAACATGACTGCTTCCACTAAAGATAACCTGAAGTGGAGAGTCGATTGCGAATATGGCGCAACAGCCGGCAAGACCGAACTGGCGACCTTATGCAAGAAATACAACCTCGATGCCATCCATGACACCGTTCATGAAATGGCAAGAGATGAGGCAAGACACGGCAAGGCTCTCGAAGGTCTGCTCAAGAGACTTTTCAACGAGTAATCGACCCGTTCTTGACCTTCTGACAATCGAAACATTCACAAGGGAGGAACTATGTTCCTCCTTATTTTTAAGGAGAGACCATGCCAAGAAAAATCATACTCGATGTCGACACCGGATCGGATGATGCCTGCGCCATCATGCTGGCGTACCTAAGAAAAGAGATCGACCTGGTCGCCGTCTGCACCGTCAAAGGCAATCAGAAAATAGAATACACGACAGAAAACACCTTGCGGATAAGAGAACTGCTTAATGCCGACTTCCCGGTCTATAAGGGCTGTTCGGGATCCATGGTCAAAAATGTCGTTTACCCGCGCATTCCCCCGACTGCCAATGCCGATGCCTATGACGAAGAAGGAAACAAGATCCACATCCATCAGGAACTCTTTGATCTGCCCAAAGCCAAAAGAGGCATCGAAGAAATGAGCGCACCGCAGTTCTATGTCGATTATCTCAACCGCGCAAAAGAAAAGATCACCATCGTCGCCGTCGGACCATTGACCAACCTGGCTCTTGCCCTGGTCATCGACCCGGGCATCGTAAAAAACATCGAAGAGATCGTCATCATGGGCGGCGGCTGCAACATCACCAATGCCACCCTGGCAGCCGAATTCAATATCTACGATGATCCGGAAGCTGCCCAAAGAGTCCTCCATTGCGGTGCCAGGATCACCATGGTCCCGCTGGACGCCACTCATACGGCATATATCACGCAGGAAGATGCCGATGAACTGCGCAAGATCGGAAATAAACCGGCTGTCTTTGCCGCCGATCTGATCGATCTGCGCATCAGGGTCCATGACTACGCCCAGCCTTTGGAAGTGAAACACAGCTGTGCCCTCCACGATCCGCTTTGCATCGCCTATCTGATCGACCCGGAAGTCTTAAAGGACGTGCGCTATTGCAATGTGGAAGTCTCCCTTTCCGGCTTGACGGAAGGTCAGACCTGTGTGGATCAGAGAGCCATTCAGGAAAACCGCAACGTCTATTTCGCTTTCGGCGGCGATCATGAACGTTTCGCCAGGATCTTAAAGGAGGCCTTTGCATGATCGACATCAATACTCTGGATGAGCGTGGCCTTTGTCAGCTCTTCGATCATACCTATTTAAAGGCCTATGCCGTAAGAGAAGACTTTGTCCGCCTGTGTACAGAGGCAAAAGAAAATCACTTCAGGATGGTCGCCATCAACTCCTATCCGGTCGCCCTATGCAAGGAATTATTGCAAGGTTCCAATGTCCATGTGGGTGCTGCCATTTCCTTCCCTTTGGGACAGATGTCCATCGAAGGCAAGTGTGCCGAAACAAAAATCGCGATCCGGGACGGAGCCGATGAGATCGACTACGTCGTCAATATCGGCAAGGTCAAGGAACACGATTACGACTACATCGCCGAAGAGATGAAACAGATCGTCAAGATCTGTCATGACAGCAATGTCTTGATCAAAGTCATCTTTGAAAACTGCTACCTGGAAAAGGACGAGATCGAGGAACTCTGTCACATCGCCGGAAAAATCAAACCCGACTTCATCAAGACATCCACCGGCTTTGGCACCTATGGCGCCAGAGTGGAAGATGTTGCTTTGATGAAATCGATCGTCAAAGATGAAGTCAAAGTCAAGGCAGCCGGCGGCATCCGGGACTGGGAGACCTGCAAAAAGATGATCCTGGCAGGTGCGGAACGCATCGGCACCTCAGCATCCTTGCAGATTCTGGAAGAATTCAAAAAAAGCCATAACGGATAAGGTTATGGCTTTTCAATAGGCCGAACATCTTCCTTCTTAGCTTCTTCAGCCTCCAAAGAAGAGATGTAATCATTGTTGACCATGGTCTGCAAGACCCAGGCCTGTCTTTCCTTGGCCTTTTCATAGCCATCGGAAAGCTGGTAGATTGCCGGGGCGTTGGGGATACCGGCAAGGATCGCCGCTTTGGCTAAAGACAAGTCATTGGGACT
Organism: uncultured Erysipelotrichaceae bacterium; assembly: GCA_902787775.1. GTDB lineage: Bacteria > Bacillota_I > Bacilli_A > Erysipelotrichales > Erysipelotrichaceae > Colivicinus. The sequence continues at coordinate 16,069 of CADAHV010000007.1, read as the reverse complement.
TTGGTCATAATAGCCTTTGCAGGCATCATGAATTCCCCAGTAGCCATCCCCGTAGTAATTCATATTGGCATACAGTGCGAAGAGTTCTTTCTTGGAATACTCTCTTTCCAGATCATTCATCAGGAAGATCTCGGCAATCTTTTCTTCCAAACCCTCCACATAGCCGTCAAGATAGAGATTCTTGGCGATCTGTTCGCCGATCGTTGAACCGCCCTCGATCAGATCCTTGGCCAGAAGGTTATGATAGAGTGCCCTGAATAAGGCGATCACATCATAGCCCCTTCTTGTAAAGAAGCGCTTATCTTCGACACAGATCACCGCATTGACAAAATCGGGATCGATGTCGTCAAAGCTCACATATTCGTTTTTTGAAGTATAGGCTTCCACTGCCTGATGGATCGGCAGATTTTCCACTTCCTGCCTGTAGCATCTGTAGCCTTGTCTTAAAAGCACGGCGGATACACCGGCGATCAGCAGGAGCAGGACAGCGATGATCGAGAGCAGTTTCTTTCTCATTGCAGGTTCAGCTTCTTATCCAGGATGTACCAGGTCAAGATGGCATAAGCCACCGAAAGACAAAGCGGGATCAGATACCATTGCGGCGCGATCACGATCACATCGTTGACAGTGCTCATATTGACATAGAATCTGGTCGGTATGAGGACCGATCGAACGATCACCATCAATACGATGAAGATGCCGGCGATCAGTTTCTGATGTTTGTCAAACAGATGGGCGATCGATAAAGCCGCAAAGCACAGGCAGACCGCACAGATCAGTTCTGCTGCCAGTAAGAACAGGATCTGGAAAACCGACAGGTAGAAGTTGAAATCCAGACCAAACAGGGCTTCAATGGCATTGGCAATATCTTTGAGATTGGCCACCGTGAAGGCATATATGATTACGCAGATCATCAAGGCGAAAATCTCCATGATTGCCCAGATAACGGCATTGATGACCTTGGCGGCAATATGGGTCTCTGTCTTTACCGGCAAGGAAAAAGAGAGATAGCCTTCATTCTTCAAAAGACCGTTATAGAAACGAAGGACCACACAGATGATGGTGACCGTAAAGGAAGCGGCAATCAGAAAGCCCAGAAGCAAGGCCAGGATCACAAACAGCGCATTGTTTTCCAGGTTCAGTCTTGCCATCAGCGACACCACAAACATCAAGGCGATCATCACCCCGTAGACCGGGAACAGCATCTTGGCCAGCGCCTTAAAGTCATATTTCATCAGTTTTCCTAACATTTGAAGACCTCCCTGAAGTATTCATCCACACTCTTTCCGGTGCTTTCTTTCAATTCGTCAACTCTTTCATGTAAGACGATCTTTCCCTGTTTCAGGAAGATCGCCTCATCCAGTACGTTCTCCACATCTGCGATCAGATGGGTCGAAATCAAAACCGTGGCATTTTCATCGTAATTGGAGATGATCGTGCGAAGGATGTAATCCCTGGCAGCCGGATCAACACCGGCAATCGGCTCATCGAGAAGATAGAGTTTCGCCCGTCTTGACATCGTCATGATCAGCTGTACTTTTTCCTTGGTGCCCTTGGACATCTTCTTTAACGGCATCGTCATGTCGATGTTCAGGGATCCCAGCATTTCGATCGCCCTATCCTTTGAGAAATCAGCGAAGAAATCTTCATATAATGCGATCAGATCATTGCTGTTCATCCAATCCGGCAGAAAGTTGCGATCCGGCAGATAAGAGACGATCGCCTTGCTTTTTTCGCTTGGCACCTCCCCGCAGATCGTAATCCTTCCTTCACTTGGCACCAGAAGCCGGGAAGCCAGCTTGATCAGAGTCGTTTTGCCTGAGCCATTGGGTCCTAACAATCCGATGATCTTGCCTTCTTCCAGACGCAGGTCGATCCTATCCAGTGCTCTTATCTGGCCATAGTCCTTGCTGAGGCCTTCGCATACCAATGTTTCCATCTATTTATCCTCCCACTTGTTGACGGCATCGACGATCGTCTTGTCGTCCATGCCCAGATTGCGTAAATGTTCAAACAGATCAGAGATGTACTGTTCACTCAGATCCTTTTGAAGCGCTTTGATCTTCTCTTCATCGATGCTGACATAGCGGCCGCTGGTCCTTTCCGAAGCGACCAGTCCCTGCCGTTCCAGTTCGGCGTAGGCTCTTTGCACGGTGTTAGGATTGACACCGGCATCCATGGCCAGTTCCCTTACCGCCGGAAGCCTGTCTCCGCTTTTGTATCTGCCGGAGACGATATCGACCTTTATTCCTTCGATGATCTGGAGATAGATCGGCACATCGTCAGAAAATTTAAAGTTCATATCTCTTCCTCTTTCTACTGTATTAATACATTAATACAATAATACATCTTTTCTCCCATGTCAACAAAAAAACTTCATTTCTGAAGTTTTTATCAATACCAGTTGAAGATGTAGTAATTGTTGTCGCCGTCGATCAGATGGGCGTTGACCATTCGGGTATATCTGGCCTCATCGGTTTTGATATCCGAATACTCAAAGACGATCCTTCTGTCCGGGGTAGCTTGTTCATCCCCCTTGTAGTGCATCATCTTCACCGCTTCCATTAAAAGACCGTTTTCTTTGTTCAGTTCGAAATGGAAGTCGATCGGATCGCCGCCGGCGCGGTAGGCATCGTGATTTCTTATGACAATGCCATTTTCGTATTCGAGCCCATAGGTCCCGTTAAAACGCATCCACTCCTTCTCCTCGCCGTCATTCCAGTTGGCATAAAGGCCGGAATTGACCGTCTTTGCCAAAAGACCGTTTTCTTCATAGACCTGGATGGAATCGATCTCTTCCATGGTAAAAGCGTACTCTTCTTCTTTTGAGTTGCGCACATGCAGGACCGAAGTGAAATAATCATCGTCAAGATTATACTGGAAGATGCTTTGATACTTCGCAAATTCCGAATCGGACGTCATCAGATAGACTCTGCCTCTGTTGTATTCGACGGTTCTTTCCACTTGGCCCGCTTCGTTAATATCTTCTCTTTTTAAAGGCAGTTCTCCATCAAACTGGTACCTCATTTCCGTGACGATCGAGCTTTCGCCGCCGTTTTCATAAAGCGTGCATTTGATCGGATAGCCGTTTTCGTATTCATATTCAAATCTTCTGAACTCTCTGTATTCGCTGCCGTCCATATCCGATATATAAATCGTGACAGTTTTCGGCAGATAGAATTCTCCCTTTTCTTCCTGGCTGCAGCCAATCAGCGCCAGCAAGGAGAAAGTCACAATTGTCAGTTTTAAGAACTTAGACATTTATGAAACCTCCCAGCATCATATTAATGAAAACAAATTGTTTTTGTCGATTCATCATCTTTTACAGTTCGATCGATTCCGGATCCTTTGAGGTAGAAGGACAGATATTGCAGTATTTTGTGCCGGCATCATCAGTTTCATCTGCCTCACATAAACTGTTTCAAATTCTTTAATAACGATCTGCCTTCATTTTAACATCATTTCATTTTGCGACTCTTTCTGCCACTTCAAAAGTGTGAAACAAGTGTGAAGCAATGATCCAATATGATGAAAGGCATAAAGAAAACGCCCTATTCAAGGCGTTTCTTAAACTTAATGGCGTCCATGGAGAGATTCGAACTCCCGACCGTCCGCTTAGAAGGCGGATGCTCTATCCAGCTGAGCTACATGGACAGCATTAGTATATTATCACTTTTGTTCATCAATTTCAATTGACACCGGCCTGTTCTATAATGAAAAGGAGAGGAAAAAACGATGAAAATAATACTGCTGCTGCTCGCATTCATTCTTTTACCGGTTTTGTTTGCCCTGATCAGGGCACTGCTGCTTCCCAAAAAGACTTCCGTCTACCACGGCAGTCAGGACGAAGAGCGTTCCATGGATTACGCTTTGAAGCTGCAGAAGATGATACAGGTTGAAACAGTATCCCACCGTGATGTGGAGGAAACAGAAAAATTCCGCAGACTGCACAAGGTGATGGAGGAACTCTTCCCCCATGTCTTTGAAACCTGCGAAAAATACGACATTGACGGAAACCTCCTGGTCCGTTTCAAAGGCAAGAATTCAGACCTGAAGCCGATCGTGCTGATCTCCCATCTGGATGTGGTGCCGGCGGAAGGCGAATGGACCTATCCGCCTTTTGAAGGAAGGATTGTCGATAGAAAGATCCATGGCCGCGGCAGCTTTGATGTCAAGTGCGGTGTCTTTTCCTTCTACCAGGCCGTCGAAGAAATGATACAGGAAGGCTACGTACCAAACTGTGATATCTATCTGGGTTCCTCCTGTACGGAAGAAATCGGCGGCAATGGTGCTTCCAAGATCGTCAGCTGGTTCAGAGAACGGGGAATCCGACCTTTCATGGTCTGCGATGAAGGCGGAACGATCACCGAAGATCCGATCTCCGGCGTCAAAGGCAACTTCGCGGTCGTCGGCATCTTTGAAAAAGGCTATGGTGACATCAAGATCATCGCCAAAGGCAAAGGGGGCCACTCCTCTTCTCCGGGCAAGAATACGCCGATCGCCCGTCTGGCAAAATTTGAAGCCGAAATTGAAAAACACTCGCCGTTTAAAGTCGAATTCACCCCGGCCGTGGAAGGCATGCTGGAAAACCTGGCACCGTATTGTTCCAGTTTTCCATTGAAGATGGTCTTCCACAACCTCTGGCTTTTCAAACCGCTTTTAAAGAAAGTCATGCCGGCCATCTCCCCGCAGGGGGCAGCGATGTTACAGACAACGATGTGCTTCACCATGCAGAAAGGATCAGATGCCTACAATGTCATTCCGCAGGAAGCCTACGTCACCGCCAATCTTCGCTTCATCCCCTTCCAGGGCAGAGAAGAATCACTCGCCATCGTCAGACACATTGCCGCCAAATACGATCTTGAAGTGGAAGAAGTCAACTGTACCGATCCGACCGGTTCCCTGGATCTCAACGGTCCGCAGTTTAAGATGTGCGAAGAAGTCATACACAAAGTCTTCCCGGGTGTTGCCGTCCTTCCTTACGTCGTGACCGGCGGCACCGATTCCCGTTTCTATGACAAATACGTCGATGCCTGTGTCCGCTTTGAACCGGTCAACGTTTCCAAGGACCAGCTTTCCAAGATGCACGCCATCGACGAAAATCTCAACATCGATACCCTGCCGTTAGCCGTTGAATACTACAAACAGATCATACGTACACAGGAAGAAAGAAACGATGCGTAAGGATATCGACGCGGATCTGCAGCTTTATACACCGGAAAAACTGAATGAAGATCTTCCGGTCGTCATCGTCAATATCGACAAAGCGGAAGATAACGAAGCGATTCATGAAGCTGTCACAGAGCTTCTTGACAAGGACTTCATCCTGACCTTTGTCAAAGTCAAAAGCTGGAACGATGACCTGTCTCCCTGGCCTAATGACAGGCTGTTTAAAGGCGGTGCCCCGTTTGCCGGAAAGGCCGATGCCCACCTCGACAGCATAATCGCCAACGCTATTCCAAAGATCGAAGACTTTTTATCAGAATATTCTGTTAAGCCGTCTTCCTATTATATCGCCGGCTATTCTCTGGCCGGCCTCTTTGCCTTATACAGTGCTTACCGGTGTGATCAGTTTGAAGGCTTCGTTTCTGCTTCCGGCTCCTTATGGTATCCCGGGCTCATGAACTACATGGATGAACATGAGATCTCCCCGAAGATCCGGAAGGCCTATTTCTCTTTAGGCGATCAGGAAGCCAAAACTTCCCATCCGCTCATGTCGCAGGTCGAAAAAAATACCGGAGAGATCCAAAGGAAACTCTCCGGTACGATAAAGACGATATTCGAATTAAATGAAGGCAACCACTTCAAGGATGCAGACCTTCGTCTGGCGAAAGGGATCGCCTGGATCCTCAGTAACTGATCGGTTCCCTTCCCGTATACTTCCTTCCCAGATAGTTGGCCCATCTCTCGGGATAGAAGGAAGAATAGCGGCAACGGCCGGCCCTTCTTCTGGAAATATAGCGGGGGCTGTTGGCCCAGATCAAAGAAGGAAGTCCGATCAAAGGCAGATAGAAAGGTCCCAAGATCATCGACTGGATGGTGTGGCCATACTCATGGACCACCACATGCATGTCATCGGTCCCCATGAACAGGAATATGCCCATCGACATGGAAGAAGGCAGATTCCATCTTGTCAGCAAAGCGCCGTGAAAAATGCGGCGTTTCTCTTTCGGCCCCGTCAGTAAGACGTACAGCCATATCAAAAAACCCAGGACGTTTTGAATAACGCCCCAGGTCAGCTGTATAAAATAGAATAAAGTCAGTCTCAGAATTTTCATCTAACCGTATTTCAGATCGGTCGCCAGTCTTACTTGAACTGGCTTGGATGTTTGACAAAGAAGTCCTCTTTTTCCTTGAGCTCTTTGAGCTTGTGGTCTTCCTTGTTGTCGATCAGTTCATAGATGTCCGCAAAAATGTTGTCCCAGCTGAAGAACTTGTCAGGATCGACATTGAGGTAATCGCAGATCTTTTCGCAGCCATCCGGTACGACCGGGTGGGATAAGACCGCAGCAACTCTCACCATATAGAAGGCATCGATCAGAGTCTGACGGATGTTTTCTTCATTGTTGGAATTCTTTGACCAGAACTTGGAAGCGCTGCGGATGTAGGAATCCAGATCATTCATCACCTGGTGCAGTTCAAAGCGGTACATGTGGTTCTCGTAGTTGAGGATAGCCCGCTCGGCAATCTGCCTGAATTCAGGCGAGACCTCGCCATACGGCAGGACACCGTCAAAATACTTCTGAGCAGAATAGAAACAGCCTCTGACCAGACGGTTGAGGACGTTGGTATACAGATTGCCCTGTGCAAGTACCGGATCCGGTTCATTCTCCTTGGCCTGCGGATTCAAAGGCTGCGGCATGAAGCTGACAGACTTGTTTCCCAAAGCCAGCGAAATAAAGTGGGCACGAAGCTGATCGGCCGTATAGTAATTCAATAAGTCGGCAGCCATCGGCGGTTTGATCGAACCGGAAGAAGATGCCTTCTTGTCCAGGAACAGGATGTGGTGGTTGGCAACCAGCGTCGTCAATTGCAGATCACCGTCTTTCGGATGGATGGTCAGATCCTTGCTTCCCTGCTGTGCCATCCACAGCGGCATCTGGGCAACGCCATAGAAGTAGATGTTGTCCTGACCGATAAACTGGAAAACGCCGGCTTCCTTGTCGCACCAGTACTTCTTCCATTCATCATCCGGCAGGCCTTTTCTCTTGAAATAAGCCTTGGTGAAAGAGATCGGTGCCCATAAGCTCTCCGGCCATACCCAGACCGTCAGATCTTCCTCATCTTCCAGTTTTGGTGCCTTGACGCCCCATTCGATATTGCCGGTCAGACGAAGCGGAACCAATGTCTTGCCGGTACGGTAGTGGATATTGGCTTTGGTTAAAATCGGACAGGCCTTTTCTCTTAATTCCAGCTTGTCGAAGGTCACGATAAAGCTGCCCTTGATGTTTTCCAGATCGGAGTTTTCATGGGCAGGCAGCTGATCTTCGATCTGCCTGTACTGATCCAGGAACTTTTCCTGAATATAGATGACCGGTGCGCCAAGGGATTCTTCCATCGTCTCGGCAACGATCCTTCTGACATTCGGTTTCTTCTTGATGTCTTCGACGTATTCCTTGAGCAGATCGTTGAATTCGGTCAGCTTGAAATACCAGTTGGTGACATCGCGCATTTCCGGTGTCTCACCGGATAAGGTGGATTTTGGATCAATGAGCTCTTCCGGCATATACTGGTGGCCGAGATCGCACTCATCGGCATAGCCCTTTTCCGACTGACAGTGTTCGATCGGACATTTGCCGACGACCTGACGGCCATTGAGGAAACAGTTGTATTTGGTGTCATAGAACTGTTTGGTGACCATCTTCTCCAGCCAGCCGTTTTTATATAAGGTGCGGATGAATTCATCCGTCTCTTCTTCGTGAACTTCCTTGGTATCGCCTAGACCGGAAGCACCGAAAAGATTCAGGGAGATCTTATAATCCTTCAGGGTCTGTTCCTGAGCGATATGGTTTTCATTGACATAGTCTTCGATCGTACCCGTATAGCCTTCGCTCTCAACTTTCTTGCGGTAACCTTCAGCGATCGGTGAACCGTAACAGTCCGTACCGGAAACAAAGACAACATTGTCCTTGCCGATGCGGTCACGCAAAAAGCGGGCAAATACGTCGGCATGCACAAACATGCCTCCGACATGGCCGAAGTGAAGTGTTTTATTGCCATATGGCATACCGCCGGTCACGACCGCGCGTTTTGGAAATACAGGACGTTCCATACTCTATTCTCCCTTTAAAAAATTACTCCATTATTATAACAATTCTCAAACCGTTTGGCTTACAGATCATAGTAAAGCCTGAACTCGGCAGGATGCGGGATCTTATCGATCTCGGCAGCTTCCGCTTTGATCGTCCTGATCCAGTTGTTGATGAGCTCTTCACTGAAGACACCCTCAGCTGTCAAATAATCGTGATCCTTTTCAAGAGCTTCGATCGCCTGTGAAAGAGTTGCCGGCAGATGTTCCAGTTTTGCCTTTTCTTCTTCGCTGAGCTTGTACAGATTGAAATCGAACGGGCCCCAGTTGTGGTCGGCCGGATCGATCTTGTTGACGATGCCGTCAATACCCGCCATCAGGATCGCTGCATAGGCAAAATACGGGTTGCAGGTCGCATCCGGATTGCGCAGTTCAAAACGGACGACATCCTCGCTCTTGGCGTAGGAAGGAATGCGGATGACGGCACTGCGGTTGGCGCTCGCATAACCGACGGTGACCGGTGCTTCAAAGCCCGGGACCAGTCTCTTGTAGGAATTGGTCGACGGATTGCAGAAAGCACAAAGCGAATCGATATGCTTCAAAAGACCGCCGATGAAATACATCGCCGTTTTTGACAGATTGGCATAGTTGCCCGGTTCATAGAAGATGCTTTTACCGTCTTTCTTCAGCAGCATGTGTACATGCATGCCGTTGCCCGCTTCGGAAGCGATCGGTTTAGGCATGAAGGTCGCTGTCCTGCCTTGTCTTGCCGCAACGTTGCGGATCAGATACTTGCTTAACATCGTATCATCTGCCAGCTTGCAGACATCAGCCAGCTCTACTTCGATCTCCATCTGGCCGCTGCCGCCGACTTCATGGTGGTGGTATTTGACCTTGATGCCGCAGTCCATCATCTTCTCGCAGATCTCATTGCGCAGATCAAAATGGATGTCAGTCGGCTGATCGGCATGATAGCCCTGCTTCGGCAGGGTGTGATAGCCGTTGGAACCCGGCATATCGGATGACCATTCCGATTCATCGGAATAAAGCCGGGCACTGACCTCATCGGCATTGATGCGATAAGTCATCGAATCAAATACGGAAAACTCATATTCCGGTCCGATGATCATCTGATCGGCGATCCCGTACTTCTTCAGCAGTTCCGTCGCTGCCTTGATGACATTGCGCGGATACTGTTCGAACAGATAGTTTTCCTTGGCAATGACATAGACATTGGCCATCATGGAAAGGGTCCTGGCTTGCGCAAAAGGCTCCAGATAGGCACTGGCCAGATCCGGATAAAACACCATGTCCGATTTCTCGACTCTGGCATAGCCGTAATTGGAGGCATCAAAACCGATGCCGTCTTTCATGAGATCCTCATTCAGCTTCTCAGCCGGAATGACGATATGACGAAAACGCCCCCGCAGATCGACCAGTTTCAGGTCGATAAAGCGGATCTCATTTTCTTTTATAAATTTTTCTGCTTCTTTAATATTCTTAAACATACTGAAACTCCTCACCAACATTATAGAGTATCGCCTCAATTAAATTAATATTGAAAGTTTAATCGGGCATCTTTGCCTTCCTTATCTGCTTTATGTAATACAATGAAATTAATAACAGGAGGAACAATTCATGAAATACGTATGCACTGTCTGCGGTTATGTCTACGATCCGGCTGACAACGACAATGTCGCCTTCGAAGATCTGCCGGAAGATTGGGTCTGCCCGCTCTGCGGCGTAGGCAAGGACATGTTCGAAGAACAGAAATAGAAGTTCCCGCCAGAAAAAGCCAGTCACCTGGCTTTTCTTATTTCAGTATTTCATCAAAGAGCTTGTCGAGCAGTTCTTCTTCAAAGGAAGAACCCAGATACCAGCACGTTCCATCACCATATTGATTGGCGGTCGCTGCCGCATAATCGCCAAACGGATTATCTTTCCACATGACAAGCGGTTTTGCCGTTGTGACTTTCAAGAGTTCCTCGAAGACATAGCCCTTGGCGGTTTTGCCTTCATAAACACAGTCCGACGACATGCCGCTTAACAATGTTTCATGTTCCTCGATCACACAACCGCTTAAATCATCCAAGCCGACCGGCAGACGCTTGCCGAAATGCAGGTTGTTGTCCCTGTCTTTCCAGGAAGTCCGCGGCGTCAGGACTACCTTGCCACCTTTGGCAACATAGTCTTTCAAACGCTTTTGAAAAGTTTCATCCATGATGATCATGTAAGGCAAAACGACCACTTTATAGGAAGAGAAATCGACAGAAGAGTCAATGATGTCGCAGTTCATCTTTCGCTTAAAGAACCGGGCGTAGAGCTTCTGGCATTCCTTCTCATAGGAGAAGACATCGGATTGCCTCTGCAGGGTCATGGAAGACTTGGAATCGTAATCATAGATCATGCAGACATCGCTTTTCGGATAGACGGCTTCCTTTTTCCTTGCTTCTTTGACAAAAGCCATCGTCTCGTAAAACTTGCGCCGCTTCTGGTTGTCGGCATCCAGGATGCCGAAACAGAACTGCTCCGCACCCTTGACAAAACCGCGGTAACGGAAGAAGATCACCACCTCCACACCGTGGTCAATGGAATCCAGCGCCCACTTTTTCGCTTCATCCGGTTTCGGCGCATAACCGATATCGTTATGTCCCTGCTGGCCCATGATCGATTCGGTGATCCAGAATTTTTCTCTCTTGAAGCCTCGGGCAAAGTCCAGACTGAAGGAAAGATCGGAGGCTGATAAAGGCTCCTTCTGGCCGCCCCAGACCGGATAATTGTTGTAGGACACAAAATCGAGACATTTCGCTGCCTCAAAAGGCGAGAACCACTTATTGATGATGCCGCCTTCAAAATCATGGGTGATCGGATGTTTCTTATCAAAACTGCGTATGGCTTCAGCCAGTGTTTTCAGATACGAAGCAGCCGAAGCAGAACGGAAACGGGCATATTCCAGCCGCAAAGACGGGTTCTGCGCCGTAAAGGCAGGTCTTGGCAATGGGATCTGTTCAAAACTGTTGTAAGTCTGTGACCAGAAACAGGTACCCCAGCGCTCATTGAGTTCATCGATGTCGCGGTAGCGCTCCTTGAGATAGGAAATGAATTTCCTGTGACAGTTCTTACAATAGCAGCTGTCCGATCCCTCATGGCCGATCTCGTTGTCGATCTGCCAGGCGACGATCGCTTCTTCGTCTCGATAATGTCTGGCCAGCTCCTTGGCGAGAGAGACTGCCTTTTCTATGTAGACATCGCTGTTGTAACAATAGCCTCTTCTGGCTCCGTAAGGCTGGGCATAGCCGAATTCATTGACATTCATGATGTCCGGATGCTTTTCATACAACCAGGCCGGCATGGTCGCCGTCGGCAGGCACATCATGACCTTTAAGCCGTGTTTCTTCGCCTTTGCAATGACCTCATCAAAGAAAGAGAAGTCGTATTCCCCTTCCCTTGGCTCCATCCTGTCCCAGGCAAAATCACCGATCCGTATCAGGTCAAGACCCAGTTCAACGATGTTATCGAGGTCTTCATCGACCAGCTTCATGCCCCATTGCTCGGGGTAGTAATCGACACCCAGATATCTCATTTGAATTCTCCATCCATCAGCCGGTTCACGGCTGCCGTGTATTCTTCGGTCGCCATCATATAGGCTGCCGCATGGCCGCATCCTTCGATCAGATGCAGTTCCTTCGGACTGCGGCAGGCTTCATACATCTTTTCCGACATGAAACAAGGAACGAAATGGTCTTCCTTGCCATGAATAAACAGGATCGGCACTTCCGCCTTGGCGACGCAGTCTTCACCCATCGAGGTATTGAAACTGATGCCGGTGATGATCATCGACCAGAACCAGGCCAGATAGCCGAAAGGAAAATACGGCATATGATAGACGTCGTTGATCAGATACTTCGATATATTGATGATGGAATCGAAACCGCAGTCATCGATAATGCCGCAGACGTTCTTGAGCTTACTGTTAGCGCAATGGATGACGGTCGCCCCGCCCATCGATACGCCATGCAGATAGATCTTAGGATCATCATAGAGTTTGTTGATCAGGTCCACCCACTTGGCGACATCGCGCTTGTCGTGTTCGGAAAAGCCCAGATACTTGCCTTCCGATTTTCCATGAGCCCGGTCATTCAGCAAAAGGATCGTCGAACCTCTCTCCAGATAGATATTGATGCGGTCGGCAAAATCCTCCTGCATGGAAGACTTGTAGCCGTGGACGCAGATGACCACCTCTTTGGGGTTTCCCTCATAGAGATAACCGTAAAGAGTGAGGTCGTCAAAAGAAAGGATCGAGAGTTCCTTGAATTTCAGCTTGTCCATCTTCTCGATCATCGGACGGCGGAAGGCATAATACCTGGCTGCCGTCGGACGCATCAGATCCGTTTCGGCATCAATGCTGTCGGGATCTAAGGCAGAATCATAATCTCCCTTGTTCTGGTCGTTATAGAGAAAGACGGAATTAAAGATAAAGAATCCCGCTGCCATAGCCAGCAGCAGGATGATGAGTATGATAAGCAGAACCCAGAACATCAGCGGTCAACCTGAACGTTCTCCAGATCCACGCCCTTGGTTTCCTTGACCTTGAGCATCATGATGATCAAAGCGATGGCCATCAAAGGCAGATACGCGATCGTAAGGACGACCGGCAGATTGGTTGAACCTGCCAGCATGGTGACGACATTGTTATAGACCATATTGAAGCCGACACCGAACATGCCGATCAGCTGCATCGTACCGACAACGGAAGCGCGCAGTTCCGTCGGTGTTGATTCGGAGGTGATGACAAAGAAGATCATATCGGAGATCGACCATAAGCCGGCGATCGAAATGCCATACGCCAGACCGATGACCCACGGATTCAAAGGACGGATACAGCCATAGGCGAAGATGCCTAAACCAATGGCCGCCCAAAGACCTAAGATCAAAGCGGATTTCTTTCTGCCTAAAGCATCCGTAATGAAACCGCCGATGATCGTAAAGATACCGTTGATGACCGGATAGAACATCAGGATGATGTTGATCGCATCCGTCGTCATAACGCCATTGTATTTGCCTGCTTCCAGCATCGGCTGATACTTGCCGGTATAGCCGGTGGAGAACATCATCAGTAAGGCAACCAAAGCGATCGCTCTGGTCTGCGGATTGGAGAAGATGTATTTGATGGCATCCCAGACGGAAGCAGATTTCTCTTTTTCTTTTTCTTCGCTGACTCTCTCTTCTTCGATCGCTGCCAGCTTTTCTTCTTCCGTGCCTCTTAAATAGGACAGTCTCTTCTGGGTGAAGACCGGTGTTTCTCTGACAAAATAGATGGCGGCAAAACCGATGACAAAGGCCAGAATGATCGGAATGATGAAGACGTTGCGCCAGGTGGAAGGCACGGCATCATTGACAAAGAGCTTGACGAAAAGACCCAGCAGAGAAACGGAAATGAGTGCCAGACCCTTGGTCAGAGAACAGAGTTTTGCCCTGTGCTCTTTCGGTGCACATTCCATGATGTAAATGACCTGTACATCATTTGGCGTAAAGAAAGTCAGAATGACGGTACCGACAATGTAGAGGGCGACCGACTTGGAGATGATGCATACCAGCATGCCCAAGCCCATACCCAGGGTATTGATGATCAAAAAAGGCTTTCTGCCCCACTTGTCCGCCAAGGACTTATAGAAAGGCGAGATCAGATAAGACAGGTAACCGGCCATCGTGACAAAACCCAGAGTAGCCGAAGCCTTATCGTAATCGCTTGAAGGATAAACGACATTGAACAGATCTCTGATCGTCTGTACTTCAACGATGCCTCTGACCGAAGAAGCCAGCTCATCGACGATGTAGACGATGCTTAAGACGATGATCAGGATCAAAAAATAGTGCTTATGAGAATGAAAAGATAATAAAGGAAATTATCTCCTTGATGAAACCTCTTTCATTATAATAAAAAGCCCCTTTTGAGAAAAGGGACTTTCGTTTTTGATTAAGCCGCGATCGTCTCGTCGATCGGATCGGCGATCTTTTCGTTCAGCGTTTCCGGATGTTCCAGGAAATGTTTCATCAGCTTCAGCGATTTGGCAAAATAGAAGCCGTCAGCGATCCTTTCGTCCAGAGTGATCGTCATATCGACCAGATCTCTGCCCTTGCCGTCCTTATACATTGTGCCGATCGTCGCCATCATCGAATTGGTGCCGAAATTGGACAGATGATGGTAACAGGAATCCGCACCGATGGAACCCAGGTTGGACAGAAGGCAGGTCGTATAGTTGGGATCGCCCTTTGCCAGATCCTGCGGATAGATACCATGGTATTCCATTCTGCTTAAGATCCAGAAGAAGATCTCCAGAACGAAACGAGGCAGCTTGCCGACGATCTCCATCGTCTTGTCCAGAGAATTGCTGCCGCTGCTTCTCGCCTTTTTCACGTCACCCAGGATGATCTTCGAGATGTCATCAAGGCGCATTTCCGGCTTGACTTTCAGAGTCATCAGCGTCTCTTCCGCCTCATCGGCAAAACGCTGTTTGGCGACAAAGGAAAGCGTGATGTCGTTTCTTTGCCAGAATTTGCGTCCGGCGATGAAGATGTTCATCTTGGGACGATGATAGATGGTCCTGGCCACCGCCGTACAGATGCAGTGGAAGAGCTTGTATTCACTGCCTTCCTCTTCGTTGTGCTTCTTGATGTATTTCAGCAGATCCGTGATGTCGATCGTCGTTGTCGTCGATACCTCCGCCTCCGTGCGCTTTGGCATGACGTAGGGAACGATCGAATGAAACGGATCGGGATCGTTGATCAGTACAGCATCTTTTCTTTTCATAAAAGACCTACGAAAGACCTGATACGGCCATCAGAATTGTGTACATCGACGCCGCGGATCGCCAGTCCATCGGTGATCTCGGCACCCTTTAAAGCACCCTGCATTTCCAAAAGAGAGATGCCGAAAGTGCCTTCGTCATTGGTACAGAACGGATAGACAATCTTGCCTGAGAAATCATAGGTCTCCAGGAATGTGGCAACGACTCTCGGATAAGTGCGGTACCAGATCGGGAAACCGATATAGATCTGGTCGTATTCATCCATATTGAGACGGACACCGCCCTTTAAGGCAGGATGTTCGTTGTTTTCATCTTCCCTTCTTGCTCTCTTGAGACAGTCATCGTATTTGTAAGGATACGGATCATCTTCTTCGATCTGATAAAGATCACCGCCGGTCAGCTGGGCGATCTTTTCGGCAACCACTTCCGTATTGCCTTTCTTCAGTTCGACGATCTCGTTGTTCTCCAGATTCTCTCCCACATGGGAGAAATAAGCGATCAAAGTTTTCATACAGAATTACTCCTCGTTATATAACACCTCTCATTATACATTACTTGATCTATGAAACTCATGCCCCAAACGCAGGAAAAAGGCCAGGCTTTAAGAGCCCGGCCTTAACTAAGTGATTCTTATTGCGGCTTGAAGCCGTAACCGTCGTTGTCTTCGACGATGAAGTTGCACTCCGGCAGCATTTCCCGCAGGGTGAACTCATGATACTCATTCACCGATTTGGCGCAGATGATCTTAAATTCATCCGGCTTGCAGAACTCGGACATCACCTGGCGGCAGACACCGCAAGGCGTACAATAGCCTTCCGAGCCTCTTTGGGCATCACCGGCAATGATGGCGATCTTCACAAAATCACGTTCCCCCTCGGAGACTGCCTTGAAGAAAGCCGTCCTTTCGGCACACACCGTAGCGCTGAAACCGCTGTTTTCGATGTTGCAGCCCTTAAAGATCCTGCCGTCCCTACAAAGAAGGGCAGCCCCGACCTTCCAGTTGGAATAAGGC
>CADAHV010000006.1:0-22058 GCA_902787775.1 uncultured Erysipelotrichaceae bacterium | reverse complement strand
GAGGAGACATGCTGAGCATGTCTCCTTTTTTATGCAAATTCATTGTGTTTTTTGCATTAAGAAGGCATAATGTAAGACACTGATATGAAAAAGGATGCGAAACATCGGCCGATCACCCTGGAACTGATTGAACTGCTTAAGGATGAAAAGCTGAAAGAAATGATGGACGATTCGATCGCCCTTGCCCGCAAGGCAAACCCCAATACCGATTCCAACCCGATCTTTCAAACGGAAGATCTGTTTTCCTTTATCGACCGGCTGGATGGATGCATGCCGTGGCTGATCTGCCCGTCAAAAGAGTATAGCTCTTTGTACATGCGTCTGGATCAGGGGATGGGTTTCATGTATTTCTTTTTTGACCAGCCTTTGAAGCAGCTCGAGGATAAGGGCTACTTCCATAATTCGCTGATCTACCATGAGCCGATCGCCGGCTGGTTCAGGAAACTGGTGAAGCAGATGGGTTTATTTCTGGACAGTGAAGCTTCCTGGAACGAAGAATATTATCAGATCGCTCTGGCCAATGAGGATTTCGGCTTAAAGGAAGATCTGTACGAAGACAAGGAGAACTGGAAGAGCTTCAATGACTTTTTCGTGCGTCGTTTCAGGCATCCTTCCGGGCGTTCGATCGGCAGCCCGAATGATCCGGCTGTGATCGTATCTCCTGCCGATGCCTCCTGTCAGGGCCTTTGGCGAATCGATGAAAACGGCATCGTCGAACTGAAAGGCGATGAGAGCCAAAACGGCATTGCCATCAAGACGGGAACTCTGCGGGATATTGCGGTCTTTCTTGCCCCAAGCAGCTACAAAGACTGCTTTCATGGCGGCTTTTTGACCCACACCTTCCTTGACATCAACAACTACCACCGTTATCATTTTCCGGTCTCCGGCACCATCAAAGAGGTTTTGCGCATTGATGGGGCAATTGCGCCGGGCGGTGTGATCACCTGGGATGAGGAAAGAAAACGCTATTATGAATACTTCTCCGAGCTTTTCGGCTGGCAGTCTTTGGAGAGCAGAGGCCTGATCATCATGGAAATGGATGCGGGTGGCTTGCTGGCAATCAGTCCGATCGGCATGTGCCAGGTGGCCTCCGTCAATTTTGAAGAAGAAGTGAAGGTCGGCTGTCATGTCAAAAAGGGCGATCCGATGGGGTATTTCAAGTACGGAGGAAGCGATATCGTCATGGTCTTTCAGAAAGACAGTGACTTTACGCTTTCTGTTAAAGAAAACACTTTCCTGAAAGTGGGAGAGGAATACGGAACGATCAAAAAGGCGTAAGCCTTTTTTCTTCAGCTAAAATTCAGCTTAAGTTCACCAAGAAACATGTATAATAGCCCTATGAAATTCAAGTATTCACTGATCATGTCGATGATTCTGCTGGCACTGCTTTCTTCGACCGTCTATCTGGCGATGCACAGTGATCGAAAGAATGACGCCTGTGAGGCGGTTTTGGAAAAGACGCTCTATTTGAGCTTGAATGAAAGTGCAGCACTTGAAGGCGAGATCAGTCTGAGTGAAAACGAAGAGATCATTGAGCTGGAAGAAGGCAAGATCACAGGCAGAAAGTCCGGAACAACAAGTTTCCAAAAGGACTGTACACTCTATACCGTCCATGTCTCGGATCTTTATACCCTGCCTTTCATCGATATGAACAAGGAATATCTGCCGGAAAACAGATATACCTATGAGGAGAATATCTTTTTAGACAAGGTCCTGGCTTCTTTGATCAACGAAGCGGGTCTTTCAAGCAGGGCAGGAGCGGTGGAAGCCGTACGTTTTCTGACTCTGCGTTTTCCGTATAAACTGCATTATTTCTATGAAAACGGCCGTTTGGGCAATGAAACAAATCTGGCGGATGGGGAAGGGCGCTACTATCAGAAAGGACTCTACCTCTCCAAAGAGAAGATGCGGGCTTTAAAGGATGTCAGCAGCGATTCCGGTCCCTGGGGAACGATCGTCTATGAAAAGGAAACAGGCGAATATACGCCAAACGGTTTAGACTGTTCCGGTTTTATTTCCTGGGCTTTGCTGAATGCCGGCTTTGACTGCGGCGATATCGGCGCCGGTCCCAGTGAGGGAATGGATGATCTCAGCGATCTGGGACAGTTAGTCTATATGGATTATGTCAATATGGATCGTGTGAAGTGCGGCGATCTGGTGGGAATGGACGGCCACATCGGCATGATCATCGGTCTGAACAACGAGAAGGTCTATATCGGCGAAGCCTATTGGGTCAACGACCTGCAGGTCAGGATCTATTCCTATGAACAGTTCCTGACCCAGTCGGAATGGGACTATGTCATTTTCATGGATGATTATTACAAGAATGACGGCAATTATACGACGTATTGGGAATAAGCGATTCAATAAAGAAAAAAACAGACTTTATGTTATCATGTAATGCGTGAAGAAAAAGAAGAATTATACTTTGATGATGCTTCTGCTGCTGATCGGTCTGTCTTTGTCGGTCATGGGCTTTGGACCCAGGCTGATGGAAGAAGAGACAGTGGAAGAAGAAGCCATCGTCGAAGAAGAGGAAGAAAAACCCTGCACAGTAAACGATCACTATAAGGTCTACCTGGCGATCGATGAAGTCTATGTGCTGGATGACATCGGCTACAAGAGTGATGATGAATCGATTGCGTCGGTGGCGACCAATCGGGTCAGCGGCCACAAGGTGGGCAAAACGATCTTGCGTAAGGATTGCAACACCTATGAGGTCGAGGTGACCGATATGATCACGGCGCCTTATGCTTCGGAAGAAAAGCCTCAGCTGACCTGCGGCTTGTATACGGCAGAAGACAACGAATATCTGGATGAGATCCTGAAAACCAAGATCGCCGAACGCGGTTATAGGACCAGGGCAGGAGCGGTCCAGGCAGCCAGATTCCTGCTGCTGCAGTTTCCTTATCATATGAACTACTTCAACGAAAACGGCAGACTGCCGTATTGCGATGGGGAAGGCCGCTACTACCATGAGGGCCTCTACCTGAACGAGTACAAAGCCGAAAAGGAAGGCATCGACAGAACGGTCCGGGGACCTCAGCCTTGGGGCTGTCCGATCTTCTCGATTCCCTATGGCTCTGCCCAGCGCAATTCTCTGGACTGTTCGGGTTTTGTTTCCTGGTGTCTGGTCAATGCCGGTTTTGATCCGGGTGACATCGGTGCCGGTCCGGCGCCTTCGGTCTTTGACTTGTCCGATCTGGGCGAGAAACATCTGATCACCGCGGAATCTCTGGATGAAGTCAAGATCGGCGACTTGTTTTCGGCCAATGGTCACATTGCCATTCTGATCGGCATCAAGGACGGCGAATACTATATTGCCGAATCGGATTCTTTGATCGATGTCCGTGTCCAGATCGCCGACAAGGATAAGCTGATCGCTTCCGCTTTCAATTACTGGGTCGATATGGATGAATTCTACGGCTACAATGACGGAAAGATGAACAAATTCTGGAATTGAAAAAATTTTCAGTGATATAGAAAAAATTTCAAAAAAATACCGGTTTCTTTCAGATCATTTATTGAAATCGTGAAGTTTATATATTATGATTTAGAAAAGGCTTGGAAAAGAAGAGTAAACTGATCGGAAAGCCTAGAGAGTCTTTGGCTGGTGGAAAAAGACGTTGAGGGTCAGTCGAACATGGTCTTGGAGCTGTGTCCCCGATATGAGGGGATGACGTTGTGCACACGTTACAGTGCTAGGATATGTTTGTATCTGAAGAAGGTGTAGAAATACACGAATTAAGGTGGTAACACGATGATGAAGTCGTCCTTATGGGCGGCTTTTTGTTTTTTTACCCGGATACAAATGAAAGATGTAATAAGAAAGGGGAAAAACTGAATGAAAAAAATTATTACATTACTGCTCGCGTTGCTTACTGTACTGACTCTTGCCGGCTGTGGTTCAAAACCGCAGGAAGGCGGCAATGAACCTGCCGAAGACAAGACGATCACCGTCGGTGTCAATCCGGTTCCGCATGCCGAGATCCTGGAAAACGCCGTCAAGCCGGTATTGGCTGAACAGGGCTGGGATCTGCAGGTTGTTGTCTATGAAGACTATGTCCTTCCAAACGAGAACCTGGTGGCCGGTGAACTGGATGCCAACTACTTCCAGACTTTAGGCTACATGAATGGTCAGAATGATTCCCATGGCTGGAAACTGACTGCCGTCAAAGGCGTTCATATCGAACCGATGGGCATCTACTCCGATAAATATACTCACATTACGGATATTCCTGATGGCGCTACCATCTCCGTTCCGAATGATGAAGACAACCGTACCAGAGCGATCGAATTCCTCATCGCCAGCGGTTTCCTGAATGAACTGGACGGCGAACTTTCCGCTTTGACGATCAACGGCAATACGGAAGCCAACCCGCGCGGTTTCGAGATCGTTGAACTGGAAGCAGCTCAGCTGCCGCTGGCTTTAGCTGATGTCGATGCAGCAGTCATCAACGGCAACTACGCCTTAGGCGCCGGCTTACCATCAAGCCATCCGGCTTTGACGATTGAAAGCTTCGATGCGGAAACAACCATTCGCCGTACCAACTTCATCGTTACAGTCGAAGGCAATGAAAACTCGGAAAAGATCCAGGCTTTAGTTGCTGCGGTCACTTCCGATGCAGTCAAGAAGTACATTGATGACACCTACAAGGGTGCAGTCATCACTTCCTTCTGCGATCCGCAATAAGATACAGCACAACACTTGGAATGATCAGCGAAATGTTCAGAAGCTTCTGAACATTTCTGCTTGTTACAGGAGAATAGTTTTATGATCAAATTGGAAAATGTTTCAAAGAACTTCGGTGATCTGGAAGTTCTCAAGGACATCTCGATCGAGATCGCCGATCACGAGATCTTCGGCATCATCGGTCAGTCGGGCGCCGGGAAATCGACATTACTTCGCTGCATCAACGGCCTGGAAGACTACCAGTCCGGCCGCATTGAAGTAGATGGCGTCGAGGTCTCTTTGAAAGATAAGAAAAAGCTGCATCTCTTGCAGAAAAACATGGGCATGATCTTCCAGAACTTCAATCTGCTGGAGAGACTGGATGTCTATGACAACGTGGCTCTGCCGATGAAATTCTGGGGCATGAAGACCAAAACCCCGGAGGCCAGAAAGAAGATCGAAGGGCTGATCTCGCTGGTCGGTCTGAAAGACAAGATCCACGCCAGACCAAAGGAGCTTTCCGGCGGTCAGAAACAGAGAGTGGCCATCGCCCGTGCCCTGGTGCTGGATCCTAAGATCCTTCTTTGCGACGAGGCGACTTCGGCTCTTGACCCGGCGATTACCCGAGGCATCCTGGATCTTCTGCAGAAGATCAATAAGGAGATGGGTATCACGATCATCGTGGTCACCCACCAGATGGAAGTCGTCAAGCAGATCTGCGAAAAGGTCGCCTTCATCAAGAACGGCCGGGTCGTGCAGATCGGCAAGCCGGAAGAACTCTTCATCCGGCCGAACAAGGATATCAAGGCCTTCTTGCATGAAGACAGCGAACTGCTGCCGGAAGAGGGCGTCAATATTCAATTGTTCTTCACTGACGAATCGGCAGATGAACCGGTCATTTCCAATATGGCCAGGAAACTGGATGCGGATTTCTCGATTTCCTGGGCAAAACTGGAGGATTTCCGTTCCCATGTCTACGGTTCTCTGGTCATCAACATCAAGGAAGAAGACAAGGAAAAGATCACCGCATATCTTGACGAGGTGAAGGTTTTATGGGAGGTATTGAACTGATGGGTGCTGTTGTTTGGAGTTCATTTGTACAGACGCTGTATATGGTGTTCTGGTCGACCCTGCTGTCAGTGATCCTCGGTTTCATTCCGGCACTGGTACTGACTTTGACGGCACCGGATGGCTTAAGACCAAACAAGGTCGTCTATGAGACATTGTCGCTGATCGTCAACATTTTCCGTTCGTTCCCGTTCATCATCCTGTTGATCATCATCATTCCGTTTACCCGTCTGATCATCGGCAAGGCAATCGGCACCAGAGCCGCTGTCGTGCCTTTGACGGTATCGGCGATCCCATACATCGCCAGGATCTTTGAGACCAGCCTAAGGGAGACCGATCCGGGCGTCATCGAGGCAGCCAGGTCTTTCGGCGCTTCCGACTTACAGATCCTGTTCAGGGTCTACATCAAGGAATCCATCCCGCGCATGCTCAACGGCGTGATCTTGTTGATCATCTCGCTGGTCGGCTATTCGGCCATGGCCGGAACGGTAGGCGGCGGCGGTATCGGCGATCTGGCGATCCGGTATGGCTATCAGCAGTATAAGAGCGAGTATCTGATCGTCTGTTCGATCGTCTTGATCGTATTCGTTCAGGCGGTGCAGATGCTGGGCAACTTCCTTTACAAGAAGCTTTCCTGATCATGAAGACGATATGGGTCCCTTCCAAAAGGGGCATCGATATCCCGGCGGACATCTATGAAGCCAAGGGAAAATGCGGACTGGCTTTGCTGGCGCACAGTTTCCGTTCGGACCGCAAAGAAGATGGCCGCTATGTAAAGATCGGTGAAACACTGAGCGAAAACGGCATTCTCTGCCTTGCCATGGATTTTGCCGGAAACGGTGAATCGAAGCAGCCTTTCGAAAAGTATTCGCTCACAAGTGCCCTGGCCGATCTTGAGGATTGCCTGGGCTACGCCAAGGCAAACTATGACATCGATGAAAGCAGAATGTATCTGCTGGGCTATTCGATGGGCGGACGTATCGTTTCCCTGTTTCTGAAAAGACATCCGGAATTTGCCAAGGCTGTCTTCTGGGCTGCCGGCATTGAACCTTACGGGAACGGCAAACTGTTCTTGAAACAGGATCTGAACAAACTGAAGGAAGAATGCAAGGCAAAGGGGACCTGCCAGTTTTATGACATCTTTGATGAAGTCTATATCACGATGGGAGAAGAGTTCATCGACGATTTGCTGGAACTGGATGTCCTGGAACCTTTGAAGAAGTATTGCGGCGAAGCTTTGATCATCCAGGGTGAAAAAGACATCACCATCGATCCGGACAACGCAAAGCTGCTCGATGCATCCTTGTGCAACGCACAATACAAGAAGCTTCTCTATCTGAAAGATGCCGACCACGGCTTCGGCTTGTGGGACGGCCGCAGGGAGGATAATGAAGCACTGCTTAGAGAAACACTGGCTTTTCTGATAGAAAAGTCTATATAGGACTTATTGAATCAAAGTGTTTCTGATGGTAAGATAAAAACGTCCATAAAGAGAGACTGAGAGACAAGCTCGATGAAGTCTCAGCAACCTTTCGAAGGAAAAGGTGCTAAAGCTTGAACGATGGGTTTATGTGAGTCAAAGAAAGCCCGTCGAAGATGGGCTTTTATTCAATTTTGGTATTAAGGGGGAAAAATATATATGAAAAATGATTCTGTTCAGAAAGTCGTTGCGACCGGTATCGGTGCAGCCCTGTTCTTCGTACTCGCGCGTTTCGTAGCGATCCCTAGTGGTATCCCTAACACGAACATCGCCTTCCAGTACGCTGTTCAGGCTGTCTTCGCCGTATTGTACGGTCCAGTCGTCGGTTGCCTTTCCGGCTTCATCGGCCATGTCCTCACTGACATGTCCTGGGGCGGTGTCTGGTGGACCTGGGCATTTGCGACAGCTGTTTATGGCCTGATCGTCGGCCTCTTCGCCAAGAAGATCAACGTCAAAGACGGTGTCTTCTCAACAAAAGAGATCACGACCTTCGTCATCGCCAACCTGATCGCCAATGCGGTTGCCTGGATTCTGATTGCGCCGATCGGCGATATCGTCATCTACAAAGAGGATGCCAGCCTGGTCTTCACACAGGGCCTGGTCGCTGCTTTGGGTGACTGCCTGTTTGCCGTCGTATTGGGCGGTATCCTGCTTTACGGTTATTCCAAGACCGTTGCCAAGGCAGGTTCTTTGGATAAGGAGTAAGACTTTGATGAAAACTGCCGCAGTATTGCGGCAGTTTTTGTTTGGATGAACAAGACTGTCTGTTGACGGTCTTTTTATATGAAAATGTTTCATAAGTTATTTTCATAAATTTTCAAAAAACTGATGAATCAGAGGCGCAAATATTATAAAATAAACATAAGATTATAAAGGACAGAATATGTTGGAAGTTTTTGAAACGACGATCCCGCAGCTGACGGGAGAAGAAAAGAGAAAAGTTTATGTTTATGTACCGGACTTTGAAGGTGCATTCCCGGTCCTGTACATGTTTGACGGACAGAATCTGTTTAATGACGAAGAAGCCAGCTACGGCAAGTCCTGGGGCTTGCTGAAGTATCTGGAAGAAAGCGAGACACCGCTGATGGTCGTCGGCGTGGAATGCAATCACCATGCAGAGACGGAAAAGGGCGGCGGCCGCATCTCGGAATATTCGCCGTTTGATTTTGCCGATCCCGACTGGGGCAAGATCAAGGGACGCGGCAGAATCACGATGAAGTGGTTTGTAAAGGAACTCAAGCCTTACATCGATGACAACTATCCGACTTTGCCGCAAAGAGACTATACCTTCATTTCCGGCTCTTCCATGGGCGGTCTGATGACTCTGTATGCCATGTGCAAGTACGGTTCCGTCTTCTCAAGAGGCGCTGCCTTGTCGCCGTCGATCGGCTTTGATCCAAAGCAGGTCCTTGAGATGATCGATAAGACAAAATTCCGCAAGGGAACTTTGATCTATATGGATTATGGCGAAAAAGAGATCAGTTACCGCAATACCAGAAATGATTTTGCCGATGTGAGTGCTGCCTTAATACGGAAAAAGGTCATGCTGGAAAGCAGGGTCATTCCCGACGGCGAGCACAATGAAGCGAGCTGGGAAAAACAGGTGCCGTTCTTTATGGATGCCCTGTTCTATGAACTGTAGATAAAAGAGGACAGATATGGAAACCAATTATTTTGAATTTTACAGCAATAATCTGAACAGAACGATGCCGCTGAAGGTCTATGGCCACGCGGGCAGACCGGTCCTGTTCATCCCTTGCCAGGACGGACGTTTCTTTGATTTTGAAAACTTCCATCTGACAGATACCTTTGCACCGTGGATCGATTCCGGCAAGGTCATCGTCTTTGCGATCGATACGATCGACATCGAGACCTGGTCCGACAAAAACGGTGATCCTTATTATAGGATCCGCCACCACGAGGAGTGGATCAACTACATCACCAGGGAAGTCGTCCCGTTCATCAGGGACTACGTCAATGAGAAAAACGGCTGGGAGGGCTATCCGGGCATCATGACCTTTGGCTGTTCCATGGGTGCGACGCATGCCTTGAACCTCTATCTGCGCTTCCCGGATCTCTTTGACCGCTGCATGGCGCTGAGCGGAATTTACCACGCTTCTTATTTCTTCGGTGATTATATGGATGAAGTGGTCTACAACAACTCGATCACCGATTATATGTCGGGCATGAGCAATGATCATCCTTTCATTGCCCGCTACAATAACAACAAAGCCGTCGTCTGTGTCGGCATGGGTGCCTGGGAAGAACCTTGGTCAACACAATACCTGGACAAGCGTTTCCATGAACTGGGCATCAATATCTGGGTCGATTACTGGGGAAGCGACGTCAATCATGACTGGCCGTGGTGGTACAAGCAGGTTCCGTACTTCCTGCCATATCTGTTAGAGGGGGAATAACAATATGAAGAACTTTATTTATGTTTCGCCGAACTTTCCGGCAAACCACTGGAATTTCTGTGACCGTTTAAAAAACAACGGAATCAATGTTCTGGGCATCGGCGATGCACCATACGATGAGCTGAGCGATGAGCTCAAGAATGCCCTGACCGAATACTACAAGGTCTCTTCTTTGGAGAATTACGATGAAGTCTACAGGGCGGTTGCCTTCTTCTCCTTCAAGTACGGCAAGATCGATTATCTGGAATCCAACAATGAATACTGGCTGGAAAGAGACGCGAGATTAAGAGAAGACTTCAACATGAAGACCGGTTTCTATCCGAAAGATATGGAAGCAGTCAAGTTCAAGTCCAAGATGAAGAAGAACTATATCAAGGCCGGCGTTCCGGTTGCCAGGTATCATATCGTCGATACGATCGAGAACTGTGAGAAGTTCATTGCGGAAGTCGGCTATCCGGTCGTTGTCAAACCGGACAACGGTGTCGGTGCCAACGATACCCACAAGATCAAGAATATCGATGATCTCAAGCGCTTCTTTGAAAACAAACTGGATCTGAGCTACATCATGGAAGAATACATCTATGGCGAAGTGGAGACTTACGATGCGATCGTCAACTCCAAGGGCAAGGTCCTGTTTGAAAGCGGCAATGTCACCGTCGCCAATCTGATGGAGACGGTCGAAGACAACGGCAATTCCTGCTTCTATGAGCGCTCCGTTTTACCGGCAGACCTTCTGGAAGTCGGACGCAAGACGGTCAAGGCCTTTAACGTCAAGAGCCGTATGGTCCACATGGAATTTTTCCGCCTCAATAAGGATCAGCACATCGGCAAGAAGGGAGATATCGTCGCCTTGGAAGTCAACATGCGTCCAAGCGGCGGTATCGCACCGACGATGAAGAACTATGCCTGCGGCACGGATGTCTATGAGATCTGGGCGGATATGATCGCCTTTGACAGCACCGACCGTTTCAAGGGCGGCAAGGGCGTATGCTGCTTCGCTTCCAGAAGAGACGGACTGGTCTTTGAACTGACGCCGGAACAGATCCGCAAGAAATACGGCACCCATCTTGTCGAAGAGGGAAGAGTCGAAGAGGCTTTATCCGGTGCAATGGCCAACTACATGTTCATCGGTGTCTTTGATACCGAGCCGGAAGCCAGAGCCTTCGCCAAGGACGTATTGAAATAGTATTCCAAAAAGCCTTTGAAAAAAGGCTTTTTTGCTGCTTAAAAGCGATTGGGCATATCAATATCCGGATATATGCAGGCCTTCTTGAAAGATGAATAATGAAGATGTCAAAAGGATGACATGATCAATGAAAGGAGCTTTAAAATATGATTCTGTTTTTACAAGACATGAAGGCAAGAGAAAACAGCCTGGAAGGTTTGCGTGAAGTATGGAAAAAGGATTATGCGGACTTGAAGAAGGAAGAGCCGGACTTAAGCTATGAAGAATATCTTAAGATGGATATCTACTTTGACCATCAGTACTTCTATGATGAAGAAAACGATGAACTGCTGAAGGCCAATGATTTCTTCCATAAATACAATCACTAAAAATAGAAGCGAAATGCTTCTATTTTTCTTGGTCAATGAATTCATGAAAAAGAAACCAGGCATGGTGTTTCTCTTCTTCCAGTTCTTCCCTTGCCTTGTCGCGGGCTTCTTCTTCGCTGTATCCTTCTTCAAGGTATTTCTGATAGAGTTCTTCAAATGTATGCATAATAAAAGCCGTCTTTCTGACGGCGTTTCAGCAAAGATGGTGGAGCTTGCCGGGATCGAACCGGTGACCTCCTGATTGCGAACCAGGCGCTCTGCCAGCTGAGCTAAAGCCCCATCAACATTACTATTATATATTAATTCTAATGTTCTGTATAAGAAAAAAGCGCCTTGCGGCGCTTGTCTTTACAGGAAGGTATACATGTCTCCTGCCTGGACATAGGTCGTTTTGATCGGCTCTTTCAGGGCCTTGTCCATCCACTGTTCCATGTATTTCATGCCGGGTTCTTCGACGTTGAAATGACCCGGAGCGATGATCGCTCTGTTAAAGCCCAGCTGTGATGAGTCTTTGACGTATTCACTGAGGGTGAAGTCGATGAGTTCCAGCGGTATGAGCAGGTTGATGTCGTTTTGATCGACTTTTCTGATCAAGGAGTTGGAATCGCCGCCTTCGTTGACGTGGCCGCAGACCATGATTTTATTGACCCTGGCGTCCATGTTGCCGATGCATTTGAGGCCGCTGAGGTGCCATTTTTCTTTAATGAGTTCTCCCACTTTCCTCGGTGTGGTGTCTTCGCATTCCAGATACAGGGCACCGGAAATGTCGTTGTTGTTGATGATGGCGTCATCCCAGCCGGTCTCCTTGGCTAAGCCATAGAAGATGCCGTCGATGTAGTCATCTTTATAAGGAATACCGGAATGGATGTAGTCGTGGAAGCGCCATACGGTGATGCCGTACTCATCCATCAGCTTTGCCTTTGCCAGATAGGTCTTGTTTTGTGATTCTTTGAGCCATTCCTGATGATCGCCATGGTTCCAGAACAGCGCTTCATGGGCGATGATCAGATTGGCGCCCAGTTCATGGGCTTTACGTATGACGTCGGGCGTGGCGTAGATCGTTGTGACGATGCCGGTACATTCTTTATCGGTCGGACCGTAAAGGACCTTGTCTCTGGTCTTGTCGTCATCGATCTTTTGGCCAAGCCAGCTGCCTTTGCAGTAATCCTTAACGCTTTGAATAACTTCACTGATCAGCATAATTTTCTCTCCTTAATATCTGTATGTGTGTTCGCCTATGGTATAGGTCGTATCGTTTTCTTCTTCCGGGTAGGCCTTGCGGATCTCGATGAGATTGAGGACGTCATAGCCCATATGGCTTAAGAATAAGATCATCGCATCATTGTTGGGGTGGACGTACTGGTATAAGGTCGGATTGCCGTGTTCTTTGGCGATGGCTTCCGCCTTGTCAAACAGCATCCTTCCCACACCCTTGCGGCGGTATTCCGGTTTGACGTAGATCGATTCCAGCCAGACCACATCATCTTCGATGCGGCAGACGATGTAGCCGATGTAGCGGCCGTTGTCGGAGACGGCATAGATCGGATAGCCCTTGGACAGATAGTAGCGCAGCTCTTCCACGGCCTCATCGACATCGGTTTCGCTTTTGATCCCTTTCAAAGAGGAAAGGGCCTTGCGGAAGTCAGCTGTCAGATAGGCCAGGGAATAGACGTTGTCCTTGTCGATGGTGATGAAGCGGTAGTTGTGTTTGGCCGTTTCTTTTTTCTTCAAAGGTTCGATCCGGACAGGCGAGGCGAAGGGCCTGTCTTCCAGATATTCAATGCCGTAGTATTCACACCAGTCGACGGCGATATCCTCATGGGCGTTTTGCAGATAATCGTACCACTTGTCGCTTAAGGCGAAGCGTTCCAGGGTGGAGCGGAAACGGCGGAAAGCGCCGGCTCCCTTGATGCATTCTTCCAGCCATTCTTTGGCCTCCCCGTCGGTCTTTTCTTCAATGAAGGCCTTCATCGTGCCGTAGTCATCGATCTGCTTATGGCTTGGCAAAGGGATCAGGTACTTCTCCTTGATGGGTTCATCATCATCCTTGAGGATGATCCTTTCTTCCGGAATGTAGTAATAGTATTGTGTATTGACGTCGGTCGAATCGATGGCGTCGACGACTTCCTGAAGTTTGATCTGCATGAATGATTCCTTTCCAATTCTTCCTACGATTCAATTGTAGCATTTATCGTTTGGACTGATGCGGCCTGCAGGATATGATTTCTTTGAAAAAGAAGGGTACTGCCCGGACAAATGCCATGAATTTTAAGGTCTAAAGCACGTATAATGAAAGTATGAAAACCATCAGGTATACAAAGATGGAGAAAAAGGCAATCGTCGATATTCTTCTGGCAGGCGGGATCGTGGCTTTTCCGACGGATACGGTCTTTGGTCTGGCCTGCATGATGGACAAAAAGGCGATGGACAAAGTCTACGGCGCCAAAGGCCGCAGTTTTGATAAACCTTTGCCGATGATGTGCAATTCTTTGGACATGATCAAAGAGGTTGCCTTGGTCAGTGAACAGGCGGAAAAGATCATTCAGACCTTTACCCCCGGTCCGCTGACTTTGATTTTCAATAAGAGAGAGAACATCGATGACTATGTGACGATGGGCAAAAAGACGATCGGAATCAGAGTGCCGGATGATGACTACATCCTGGATCTGATCTCTTTGATCGGCAAACCGATCATGGTGACCAGCGCCAATGTTTCCGGTGCGGGATCCCTCTTGAAGTGGGAAGATGTGGCTTCATGCATGGAGGGGAAGATCGACGCCATCGTCTGCGAGGATGCCAGAGGTGTAGAGGCATCGACGATCATCGATGTCAGCAAGGATCCGCTCACGCTCCTAAGGCAGGGGCCGATCACACTACAGGAGATAGAGGAGATCATAAAATGAAAAAGAATCCCGTTTATGTCGTAGGCCACAAGAATCCCGACACCGACGCCATTGTTTCGGCGATCGCCTATGCGCAGTTCAAGAGACTGCAGGGCGTCAATGCCGTTGCCGGCAGGATCGGTTCGGTAAGCAGCGAGACCGAATATCTGCTGGAACGTTTCGGTTTCGAAGATCCTAAGCGCCTGTATACAGCCAAGTCGATCCTGCGCGAGATCGAAATGGATAAGGCGGCTACGGCATACAAGGAAATGACGATGAAGGACGCTCTGGACAAGGTCAAGAAACTGAAGAACAGAGGCCTGACCGTCGTCAATAAGAAGAAACATCTGGAAGGCATCGTCACTCTGGACGATCTGACCTATATGTGGACCAAGAGCGATGAGGAGCTGGCCAAGATCATCCAGCACATCGAGATCGATGATATCGTCAGGATCCTGGAAGGCAAACTGGTCCTCAGAGGAACACATAAGCTCTCCGGCAAGATGCACATGTTCCCGAGCCTGAAGTCCAACGTGGAAGATGACAGTATCGTTCTTTTGCGAAACGAGGACGATAAGCTGCAGTATTGTCTTCAGCTAGGCGCGACGATGCTGGTGGTGTGCACCTCTTCGCCGATTTCAAGACAGGTCTTATCTTTGGCCAGAGATGCCGAAGCGACCATCGTGACGACCGAACTCACGCCGCTTTACATCACCCGTCTGATCTATCAGACACCGGCGATCGAGTACATCATGATCCCGAAGGAGAAGATCGATTTCTTCAATATCAACGATACGGTGGATGAAGCTTCCAAGAAGATCGCCAAGTCCCGTCACAGATCCTACCCGGTCTTAGACAATGAGGGGAAGGTGGTCGGTGCCATCTCCCGTTACCACTTATTCAATTACGAACACAAGGAATTCATCCTTGTCGACCATAACGAAAAGAAGCAGGCGATCGATGATATCGACGAAGGCATCGTGACCGAGATCGTCGACCATCACCGTTTCGGCGGTTTCGAATCGGACAATCCGATCTCGATCACCACGATGGCGGTCGGTGCGACGGCAACCATCATTTCCAACAAGTTCTTCTCGCAAAACGTTCCGCTGGAACCGAATCTTGCGGGTATCCTTTTGGGTGCCATCGTTTCCGATACGATGAATTTCCGTTCCCCGACAACCACGCCGTTAGATATAGAGACGGCAAAGAAACTGGAAGCCATCTGCGGTGTAACAGGCGAAGAACTCTCCAAAGGCATGATCGATCACAGTGAATCTCTGCTCAACAAGCGCCACATTGAGATCGTCTACAACGATTTCAAGGAATTCACCATCGATGACAACAAGGTCGGTCTTTCCCAGGCTGTCTGCAAGTCCAAAGAGGAATATGACGCCCTCAAGGTGGACCTCAGCCGCTACATGGAAGATGCCTGCAAGTCCGGCGGTTATGATCTGATGGCCATCATGCTGACAAATCCGAACGGTTCCGGTTCCTATGTGCTTTCGGCCGGCAGCCGCAAGAACGTGGTCAAAGATGCCTTTGCCATAAAGAAGGACGGCTTTGTCGAGGGCCTGGTCTCCCGCAAGAAGCAGCTGCTTCCGGGCCTGATCGCCGCTTTGGGAGTGAAGTAAGTGCCGCTTTTACTGAAACACGCCCACGTCATCGTTGACGGCAACCGCGAATACATCGATGGTGCCGTCTTTATTGAAGGTGAAACGATCAAAGAGGTCTTTCCGCAGACCGATAAGATAAAAAACATCAGTGAAGACATCCCTTGTATCGATTTAAAAGGTTCTTTAGTCATGCCCGGCTTTTTTGACAGCCACACCCATGGCATCAAGGGCATGAGCTTTGACCATGCGGATCAGGATACGATGGATTCCATCAGCAAGGAATTTGCCAAGGACGGGACCACGAGCTTTCTGGCTTCTCTTTCCTATGATCTGAGTGAGGAAGAATACCTGAAGCAGCTTGGCATCCTGAACGATTATGTCGCTCCTGTTTCCCGCTTCATGGGCATTCACATGGAAGGGCCTTTCCTTTCCGAAAAACATCTGGGGATGGGAGATCCGAAACGCTTCATCAAGCCGGATGAGGCGATGCTGGAACGTTTCTTAAATGCCAGCGACAAGATCCGTCAGATGACCATCGCCTACGAACTGGAGGGGGCAAAGCGGCTTGGCGAGATGCTGCATAAGCGCGGCATCAAAGTCATGTGCGGTCACTCCGATGCGGTTTTCGAAGATCTCGATGAAAACGTGGAAGGCTTCACCCATCTGTTTAATGCGATGCGTTCTCTGCATCACCGCGATATCACGTTAGTCAACTGCGCCTTTATGAACAGATGGCAGGTCGAATTGATCGGGGACGGCAACCATATTAAAGAAAATGTCCTGCGTCTGGTTCTGGATCATATCGATCGTCACAGGATCATGCTGGTGAGCGATTCTTCGATTGCCCGGGGTCTTGCGGATGGCGAATATGTTTTTTTGTCCAAGCCATGCACCAAGAAGGGAACGACTTTCATTTCCCACGACGGTCATTTTGCCGGCAGTGTGGTTTCCATCAATGATGAGATGAAAGTTTTATATGGCTTAGGAGCCAAGTATACCGATCTGTTATTGTATTCAAGCTATAATGCCTTTAAATTCTACGGATTGGACAAGCGTTTCGGTACGGTTGAAAAAGGCAAGTATGCAGATCTGGTCATCATGGATGATGAATTGAATGTCAAAGATGTCTACATCAGGGGGGAGAGGGTCGATGCTTGATTTCTATCTGCGGGTGATCATTTACTTTTTCTGCTTCCTTCTGGCACTGTTGGGAATGAGCGCTCTGGATTTCAACCGTTTCATCAAGCAGGGCAAAATCTTTCAGGCCCAGGTCCTGTATTTTGTGATCTGCTGCGCTTTGGCTTATCTGATGGGCAGTTTCATGATCGCTCTGATGTATCATTTCTATCGATAAGGTCCTTTTTGTGCAAGATTTTTCATAAAGTTGTATAATTTTTCTTGTATCCAAAAGGAGGTTTGAAATTATGGGATTACTGATTTCTTTACTTATCAGTGCAGCATTCGGTTATGTTGCCGCTAATCTGATGCATCTTGCGGGTCCTTGGTGGTTATATGTACTCTTGGGCTTGGCCGGCGGTTTTGTCGGCACGCTGGTGTTCGGCCTGATCGGTTTCTCCAGCAATTCGATCATTTCTGATGCGATCGTATCCATCATCGGTGCCTGCATCGTTGTCGTTGGCTACAGAGCATTGAAGAAATAGTTGGCAACAGACAGCTTCGGCTGTCTTTTTTTGATTTATGAACAAGAAGATCTTTGCCTCGATCATGCTGATGGGGGCGACCCTGCTCTGGGGCCTGTCCTATACCATCCAGTCCATCTCAGCGGAAAACCTGGGTCCTTTTACCCTGGTCTTTTTAAAGGAGCAGGCGGGATCTTTCTTTTGCCGATCCTTCTGGCACAGAAAAAGAAGATCGACCGGGACACTTTGATCGGTTCCTTCCTGATGGGTGTCTTCGCATTTGTCGGCTGTCTTTTCCAGCAGCTGGGCATCATCTATTCGACGGTCTCCAAGTCCAGCTTCATTACGGCCCTCTATATCGTTTTTGTGCCTGTTATCGAACTTCTTTTAGGAAAGAAGGTCAATCAGAAGATCTGGCTATCGGTGGGGATCGCCATTGCGGGCCTGTATTTTTTATGCATGAACTCGGTTTCCGGCATCAATATCGGCGATCTGTTTCTGCTTTGCGGCGCTTTTGTCTTTGCTCTTCAGATCATCGCCATCGACCGCTATGCCGGGAAGTGTGATCCTTTGACCCTGACTTTTTATCACAGACAGTGGTTGCCGGCCTGGCCTTGATCGTGGTGATCTTCAAGGAACAGCCTTCCCTGACCGATTTGCGGGCTTCCTTGTTTCCGATCTTATATATCGTCTTTCTTTCCGGTCTTCTGGCCCAATGTCTGCAGATCCGCTACCAGAGGGATCTTGATTCGTCCCTTGCTTCACTTCTGATGAGCTTTGAATCGGTCTTCGGGGCATTCTTTGGCTGGCTGATCTTACATCAGGTGATGAGTGTCAAGGAGATCTTCGGCTGTGCCTTGGTGTTTGCGGCGATACTGATTGCCGAATCGAAGTAGTTGATTCATAAACAAAATACGTTATAATGAAATGGTTAGTTTTTCGAACTAACTGTTTTTTATGAGGAATTTATGGAAACAAACATTTTTAAGCAGATCTCGTGTCTTGATCACGAACTGAAAGAGTACATGGTGGGCGGTGTGGAACTGCACAAAATGCTCAACCTGACGCAGTTTCAGATTCTGCTCTATCTCTTCAAAAACGAGAATGAAGATGTCTGTCAGAAGGATCTTCAGGAAGAGATCCATCTCAAGAAGGCATCGATCACGGCCAGTCTGGATTCTTTGGAGGATAAGGGTCTGGTCTATCGTGAGACCAGTGAGAGTGACGGCAGGAAGAACTACATCCGTTTAAGCGAGAAGACAAAGGGCTTCAGCGATGCATTCAAGGAGCGGTCCAGACAGCTTTATGAGCGGATCGAAAAGGATCTGTCCAAGAAAGAGCTGGAAGTATTCAGCGAAGTGATCGACAAGATCCGTGAACATATCAGGGAGGCGGAAGATGAAACTGATCTTTAAATATCTGAAGCCTTATCTTTTCATTGTTCTGACGGTCGTGGCCCTGACCTTTGTTCAGGTACAGACGGAACTCACCTTGCCGGACTACATGTCCGGTATCGTGACCAACGGCATCCAATACGGCGGCGTCACAGAAGAAATGCCTCATCTTATTACGGCAAAGGATATGGACGATGTCCTGTCGTTTTTAAGTGAAAGCGAAAGAGAAAATGTCCTTGCAAAGTATCAGCGGATCAAGGCCGGTTCAAAGGGTCGGGTCGATGACATGGAAGTGGAGTTCAGGGAAGATGTCTGGCTGATCAATGAGGAAGATGAAGAGACAAAGGCGCTTTTGCGTGAGCCTTTGGTCTTTACCTATCTGGCGAGAGTGAATCATTTATCTCTGGATGATGCTGATGCGATAAAGAAGCTTGCCGCATCTTATGAAGACAATTACAGCGGCATGATCCGCTTCTTCATACGTGATCTCTACAGGAATGCCGGCATGGCGATCGATCAGATCCAGAACCGTTTCATCCTTTCCAGTGGCATGAAGATGCTGGGGATTGCGGCGATCGGTGTCTGTGTCCAGATCCTTTCCACTTATCTGGCGACCCGCACGGCAGCCAAGATCGCAGCTAAGATGCGCAAGGACGTCTTTGAGAAAGTCGAGTCTTTCTCTTCGAGCGAATTCTCCCGCTGCTCCACGTCGTCTTTGATCACCAGGACCGGCAACGATATCACCAAGGTCCAGCAGCTGATCCAGATGATGATGCGGATGATGTTGATGTCGCCGCTCATGGGCATTACGGCAGTCGTCAAGGTCCTGCGTTATCCGAATATTTCCTGGCTTTTGATGGTGGCGATCGGTGTCATCATCTGTGCGATGATCGTTCTGGCCGTCTTTGCGGTGCCGAAGTTTGAGATCATCCAGAAGCTGACCGATCGGCTCAACTCGATCATGCGCGAGTTTCTGGATGGCATGCTGGTCATACGGGCTTTCAATTCGCAGAAGATCGAAGAGAAGAAGTTCGATGACATCAATTCCGATTTCAGAAGGATCGACCGTTTTGTTTCCAATATCATGAATATCATGGGTCCGGTCATGACACTGGTCATGAACTCACTGACGGTTGCCATCACCTGGTTTGCCGCCAGGCAGATCGATATCGATGCGATGACGATCGGCGAGATGATGGCTTTTACCCAGTATGCCATGCACGTCGTCATGTCCTTCATGTTTGTCACGGCGATGTTCTTTATGATCCCGCGTTCTCTGGTTTCCGTGAAGCGTATCCGGGAAGTTCTGGATACCGAAAACACGATCCTGGATCCCAAGGAGCCAAAGAGTCTGCCGGAAGAAAACGGCTCGCTCATCTTCGATCATGTCTCCTTCCGTTATCCGGGAGCGGAGGAATCCGTTCTGGAGGATGTCAGCTTTGAGGCCAGACCGGGAGAGACTGTCGCTCTGATCGGTTCGACCGGTTCGGGCAAATCGACGATCATCAAGCTGATCCCGCGCCTGTTTGATGTCAGCGAAGGAAAGATCACCTACTGCGGTCTGGATCTGCGGGACGTATCACAGAAACAGCTTCACGATAAGATCGGTCTGGCGACCCAGAAGGCCATCCTGTTTACCGGTGATATCCGTTCCAATATTGAATTCGGAAGAAAGATCCCGGAAGAAGATCTGAAAGAGGCCATCTCCATTTCCCAATCGGAAAACATCATCGCCGAAAAGGAAGAGGGGCTTTCAGCCAAGATCACCCAGGGCGGCACCAATGTGTCCGGCGGTCAGAAGCAGCGTCTTTCGATTGCCAGAGCTCTGGCCCAGAAGAAGAATATCTATATCTTCGATGATTCTTTCTCGGCTTTGGATTATGAGACCGACAAGAAACTGAGAAGTGCACTCAATGAACTGATCGAAAAGACAAAGGCGACGGTCTTCATCGTTGCCCAGAGGATCTCGACGATCAAGAATGCCGACAAGATCCTGGTCATTGATGAGGGAAAGATTGTCGGTGAAGGAAAGCATGAGGATCTTTTAAAGAACTGCGATGTCTATGCACAGATCGCTTATTCCCAGCTTTCCAAGGAGGAACTTGCCTGATGCCGCCGATGAGAGTCGCTGAAAAGCCCAAAGATTTCAAAGGCACTTTAAAACAGCTGGCCGGCTATGTCAGGCCATACTACGCCAGGATCATTGCTTCTTTGATCCTGATGGTCATTTCGACCGTAATGTGCATTTACGGTCCGAAACTGATCGGTGATGTCACAACAAATATTGCCCAGGGCATTGTTGCCAAGTATCAGGGCACGGGTGGCATCGATTTTGACAGGATCGCTTCTTTGGTGAAGATGATCCTGCTCATCTATTCCGTGTCGGCGCTGATCGACTATCTGGTCAATTACCTGCATGTCAATATTGCCGTCAATATCTCTTATAAGCTGAGAGATGATATTTCCAGGAAGATCAATACGCTTCCTTTGAAGTATTTTGATTCCAAGACTCATGGCGATGTCTTATCCAGGGTCACCAATGATGTCGACAATATCTCCAATAACCTGACGATGACGATCTCCCAGGTTCTCAATTCGATGGTGAACATCGTCGGCGTACTGTTCATGACCTGGAAGCTGACGCTGATCTCTTTGATCGTCATTCCGCTTTCCGGCTTGATCGCTGCCTTCATGGTCAAGAAGTCGCAGAAGCACTTCAAGGCCCATTCTCATTATCTGGGCGAGATCAACGGTCACGTCGAAGAGATGTATTCGGGCCATCTGCTGGTCAAGACCTACAACTACGAAGAAGAGTCGATCCGCCGTTTCGATGAGCTCAATGATGAACTGTTCAATGCCGCCTATAAATCGCAGTTTTATTCCGGCATCATGCATCCGCTGACGGGCTTTTTGCAAAACGTCGGCTACGTGGCAGTCTGTCTGGTCGGCGGCTTTGAAGTCATTAACGGCAACATGGCGATCGGCGATATCCAGGCTTTCACGACTTATGTCAGAAGGCTTCAGCATCCGATGACTTCGATCGCCCAGCTGATGAACACCATCCAGACGATGGTGGCGGCAGCCGAACGCGTCTTCAATCTTCTTAATGAAGAGGAAGAAGAGGCAGATGTCAAGGATCCGGTGTGCATCTACGACGAAGACGGCAACATCGACATCAAGGGCAACGTCACCTTTGAGAATGTGCGTTTCGGTTATGAGCCGGACAAGATCATCATCAACGACTTCTCGATGTATGTTGCCCCAGGTAAGGATGTGGCGATCGTCGGTCCGACAGGGGCCGGCAAGACGACACTCGTCAAGCTGCTGATGCGTTT
>CADAHV010000005.1:0-21867 GCA_902787775.1 uncultured Erysipelotrichaceae bacterium | reverse complement strand
AAGCCTGCGGGATATGGTCGAAGAATTCAAAAAGTAGTCCATTCTTAAAATACGTTACAAAGTTCCCCTGAGGAACTTTTCTTATGCCTTGAAAAATCTCCGAGATGTGGTACAATATGTAGCGTGCTACATGTAGCATGCTACAGAAAGGATGCCTATGAATAAGAATAACGAAATCGGCTATCTGATCCACAAGATCGACACCAAGATCAAAGCCAACATGGATCAGGAGCTCAGCCGGCATGATCTGACCTTCTCCCAATCCCTGGTCATTCATCTGCTGCGGCTTAACGGCGGCCAGCTTTCCCAAAAGGCCCTGCAGGATCTCATGAAGGTCTCCCACCCGACGGTCGTCGGTCTGGTCCAGCGCCTTGAAAGCAACGGCTATGTCAAAACAGAAATCGATGAAAACGACAAGCGGTACAAGATCGTCACCCTGTGCGATATTGCCGACGAATTTAAAAAAGATATGATGCGTTCCAAGGAGCGCTTTGATAAAAAGATGTTTCAGGATCTGCCTCAGGAGAAACTGGATGAACTGTATCAGATCCTGCAGAAGATGTATGAAAACATTGAGAAAGGAGGTCAGTGATGTTTAAGATTCTGTCAAAAGAGATCGGTGAATACAAAAAAGACACCATCATGACACCGCTGTTCATGGTGGGTGAAGTCGCCATGGAATGTCTGATCCCTGCGGTCATGGCAATTTTGATCGACCACATGTATACCGAGAGCGTCACGATGGTCATTCGCTATGGTGCGATCCTGATCGTCTTGGCTTTGGTCTCTTTGTACTGCGGTGCCAGTTCGGCCCGTGCCGGTGCCAGAGCGGGTGCAGGCTTTGCCAAGAATTTACGCAAAGACCTCTTCTACCATGTCCAGGAATTTTCTTTCAAGGACATCGATGACTTCTCCTCTTCTTCACTGGTGACCCGTCTGACCTCGGATGTCTCCAGTGTTCAGAACGCCTTCCAGATGATCATCCGCATGGCGGTCCGTGCCCCATTGATGCTGATCTTCTCGATCGTCATGGCCTTGCGCATCAACGCCAGAATGGCCCTCATCTTCTTTGCCATCGTTCCGTTTTTGGCGATCGGCTTATTTGCGATCTTCCGCACGGCACATCCGATCTTCCGTCGTATCTTCAAGAAATACGATGCCTTGAACAATTCCGTTCAGGAAAACGTCTCCGGCATCCGCGTTGTGAAATCCTTTGTTCGGGAAGACTACGAGATCGAAAAGTTCAACAAGGCATCGGAAGATGTCAGAGCCAACTTCGTCAAAGCCGAACGCATCGTCGCCTTGAACAATCCGTTAATGATGCTGGCGATGTATACGGCCATGCTGTCGGTCTCCTACCTCGGCGCAAAGATGATCGTTGAATCCGGTGCCACCAGGCTTACGACCGGTGAACTCTCCTCCCTGACTTCCTATGGCATCCAGATCCTTTCTTCTTTAATGATGTTATCCATGGTCTTTATGATGATCAACTTCTCGATGGAAGCAGCCAACCGTATCGTCGAAGTTTTGAAGCGTGAGTCTTCTCTGACTTCCCCGGCCAATGGCATCAAGGAAGTCAAAGACGGTTCCATCCGCTTCGATCATGTCACCTTCCGCTACAACGAACGCTCCAAGAGAAGAGCTCTGGCGGATATCAACCTCGATATCAAATCCGGCCAGACCGTCGGCATCATCGGCGGTACCGGTACCGGTAAGACCACACTGATCCAGCTCATTCCGCGTCTCTATGACGTCTCGGAGGGAACGCTCTATGTCGGTGGCGAAGATGTCAGAAACTACGACCTCGATGCCCTTCGTAACGAAGTTGCGGTCGTCTTGCAGAAAAACGTCCTCTTTGCCGGCACCATCAAGGAAAACCTGCGCTGGGGCAACAAGGAAGCCAGCGATGAAGAAATCATACGCGTTGCCAAGTTAGCCCAGGCCGATGAATTCATACAGCAGTTCCCGGATAAATACGACACGATGATCTCCCAGGGCGGCACCAATGTCTCCGGCGGTCAGAAACAGCGTCTCTGTATTGCCCGTGCCTTACTTAAAAAACCGAAAGTCCTCATACTGGACGATTCGACTTCGGCCGTTGACACCAAGACCGATGCCTTGATCCGCAAAGCCTTTAAGGAAGAAATTCCGGATACCACCAAGATCATCATCGCCCAGCGCGTTGCCTCGGTGGAAGATGCCGATCAGATCATTGTCCTGGAATCCGGCAAGATCGTCGAACACGGTAATCATGAAGAGCTCATGGCTCACAAGGGCATCTATGCCGAAATCTACGAAACACAAGTCAAAGGAAAGGAGGAAGACTAATGCCACCAAGAAGAGGTTATGTTACCAACAAGAAGATCGACCCGAAGTCGCTTCTGCGCTTGCTCAAGTACGTCTTTTCCCGCTATAAAGTCCAGCTGGCCTGTGTCGGCATCTGTCTGATCGTCTCCTCCCTGGCCTCCGTCATCGCCGCCACCTTCATGCAGCGGCTGATCGATGAAGTCATACTGCCGGGCATCTCTTCCGGCATGCCGGCCGTGGCCGACAAGCTGATGACCATCATCGTCACCATGGGCACCATCTACGCCCTGGGTCTTGTTGC
The DNA here is from genome assembly GCA_902787775.1 of uncultured Erysipelotrichaceae bacterium. Lineage (GTDB taxonomy): Bacteria > Bacillota_I > Bacilli_A > Erysipelotrichales > Erysipelotrichaceae > Colivicinus. The sequence goes on along the minus strand of CADAHV010000005.1, from coordinate 19,259 downwards.
CAACACCATCTATAACCAGATCATGGCCTTTGTCGGTCAGGGTACCATCAAAGCCTTGCGTGATGACATGTTCGACAATATGGAAACCCTGCCGATCCGCTACTTTGATTCCCACGCTCGTGGCGAGATTATGTCGACCTACACCAATGACGTCGATACATTAAGGATGCTGGTGGGACAATCCATCCCGTCCTTGTTTCAGAGTGTCCTGTCCTTAATCGTCGTCATGATCACCATGGTCAACTACTCCATATGGCTGACCCTCATGGTCCTTCTGGTCATCTTCACGATGACCAGGATCACCGGTAAGTTCGGCGGCCGTTCTGCCCGCTACATGATGGAACAGCAGCAGTCCTTAGCGAAAGAAGAAGGCTTTATTGAAGAGATGATGGAAGGCATGAAAGTCGTCAAGGTCTTCACTCATGAAGAGGAAGCCAAGAAAGACTTCGATGCCTTAAACGAAAAACTCTACAACGACGCCAGAAAGGCCAACGAAAACGCCAATGCCTTATTCCCGATCTTAGCCAATGTCGGCAATATCTCCTATGTCGTCCTGGCCATCGTCGGAGGTCTTCTGGTCACCGCCAAAGTGCCGAACTTAACGATTCATGGTTTCAATACCGTGACGATCGGCGTCATCGTCTCCTTCCTGGGTCTTTCCCGTCAGATGTCGCAAACCGTCTCGCAGATGTCCCAGCAGGTTTCCACCATCGCGATGGCTTTGGCCGGTTCCGACCGCGTCTTCGCTTTGATCGATGAAAAGAGCGAAGAAGATGAAGGCTATGTCACTTTAGTCAGAGCCAATATCGATAAACATGGCAACATCACGGAATCCAAGGACTATACCGGCAAGTGGGCCTGGAAACACTACCACGCCCAAAGCGACCACTCCACCACCTATGTCGAATTAAAGGGCGACATCCAGATGGTCGACGTCGACTTCAACTACGTACCGGAGAAACAGGTCCTCTTCGATATTTCTCTATATGCCCATCCGGGTCAGAAGATCGCCTTTGTCGGTGCAACCGGTGCCGGCAAGACGACGATCACCAACCTGATCAACCGCTTCTACGATATCCCGGACGGCAAGATCCGCTACGACGGCATCAATATCAACAAGATCAAAAAAGCCGACCTCAGAAGGTCACTTGGCATGGTCTTGCAGGATGTCAATCTGTTTACCGGCACGGTCATGGACAATATCCGCTACGGCAAGCTGGATGCCACCGATGAAGAATGCATCGAAGCCGCCAAGCTGGCAAATGCCGATGACTTCATCACCCGTCTGCCGGATGGCTATCAGACGATGCTGACCAACAACGGTTCCCAGTTGTCACAAGGCCAGCGTCAGCTGATCTCCATCGCCCGTGCTGCCGTGGCCAACCCGCCGGTCATGATTCTGGATGAGGCAACTTCTTCGATCGATACCCGTACCGAAGCCCTCGTACAGAAAGGCATGGACAACCTGATGAAAGGCCGCACGGTCTTTGTCATCGCTCATCGTCTTTCCACCGTACGAAACTCCGACGCCATCATGGTCTTGGATCATGGCAAGATCATCGAACGCGGTACCCACGACCAGCTCATCGACATGAAGGGCACTTACTATCAGCTCTACACCGGTGCCTTTGAATTGGAATAATTATTCTTAAAATTCTGTATTTAAAAAAGCGGATGTGAAACACTCTTCACACCCGCTTTTTTACTGTTTGTTTCTTTAGATCGGGAAGGCAGCGGTTGCATCCCACTGCTCATCAATGTACTGATACATGATATTCAGATCTGCTTCCTCAATCTGTGAAGTCGGATCCTTGCCGCCGCTGACAATCTTCAATGAATCTTCATGAATCATTTTTTCGTTATTCAAAGGTTTTTCCTCTTTATAGACCTTCTTCTTTGACGAAAGCATAGAAATCTTCTTCTTTCTGTTTATCTTTTTCGCTGATCGTGCCGACCGGCATCGCATAGATGATCGATTCATCAATTCCGTTTAAGCCAAACATCTCGTCGCAGCACTTGCCGTTCACTGCACCCAAGGCACAGCCGCCCAGGCCTAAAGCCGTAGCGGAAAGATAGAGGTTCTGCATGACATGGCCCGCATCAGCCCGCATGCCGGCACAGGCATGGATACCATAGCGCCATTCGCCCCGATAAAAGACGACCGAAAAGTAGAAGACCACATTCGCTTTGGCTGCCCAGATCTGACCGGCAACCGATTTACCGATAAAGTCCGCCATATCATCGATCTTCTTTAAGAATTCGATCTGATGATGCATCGGCAGATAGTGGTAAAGACCATCCTCCAGGCCATCGACATCCTTGATCGTCATATAGACTTCAAACGGATGTCTGGCACCGCCGCAAGGCACGGTACGAAGCGTTGCGTAAGACTTGCCGCGTATCGTCTTGACGCCCTGGATGCACCACAGCATATAGGAGAGCTGTCTGATGTTCATCTTTTCCTGCGTGCAAACGCGATGGGAGCTTCGCCTATTGACGATGGTTAAGAAGTCTGTCTCGACTTCAATGCCTTCAAAATCGATCGGTAAATCGATAATATGATCGCTCATCGCCTCTTTGACGAGCGGTGGCTGCGGTTTCTTCAATTGCTGGTCCGTCTGATAATCCGGATACGGATCTTCTTCATAGCCGCTGCGCAAGGCAGCTCTGCCTTTTTCAATCAGCTCTTTGATCTTGTTTTCATCCATGATTGTTTCCCACCTATACTTTTATTCTAACAAAAGCCATTTCATCTTTTAGCAAACACTATATCAAAGTTCTTCTCCACTGCTTCGCAAAGATCCGGCAGAGGCATCTGTTTTATTTCGGCGATCTTCTCATAGATCGCTGTGATATCACACGGTTCATGGCGATGGTCTTTGATCGGCGACTGATAGGGAGCATCGGTCTCGATCAAAAGACGATCGATCGGCATGGCCTCCACTACCTGCAAAGGACGTTTGGCTCCCTTGAATAAAACCGAAGCGCCAAAGGAAATGTAATAGCCCAGTTTCAGATACAGGCGCATCATCTCCACCGATCCGCTGAAGCTGTGGATGATACCGCGGTTCTTGGAAGCCTTCAATATTTCCAGCATATCGCCATCCGCCTTGCGGCAATGCACATCAATCGGCAGATCAAATTCTCTCGCCATCTCCAGCTGCGCCTTAAAGAAATCTTTCTGGTATTCCCTGGTATGCGGATGGGAATAATAATCCAGGCCGATCTCTCCCACCATATCTGCCCCGCTTTCAATGATCCGCTCTCTTATCTCGATCAGCCTTTTCGAATCATGATCCTCCAGGTCCTGGGGATGGATAGAACAGGCCAGCGTAAAAGAAGGATGTTTTTCCTTCAGCTTTTTTCCGATATCAAGATCGTGCTTGCTGCAGCAGATGATGATGGCTTTGGAAACATCCGCTTCCAACATTCTTTTGATCATCTGATCTCTGTCTTCATCAAACTGTCTTGAACCGAGGTGACAATGGGCATCACAATAGATCATTTCATCTCCATTTTAGGCACAGAAGAGATTTCCTTTCAATTTATCTGAAAACAAAAATTCTTACTTTGCTTTTTCGATTCGATAACTCATGATCGGTGTCTTCTACGAATCGTTTTTCGATATCCGACATCTTCATACGTGCTGATTTTTATTGTTTTGGCCTCAAGCGGTTTTCTGAACTCTTCTACTGTGGGAACATCAGAAAGAACTGCGGCCAATCACAGAATACTGTTTGAGTGTTTTTCTTTCAAAAAACACAGAAATCTGCGCAAAGCCGCTCTGCGAAACGGATCGCACATCCATTTGATTTTCTTCGTTTGCCTGATCCCTACGATCCTGCCAAAGCAAAAAAACGGATGATCCACAGACAATAAACAAAATGAAACAAATGTAAAGTTTTTGTAAATTATATGAATTGTTATTCAAGTCCAAGCTTGATACAATAAAATGGATTTCGATTTTCTATTAGGGGGATAATCATATGAACATTACGGTAATGCTGATACTATGCATTCTGGTAGCTGTAGCGGCTTTTTCTTATGCTGTCTGGCTCTTCAAATGGGTCAAAACCCAGCCGCAGGACAACAAGACCATTGAAAAAGTCTGCGGCCTCATCCAGGACGGCGCCAGAACTTTTTTAAACAAGCAGAATCAGATCCTCATCGGTTTCGCCGGCATCGTCGCTGTATTGATTCTCTTGTTCCTGCCAAAACCGATCTGGCAGTCTTCCTTCAGTGAAAATCTATTGAATGCCATCGCCTATCTGGGCGGTACCCTTCTTTCCGCCCTCAGCGGCAAGATCGGCATTGAAGTCGCCACGATCGCCAACGGCCGCAGCGCCATCGCTGCCAAGAAAGATCTGAAGTCATCCTTCATGGTCGGTTTCCGCGGCGGTGCTGTCATGGGCATGGCTGTTGTCGGTGCCTGTGTATTAGGTGTTGCCGTAGTCTATCTTTTAACCGGCAATACACAAACCGTTCTCTGCTTCTCTCTGGGCGCTTCTTCCCTGGCCTTATTCGCCAAGGTTGGCGGCGGCATCTTCACCAAGACGGCTGACATCGCAGCCGATCTGACCGGCAAGGTCGAACTGGGCATTCCGGAAGATGATCCCCGCAACCCGGCGGTCATCGCCGACAACGTCGGTGATAATGTCGGTGATGTTGCCGGCATGGGTGCTGACCTCTTCGATTCCAACGTGGCATCCTTGGCAGCTGCTTTAGTTATTGCCCAGAAGCTCGACATGAGCTCCGCCTATCATAACAATGTCCTCACGGTCTTCTGTTATGCCGGACTCGGCCTTCTGGCTTCCTTAATCGGTGTCATGCAGGCCAGGATCGGCAAGAACGGCAATCCGACCAGCGCATTAAACTCTTCGACCTATGTCACGACTTTCATCTACGCCATCCTTACCGCTCTGGCGACAGCTGTCTTTGGCTTCTCCTGGCGGATATGGGGTGCCTGTGTCTTAGGTCTTCTGGTCGGTGTGGTCATCGGCATTACGACCGACTACTTCACAGACGACACCAGAAAACCGGTCCACAACGTTGCCCATGCCTCCAAGTCCGGTCCGGCCTTCACCATCCTTTCCGGTATTTCCTATGGTTTCTTAAGTGCTCTGCCGGCGCTTGTCGGTACCGGCATTTCCACCATGATCTCCTATAAATTATGTGAAGGAATCGATCCTGCCCTGTCTTCCGAGTATGCCTTGTTTGGCATCTCCATTGCCGCCGTAGGCATGTTGTCGATCGTCGGCATGATCGTCTCCAACGACGCCTATGGTCCGATCGTCGACAATGCCAGAGGCCTGGCAGAAATGGGCGGCCTCGGCGATGAGGTCTTGGAGATCACCGACGAACTCGATTCTGCCGGCAACACGGTCAAAGCCATCACCAAAGGCTTCTCGATCTCCGCTGCCGGTCTGACGGTCATCGCCCTTTTAGGCACCTTCATGTCGGAAGTCAACGACGCCGCTGCCTTGATCGGTGTGGAAAAACTAAACGGTTTTGATGTCATGGATCCGCTGGTCTTCTTCGGCATGCTGGTGGGTGCAGCCATTCCGGCCGTCTTCTCCGCCATGCTCATACTCGGTGTTGACCGCAATGCACAGCGCATGGTGGAAGAAATTCACCGTCAGTTCAATACGATCGAAGGCTTAAAAGAAGGCAAGGCCGATCCGGAATACAACAAGTGTATTGATATCGCTACTTCCGGTGCCATCAAGGAACTTATCCCGGCCGGTTTAAGTGCCATCCTTTCCACCATTGCCGTAGGCATCATCGGCGGCGTCAAAGCGATTGGCGGCTTCTTAGTCGGCAACATTCTCTCCGGCTTGTTGTTATCGTTATTCATGTCCAATGCCGGCGGCTTATGGGATAATGCCAAGAAATATGTGGAAGCCGGCAACGAAGGCGGCAAGGGCTCCAAAGCGCATCGGGCTGCCGTGGTCGGCGATACGGTCGGCGATCCGTTTAAAGATACCGCCGGTCCTTCCATCAACACCCAGATTACTGTCGTCTCCTTGATCGCTTCATTACTTTCCACTTTGTTCCTGACGATGTCGATCTTCAAATAAGACATAATTAAAAAGTGCTTTCGGTTTCAATGCTGAAAGCACTTTTTTTCATTTTGCTCATCGCTTCGGTGAAGAGTTTCTGATACTCCTTTTCTTCTTCCTTCACGATCTTTTGATAGGACGAAACTTCCTCCTGTTTCAAGACCCTGGTATCCAGCCACTTCAGCTGACGGACCGCCTTTTCACTTTTTATGACGATCTGTGTGTACTCCGGTCCGATCAGTAAGAGCGTCATCGCTTCTTCTTTGCTTAAGATGCCGCTGGAGATGATGCCAAAGGTATCGTAGATCGTATCGTTAGCAATCGGCCCGATGATGACATCATCATTGTAAATATCTTCCTTGTTGTGGCGGTTGTCATAGAGATAGGAGAACCATTCCTCATCCCTTTTCAGATACCTGACCTCAAGACCATTCAGATCCAGCTCATAGCGATTGATCATCGTCTCTTCCCCTTTTCTGAATTTCGCCCAGCGCTTACAGAACTCCTCGTTGTCGCTCAGATAAAAGCCCTGTCCGAAGTCAGCGTTTTTTCTGCCGTGATGAATGTCCGGTTTTTCAATCTTCACAAAGCCGCTGTGATAGACGATCCTTTTCTCTTTTTCCATAGTTCTGATTCGATTTTACCCTTTTTCTTTTCTGCTTCAAAGAAAGATACATTCTCACGATAGATTTTAAAAAGCGCTGCATACATTTTTAATTTTTACTTTACTGAGCCTCTGTTATATTGAGGGAAAGCAGCACAGGGGGCAGTACATGAAAGAACATCATGGCATCTGGACGAAAGAATTCATCATGGTCTTTGTGATGTCTCTTTTTTCATCTACCGCTGCCTATATGACCTATCCGCTGATCACCCAATATGCCTTAAGCATCAGAAACGACATCGGACTTGCCTCGACGATCGCCGGCCTCATGTCTTTGATGGGCCTGCTGATCTCCCCTTTTGCGGGCATGATCACCGACTCCTTCAACATCAAAAAGGTCTTGCAGTGTTCTTATCTGTTTTACGTGTTTATTCTGCTGTCCCACATCCTGGCCACCAACATCCCGCTTTTGATCATCATGCGTCTGCTGGTCGGCATCTCCTTTGCCGTCAACTCCGTTGCCGGTACCGTCTTTTCCACGCACTTCATCGTTCGAGAAAGGATGGCGGAAGGACTGGGTTATGCAGCACTTGCCAATATCCTGGCGCAGGCCATCGGTCCCGGCCTGGGTCTTTATCTGGTCGAACTGTCGGGTTACTCTTTGACCTTCTTTGCCGCTGCCATGTGTGCGGCAGTCTCTTTACTTATTGTCACCTTACTTCCCTATATGCAGGAGAAGAGGCCGCATTTTTCTTTCCATAAGATCTCATTTACCGATCTGATTGCTCTGGAATATGCCGACTTCATGATGATCGCAGCACTGCTGTCGATTTCCAGCAGCTGGGTCACGACTTACCTTTCCTTGATCGCTATCGAAAGAAACATCGTAAATGTCGGTCTCTTCTTCACTTTCTATTCCGCCTTCATGGCCTTTGTCCGTCCGATGTTTGGCACCCTGCATGATCAAAGGGGCATCTATGCCGTCATGCTGCCGGCCATCTTTTGTGAATCGCTTGCCATCTTCATGATCGGCAATGCTACAAATCTTCTGCTCATCCTGGCTTCCTCTTTATTCAAGGCCGTCGGTCAGGGAGCCGGTTCACCGGCTTTACAAGCGGAAGTCATCAAACGGATGGACAAAAATAAATCCGGTGTTGCCGCATCGACCGTCTTAATCGGCATGCATATCGGCAATGCCTTTGGACCGATGCTCGGCGGTGTCTTTGTAAAAGATCTCGGCTTTACAAAGATGTTCTCCGGCTTTGCCGTTTTATCTTTGATTCTCAACTTCATCCTGCTGTCTCTGCGCTATCGCAAAGATAAGGCAACATCATAAAACAAAGGAGGTCTTGCTATGTCAGCAATCCGTAAAGTCATCGTCGAAAAAACACAGACAGAGGGCTATATCACTACATTTGATCTGGACGGCAACGAGATCAAAGTCTATCAGCCGAAAGACAAGATGGAATCCGACATCGTCAATCACGGCTATTCGGCACCTTTATTTATCGTCTTCGGTGATGGAAAATTCACCAAGGAAGAAGCAGAGGAATATGCCCAGGTCAATAAGATCGCTGCCCTCGCTCAGGAAAACGGTGCCGTCATCGTCTTTGTCGATCCGAAAACCACCTGGCAAGAGGAAGGTCCCGGTGTTTATGAAAATGTCATGAACAAGACCAAGATCAAACAGTGGGGCTTCTCGCACGGCATCCTGTACGACGACAAGAAGCCGCGCAATCACTTTGAAGAGATGGCCATGAAAAATGATCCGCATTTTGATCCGGAACCGGAATACTTTATCTTTGCCTCACCGGTCGCGACTTATGTCTACGGCGAAAAGGCCGGTGCCGACTACATCGCCACTCATTATCTGAAGAAGGTCTCCGGCAAAACCTCCATGGGCGATCTGGGATTTGCCGACATCACCATGACCGGTGTCACCCTCAAAGATCTTTCGGTCGTGCCGGATGTGTCAGTCGATGATATCTCCATTGTCTCAGTCAACAATTCCAAAGAAATCAACGATGTCTTTAACGCCTCCAATAACCGGGTCGCCTTATGTGACACCCTTGATGTGATCAGACAATACGACGAATATCTCGGCGACTACAAGCGCTGGGCCGGCAAGATCCGCAAATCGATCAACTACCGTAAAGAAGGCATCATCATGAAACCGCAGCGAACCACCCTGGCTGTCTCATCGGACAATCACTTTAACGGTGTCGAAGGTTCAACACATGAAGTTGCCTATGTTCTGTTCTATGACAAGGATCTGAACCTTTATGATGAAGATCATAAATTCCCTCTTCTCTTATGTTTCCATGGGGGCGGCGATACCGCGATCGCTACGGCGATCATCGGTGAATGGCCGCAGATTGCCAAAAAGAATCATTTCATGTTGTGTGCTGTAGAGATGCATTTAGGTGTCACGGCAACTGAGACGATGGAAATCGTCAAACGCCTGATCGACAGCTATGCCATCGATGAATCCCGCATCTATGCCACCGGCTTCTCCATGGGCGGCATCAAGTCCTGGGACTTCTATCAGGAATATCCGGACTCCATGGCAGCGATCGCTCCGATGTGTGCCACAGTCGACGTCGGCGAGAATACACAGTTTTCCAAATCCTTCCGGCTCAACGAAGACACCATGGTACCGGTCTTCTATGTCGGCGGCGAGGAATCTCCTCTGGCTGAACTTCCTTTCCAGGATCAGAAGTGCGTCAACCGCATCGCCTATACGTTTAAACTGAACCAGGTCGTCAAACCTTATGATGTAAAATTCGAAGACAAGGAACAATGGTCCGACAAGGTCTACGGCATTGAAGGCGATCATAGTTTCACCCTTCACGACGAGGACTTCCCGGACAGCGTCACCACAGTAAGGGACTTCTTATCCACGGACGGCAAGTGCTACACACGTCTTGTCTCTGTCTCTAAACAGAAACATGAGATCCGGCCGTTCACCTGTGCCTTGGCCTGGGACTTCTTAAAGCAGTTCAGGCGAAACAAGGACGGTAAGATCGAGATCATCAATTAAACAAAAAGAAAAAGAGAACAACGTGTTCTCTTTTGTTTCGTCGCTATTTTGCCAGAGCAGTGTAGACATTCTCCAGAATCAAAGAAGCACCGGCGACTTCCGCACAGCTCATGATCTTCTTCTCATAGATCCGGCCGTTGTCATACAAGAAATCCCAGATCGAAGAGATCAGCAGATCTTCTTCCTCGGCGATCCATGTCTCAGAACGCTGTATCATCCGATACTGGCGGAAGGACAGAGGACGCATCAGTTCGCGTTTCATCGCTCCATCCGCTTCTTCAAATTCTTTGACGCCGCCGTTTCCGTCTTCTCTTGCATAATACTGAAACACTTTAAAGATATGACTGAAGTTGTCGATCAGATAGCGGTGCAGGACCGCCTTATCTTTTTCTTCCATCACTTCTGCCAGCTTCTTAAATTTGGCCAGGAAATCCGCATCGTAATAAACAAACTTATCTGAATTCATCTCTCCTCCCTGGCCAATCACTATCAATCAGCCGACGATCTGTTTTGCGAAATCTGCCGCTGCCTTGAGGTCATCCGCATCCGGTTTGCCCTTATGGATGCCCTTGAATTCGCCCTTGCAGTGGAATTCTCTTTCATCCATCGGAATGCCGACCTTATCTGCCTCAGCCTTGACCTTCTTATAGGTCGAATTCAACATGGCAGCGGAACCGAAATTGACGATCTTTCCGACCAGATTCTTATCAAGTCCTCTGACGAAGTTCCTCACTTCCGGATCGATACTGAAAGCGTAATAGGAATTACCCAGGAAAAGGATATCAGTCATCTCCTTGATCGGCTCAGAGATCGGATACGCTTTTACACCGAGTGCTTCAGCGACGGCCTCTGCCAGACGCTTCGTATTTCCTGTTTTTGTATAATATCTGACTGCGACATTCATTTGTTTCGTCCTCCTGTTTTATTGCTAAATCCATTTATAGCACATCAGGGAAGACGAGTTTCATTTCATGCTTTTTTGATTGCCTTGGCACAGGCATAGCCGGTAGACAAGGCACTTTGTAAGTTGAAACCGCCGGTGAAGGCATCGACATCCAGAACTTCCCCGATGAAGTAAAGACCCTTACAAAGTTTGGATTCCATACTCTTGGGATCGACCTCATTGACATCCACGCCGCCGCTGGTCACGATGCCCTTATCGATCTCTTCCAAAGACACAAAGGTGAGCGGGAAAGCTTTCAGTTTTTTAATCAGGTCCAGACGCTGCGCCTTGCTTAAAACGGAAAGGTTTGTCGTTTCATCAATGCCCGCATGTTCGATGAAGAACGGACAGAATTCCTTCGGCAGAAGCGTCGAAATCAAGTAAGCCACATCCTTCCTTGGCTCCTTCTCGATCTCCCGCAGCAGACGCTTGTCCAGTTTCTCTTCATCCAGTGCCGGTTTGAGATCCAAAGACAATGTCACATCCTTTTTCCGGTTGATCAGAGAGGACATCGACAGGACGACCGGACCGGTAATAGCCCCAGGCAGGAATTCCAGATCGCCAAACAGTGTCTTATGAAAACTTTCGTTTCCTGCCGTCAGGGAAACATTCTTCATCGTCAGCTTCAAAAGCGAAGCCGGGATCTTTTCTTTCACTTTCATCGGACATAAGGCGCTCTTTAAATCGATAATCGTATGTCCGAAATTCTTTGCGAAACGATAGCCGTCACCCGTTGAACCTGTGGATGAATAAGAGACACCACCGGTGGCGATGACCACCTTATCGGCCCTATATTTTCTCTTGTCGCTTTCTACAACAAAGACGTCCCCGTCTTTTTTGATCTCTTTGACCTTTTCTTCGAAACAGATCTTCACGCCTGCCTTCTTGCATTCCCGGAAGAGGCAGTCGATGATGTCGGCCGACTTGTCGGAAACCGGAAAGACCCGCTTTCCTCTTTCGGTCTTGAGCGGACAGTCGTGGCTGTTAAAATAGGCAATGGTGTCAGCCGGCGTAAAACCGTAGATGGCAGAATAGAGAAACTTCGGGTTGCGCACGACATTGGCAATGAAGGTCTTGGCATCGCAGTCATTGGTGATGTTGCAGCGTCCTTTGCCGGAGATGTACATCTTTCGTCCTACCTTGGCATTGGAATCGATCAAAAGGACCTCATGATCCTCATCGGCACAGTTTAAAGAAAAGAATAATCCGGATGCCCCCGCACCGATACAGATGATCTTTGTCTTATTGTTTCTATCCATATCCATCATCTAACCTCGTACGCTTCCATTGTACCATTGCCGATCCCGCTCCATGCCCATCATCGTCTCGCCGTTCAGACACAGGAAAACGCCTGTTTTCAAAAATGGGAATGATGAAACAAGCGTCCTGTCTGATTCGATCGATATCATTCATTGAACGAAACGGTGCTTCTGTGATGTGTTTCGATCGCTGAGGTGCGTTTTTTCTATCCAAAGACGCCTCTTTACTTTACAATAAGAGCGGGGATATTCTGATGGAATGCTCTTATAAGGACAAAGAAGTCTAAGACCTCGACGCCCAGACAAAAGGAAGGAACAGGATCATCTGCGTGACAGACCTGGAATTAAGCATCCGCATTGCACAGCTGGTAAAAGAAGCCGGAGGCCGCGTCTTTTACGTGGGCGGCTGTGTGCGTGACAAACTCCTTCATCTGGAAAACAAGGACATCGATATCGAAGTCCACGGCGTCACACCGGAAACGCTCATCGAACTTTTAAAAACCATCGGTAACCCCATCAGTTTCGGCTCTTCCTTCGGAATCTTTTCCATCGCCGGCAATCACGTCGACATTGCCATGCCAAGAACTGAAGTGCCCACCGGTAAGGGACACCGCGATTTCACCATCGACTTAAATCCCTTCATCGGTTATAAGGAAGCAGCCAGAAGACGCGACTTTACGATCAACGCTCTCATGGAAGATGTTTTGAGCGGAGAAATCGTCGATTCCTTCGGCGGTCTGCAAGATCTGGAAAACGGCATCATCCGCTGCGTCGATCCCAAGACCTTCGTTGAAGATCCCCTGCGCGTCTTAAGGGCGGCCCAGTTTGCCTCCCGTTTCGGCTTTGACGTCGATGAAGCGACACTGGCTTTATGTAAAACCATCGATCTCTCCGCCCTCTCCAGGGAACGGGTCGAAGAAGAGATGAAGAAAGCCCTCATCAAGTCAAAGAAGCCTTCCGTTTTCTTTGAGGTCTTAAGAAAAACGGACCAACTCGACGTCTGGTTTAAAGAAGTAAAGGAAATGATCGGCGTGCCCCAGGATCCCATCTACCATCCGGAGGGAGATGTCTATACTCACTCCATGGAAGTCCTTGACCGCGCTGTCCTGTATCAGGACAAAGTTTCTGATCCCTATCATTTCGCCTTACTGGCTTTGACCCACGATTTCGGCAAGATCATCACTACGCAAGTCATTGACGGACGCATCCATTCCTATCGTCATGAGGTCGAAGGATTGCCACTGATTCATTCCTTCATCCGCCGTCTGACTTCCAACCGCGACATCATCCGCTATCTGGACAATATGGTTCCTTTGCATATGCGGCCGATGTCCCTTGCCTATGAACATGCTTCGATCAAATCCACCAACCGCCTCTTTGATCAAGCCCTCTATCCACAGGATCTGATCTGCATGGCCTTAGCCGATTCCGGTGTCAGCGAAGACCACGAACGCATCCTCTTCCTTAAGAAGCGCTATGAGATCTTTCAGGACTATATGAACAGGCCCTACGTCGACGGAAACGACCTGATCAAAGAAGGTCTCAAGCCTGATAAGGATTTTTCCGCGATCCTGGCTCATGCCCACAAGCTGCGTCTGGCCGGTGTCAAAAAAGACGACGCTCTCAAACAGACGCTTGCCTATGCCGGGAATCTCAAGAAGAAAGAAGACTGATTCTTTCTTTGAAACTTTTTTGAGAGCGAATATGTAAAGAAAACACTATGTTATTTGAAAGGAAAATACCCGCATACCTGATCGATTCGGAAAACGTCGGATCGACCTGGGTCGACCTGCTTCAGACCGATGAGAAGTTTGATCTGTACATCTGCGTCACCGAAAATGCCAAGAGCTTAAATTTCACGCTTTTGAAAGAACTGACCGGTGACACCAGACACAAGATCAACATCATCGAATGTCAGCCGGGTAAAAATTCTCTGGACTTCTATCTGTCCTCCTATATCGGCTATCTGATCGGCAAAGGCAAACATTCCGCCTACGTCGTCGTATCGCAGGATACCGGTTATGATCACGTCATTGAATACTGGTGCTCCCAGGGCTATGATGTCAAACGCATCAACACCAAGCCGGAGACACAGAAGAAACAGACGCGCAAGACACCGGTCAGAAAACAGAAGACCGAAGTCAAGAAGGCTCAGCCGCAGGCACCGATCAATTCGGAAACCAGAGTCATCGTCAAAGATGAATCCAAGGTCGCCAAGCCAAGCCAGACGCCGAAGCAGAGAAAGAAACCGCAGCCGGTCGATCCGCCCAAGGAAGAAAAGGCCGTAAAGAAAAGAGCTTCAAAGAAAAAGACGAACGTCGATCAGAATGAAGCCAAAGTCTTCCTGGAAAGTTTATTAAAGGACTATCCGTCCGAAGAGATCGAACAGATCAAAGCCGCCTTAGACAAGGTGCCGGCAGAGAAACGCACGGACAAGAACTACATCTACCGTGGACTCATCCGCCGCTTCAAGAGCGAAAAAGGACTGGCCATCTATTCCCTCTTAAAGAAAGATCTGGACAAGTATTATGCAAAAAACTCTTAAGTCAAACGCTTAAGAGTTTTCTTTTTCCTCAAAGAGGTGATGGTACATGACCTCCGGTTTATCAATGAAGGCCTTTAAGATGCGGTAGTGTTCTGTCTCATGGTAGCTCGTCTTTTGAATGCCCTTCTCACTTAATTCAAACAGGTCAGCATCAGGATAGGACATCAGGATCGGCGAATGGGTGGAGATGATAAACTGGGAGTCCTTTTCCACCAGATCATGGATGTGCACCAATAGCTGCATGAGTCTGGCCGGAGACAAGGCCGCCTCCGGTTCATCCAGTAAATATAAACCTTTTCCGGAAAAGCGGTTCTTCACCAAGGCCAGGAAACTCTCACCATGGGACTGTTCATGCAAGGAAACACCGCCGTAGTAGTTGATCAGTGGCTGACCACCGCCACTGTTTAGGACATCGACTTCGCTGGCAAAGTTGTAAAAGCTCTCTGCTCTTAAGAAGAAACCGTCTTTCGGATAAGCCGTGCGGGAGATCGTCAGGTACCTGTGCAGATCGCTGTGTGACGTTCGGGTCGAAAAGGTGAAGTTCTTCGTGCCGCCTTCCGGATTGAAACCGCAGGCGATTGCCAGTGCTTCCAGCAGGGTCGACTTGCCCGAACCGTTTTCCCCGACAAAAAGACTCACCTCTTTATCAAAATGCAGTTCCTTATTCGTCAGCTGAACAATGGATGGAATATGGGAAAAGTAGCTTCCTTCCGGAAGGGTTTCATCGATCCGCACACTTTTTATATATAAGCCATCCATAGTTTAGCTCCTGAATAATTGTTTCGTATGTTCAATGACCATCGCCTTGATCTGCTGGGCTGTATAGCGGGCGTTTTCAAAGCGCAGATGCGGGAAGGCATCCAGTAAGCGCCGTTCCTGAAAGTTGAACGATTCTCTTAGCTTTGCAATGCGATCGGCATACGGCAGATCTTCCATCTTCATCGTCAGTTCGCTCTTGGCTTCGCCTAGGGATGCAACCAAAGCGGCATACTTTTCTTTAAAGTCTTCCATGTTGGAAACCGTGATATAGGTATCCACCGCAATAATCACGACGATCAAAACAGCCAGTCCGTTAATAAGATTGTAGCTCATCCGATCGGTCGTGTGGATAACTAACCATGGGTGGAAATACAGAACCACCAGTGTCGCGAAGGTGCCAAAGGCAAGAAAGCCAAGGTAGTAGATGCGGCCGTTGAGATTGAGTGGCTTATTGGAATAATCCCACCAGCGGGCATGGAAGAGCTTCTCCATTGCCCAGGATGTGAAGTACTCCAAGACGCAGTTGATGACACCTGCCAGTAAAAATATGATCAGTGGATCTTTCAAACCATTTAAGAGATGGACATCCAGCAAGGCACCGCAACCGTAGATCGGAATATAGGGGCCGTTGAGAAAGCCGGAATTGTACAAACGCTTGTGGGTGATCGAGCGAAGCGTCGATTCATAGATCCAGCCCATGAAGCTGTAGATCATGAACCAGATCAGATTCTTAGAAATAAAATCCATAAGTGTCACTTTGCCCGATTGGCATTCCCCCAGTCACAAAGACGATCCAATACTTTAACTAAGGAGTGACCCCTCTCACTTAAGGAGTACTCCACTTTCGGCGGGATCTGCGGATAGACTTTCCGCAGGATCAGATCATCCTTTTCCAGCTCCTTGAGATTCTGCGAAAGCGTCTTGTCGGCGATGTTTTTGAGATAGCGCTGCATCTGATTGAAACGCACCGGTTCATACTCCATCAGACAGTAAAGGATGACCGGCTTGTATTTGCCGGAAATCAAAGAAAGGGTATAGCTGTAGCCGGTCGCATCAAAATCGGCTGTTTCGATATTCTTCTTCATATCACTTACCTAAATGTAAGTACCTGTACAAAATGTAGGTACTTGTAGACTTTACAGCATAATGGTATCATTCACCTGTAAGTAAAACAAGGCCAAGCGCCTGAGAAAGGAAAACCATATGAAAAAAGATCTGGGAATTGTCGATGCCATCTACCCAATGCCGGTACTGATGGTCGCTGCTTATGATGAAAACGGCAAAGTCAATGTCATGAATGCCGCCTGGGGACAGATCGCCGATGATGACAAAGTGATCATCTTTATCGGCGAAGGAAAAAAGACCTGGCTCAACATCCTGGCTTCCAAGGCCTTTACCGTTGCCCTGGCTGATGAAAAGCACATGGATGTCGCCGATTTCTTCGGCATTGCTTCCGGCAACAAGATCGATGACAAATTCGAACGCACCGGCTACCACGCCGTCAGATCCGACAAGGTCAACGCACCGATCATCGAAGAATTCCCTGTCGTCATGGAATGCGAACTGCTGGAACACTTGAAAGACGAATATGTCTCCGCCATCGTCGGCAGAATCGTCAATGTCAAAGCCGATGAGGAAGTCCTCGACGAAAAAGGAAGAGTCGATGTCACCAAGACCAGAGCCCTGATCTTCGACCAGTTCAGAAGCGGCTACTATGTCACCGGTGAAAAGGTCGGTCAGGCCTGGAATGCCGGCAAGGACATCAACCTCAAAAAATAATCATAGTTCCAAGCATCATAAAACCGCAGATTCTGCGGTTTTGTTTTGCCTTATAACATTTATTGATCGATGCGGACCTCTGTCTTTTCGGCGACCTCCTCGATCAATGTCCTATCCGGCAGATCTTCGCTCATCACCATCGCCGTACCGGTCGCCCCACCATAGCGCAGTGCTTCTTCAATGCCTTTGTTTAATGACAGCTGGCCGACAAAGGCTGCCAGCATCGAATCACCGGCACCGACTGTCTTGTAGAGGGTGACCTTCGGCGACCTGATTGCGTAGCTTCCCGCTTCGCCGTCATAATAGGCATTCCTGCCGCCAAATGACAAAAGGATATTTCTCACCCCGCACTCATGAAGCGACGGCAGATAGTCTTTATAGTTTTCTTCGCTGATTTCCGCTTCATTCAACATGAACCTGAACTCATCGATGTTCGGCTTGATCAGAAAGATATCCAGACCCTTCAGATCTTCTGCCGTCATATTCGGCACATCCAGGACGACCTTTGCCTTTTTATCGCTGGCCTTGCGGCAGATCTGTTTCACGTAATCCTTATCCACGTTTTTCGGCAGATTGCCGTTGATCATCAGATAATCATTTTCGTTTAATTCATTAATGGCTTTAAGCAGTTCTTCCTTTGCCTTTTCGCCGATCACCGGTCCGCCGGAATTGAAGGCTGTTTCCTGCCCACCCAGGACCTTGACGTTGATGCGGGTTGCCCCTTCTTCGTTGTTGATCGGGCAGGCTTCAATAAAAGAATACTTCTTTAAGAACTGATCGATAAACTGACCGGTCAGCCCGCCGCAAAAGTAGACAGCCTTTGACGGGACAGAGAAAAGATCCAGGATCTTGGAACAGTTGATCCCCTTGCCGCCGGCAGAATACTGGTATGCATCAAAACGGTTGATCTGCCCCAAATCGATCGTATCAACACGAATGTAATAATCCACGGAAGGGTTGAGCGTGACGGTATAGATCATTTCTTTTCTCCTTAGGAATCCTGATATTTTTCCAGATGAATCGTTCCAATATAATATAAGCTGTCTTGTGAAACGGTCGCGAAAGTGATCTTTCTGCCGTTTTCGCCGCATTTTACAAGCTCATACGGAACATTGGAATCGCTGTAGCGGGCATAGAGAGAGTCTTCGCTCTCCCTTTT
Source organism: uncultured Erysipelotrichaceae bacterium (assembly GCA_902787775.1). Classification (GTDB taxonomy): domain Bacteria; phylum Bacillota_I; class Bacilli_A; order Erysipelotrichales; family Erysipelotrichaceae; genus Colivicinus. The sequence continues at coordinate 1,112 of CADAHV010000005.1, read as the reverse complement.
CATTTTGACAAAAACATTTAAACCGAAATCATCCATGGCGTCGATGACACGCTGCTTGATCAGCAAGCGGTAATACGGCAACTCCGGATTATCCAGGACATACCTGTTCGCATGACGCTGATCGGGAACGAGGTAGGCATTTTTGTTTTCTTCCGCATCTACCGGCAAGGCATAGTAGTCCGCATCCAGGATTGCCTGCAGTTCTTCAGCCTTTCCGGCTTCTTCAAGCAGGATGTCTCCTTCTTCCAGAACAAAGTTTGGTACATAGGACATTACGTAGACGCCTTCCAGGACCTCGATAAAGACGTTCCTGTACCAGTCCACACCTCGGGAAAAGAACAGATTGGCGATTGCCACGACATCCTGATCATACGCTCTGATGTAATGGCTCATGAAATCGACGGACAACATGCCACTTCCTGCTTCAAAGATAGTAAACTCACAGCTTCCATCCAGATATTGGCTCATCACTTCATTGAATTCATTGATGCGCTGTTCATGATCGACGCCCTCTTCCTTTTCAAGAAAGATCCGCAGATCATAAGGACGAGCTTTTTCCTTTTCCAGGTAAGCTTTGATGTCTCCCTCATAGAGGCTCGTAAAGACGCAGTGATCAAAAGTTGTCATTGCCGTTCGGTTGAGATCGTATGCCGCGACCAGTCTGTTTTTTGTAACCTTGTCCAGCATCGGAACCAGGATCTCGGAATTAAAATCTTCCTTGATCTCCTTAGCCTGACGATCATCCGCAAAGTATTTCTGAGTGTTGTTCCAGTAGACCGAATAGCCGTCACTCATTTCATAAGCCCGGTCTTCCGTTTCCGTATAACCGAGCATACCGTTATTTCCTGCCTTGTACGATCTTTTGATGTCCACATCCTTGAGTCCGTATTTTTCTTTGTAGTATTTTAAGGCTCTTCTCTCGACGTTTTCATAATGCAGGCTTGTACAGCCGCTTAAGAGTAAAAGTGCCAGAAGAAATACGCAAAGCAGTCCTTTTTTATTCATGTTCATACGCTTTGATTATATCGTTTTTACCTCTTTTAAAGAAACTGTTCGATCTTCGTTTTTCATTTTTACAGTCGCTTGTGCGGTAAAATGAAAGCAGTATGATA
>CADAHV010000004.1:32797-33298 GCA_902787775.1 uncultured Erysipelotrichaceae bacterium | reverse complement strand
GAATCAGAACATATGAAAGATAATATCAGGAAGTATCTCAATTTCGGGATCTGGCTGCTGTTACATGTATTGTGTATCTACCCAGGTGTTTATTATGCAATTGGCCAGTCCTATCACAGTCCTTTTTCTATTTGGACACATCTTGCCTTTCTTTTGATGAGTCTTTTCTATACGGTCTATACATTCCTTCTTGCCTGGTATAAGAAGGGGAAAGCAAGATATCTTACTATCATTTATTTGGTTGGTGCGATTGGATTCTTTCTGAATTATCTGACCCTTAGATATCCAGCGCTCTATACACCTGACCTTGAAAGCTTTATACTGCTGTCTAATTTCCTGGCATTTGCTCCATTTGCCGGGTTTTCCATAATTCAGGATAAATGCAATCCAGTGATACTGATCGGGATCATCTGTGTTGCCATCGTTATCGTCAACGAATACAGGAACTATATTCTTACCAAGAATAGAAATCAGAACAATTGAAAACGGCATAAAACGCAA
>CADAHV010000004.1:0-32775 GCA_902787775.1 uncultured Erysipelotrichaceae bacterium | reverse complement strand
TATGTGTTCCTTGCAATTGCCATTGCCGTTATTGCCTTTTATCATGGAATGGCAAGCCTGTTGGAACGTCCTGGGAAAGAGGCAAAGAGGCAGGATTGCGTCTCATGAAAGAAATCAAGGAAGAATATTCCAATTTGGATCTGTCGTTCATTGTGCGTTCTCCTAATTCGAAATAAAAAGACATCTCCGATAATTAAGATGTCTTGAGCTAATTACCCACCGTTCTGCAACGTTTGTGCAACGTTATACTCACAAAAGTCATTTTTGCTACGGAATACTAAACAGATTTCAAACCAGACAGTTATTTAAAGCTTGTCCCAGTTTTCGCGAATGTAATCGCCGATATGGAAATCGTTTCTTCCATTTAGATGGTTCAGGCAGTCTTCCATTGTCATTCCGGAATCTTTACAGCTGCGGATGACGATATTGGCATACGACTTCATTGCATCGTTCATTTCACCTATGCCGCCGCCGGCCATTTCCAGGTCCTCTTCACTGAGATCCTCTGTTTTCTTCTTTAAAAATTCTTTGAATTCTTCGACTGTGTGCAAACGTGATAATTCCTTGATCTCTTCTTCATTCACCAGTTTCATTTTTTCTCCGATAATGGTTTATCTTTTCTGTCTTATTTCAGGTAGACAGATACCACCAGCAAAACAATCAGCCACAATACACAGATGCAGAAAGAAAATGCCACAAGAAAGATACCGAATCCGGCATATTTCACATTGCTGTTGAAAGCTGTCGGATCAATCGAACAGTATTCGTAATTGACCTTGAGATTTCTTGTGAAGAGCGTCAGATAGAAAAAACCACAGAGCGTGATCAGAAGTAAGACAAAGGAAAAATCCCGGATGTGTTCAATGATCCATACCGGATTGCGTCCTGCCGCAAATACCGATGTCACACATAAAAGAAGTGAAGTGACGATCGTAAACGGTGCGTGCTTCCTGACCCAAATGATCTTTTCGTATTTGGACTTATTTTCTTCTGTATTCATCCTATCTCTATACTACTTCTTAAAAGATCCGCTTTACAGCGGATCCTTGTCTTCCTTATTCCTGTTTTTCTTAATCACCGGCATGAAGCAGATCCAGGTCAGGACAATGATCAGGACGCTCAATATCACCAGATAGATATACCAGTGGGTGATCTTGGTCAGCTTGATGCCCAGCGGATTCTGGTAGGTAAAGAAGAAGTTCGGCCAGAAATCGATGTGCTGCAGTTCACCGTTGAGATAGGTCGGTGAAGCAAACATCGAATTGATGTAGAGCGAAATAAAGCCGGCCAAAGCAATGATGATCAGGCAGTTGCGCCAGTGTTTCCATTCCCATTCAACTTCACCGCACATCGCAATGATCAGTCCTAAAGCAATCAGCATCGCATGATAGATAAAGAACTGGTAAGCCATCGGATGGGTAAATGCCTGATCCACCGTAATACTGGTAGAGAAGATCGAAGGCATCGCCAAAGCAGCCAAAGCACCCAATAAGCAGGAAGGATACATGAAGGAAAGCAGATTCTCTCTTGCGTTTCCCTTAGCCACGAACCGCACATAAAAGATCAGCAGGATCTGTATCGAACACAGATGCAAAGGCAGGTGGTTCATCGGAATATACGGATAGATGATGCTGCCGTCAGCGGAAGGCACCATCTCGATGACACCGAAAACCTTCGTGAATTCCGAAAGGACACAGATGATGCAGCAGATGTTTAAAACCTGGTTCAAACTTGCCGATCCCTTACGATATCTTATGATTGCAAATGCTACAAGCAGGGCACAGATACCCAGCCATACAAAGTGCTGCCAAGAAAACATAATGATCCCCTTTTTTATTTATTTTACCATCACACATGGTAAAGAAAGGCTTAATAATGTGTAAAGAACACTTAAACTTTGTTACCAAATGCCTCTTCCAGCAGTTTATGCAGGTGAATATTGGAAACAACGGTCAATATGATGTTCTCCAGAAGGGCTTTTTCTTTTTCTTCCGGCTTGATCTTCAAGATCTCGTTCTCATTCAGGATCTTATCAAAACGTCCGGCAAAATACGTGTAGGCTTCCTCGATGCTGTACTTGTTCTTCTGTAAATCAAAGAAGTTTTTCACATCATCCAGAGATAAAGCACTCTTGGTGACCGCAATAAAGATCAGACAGGCGATCTGTTCGCGGCCATACTGTTTCTTTATCGGATTGGCGATCAGATGTTTCTTTACATAGTTGGAAATCATCGAATTGGTAATCATCGCATCCGGCAGGTCCAGTAATACCTCGTTGATGTATTTTGATGTCTGGTCCAGATACAAGCCAACGGAAGGAATCTCCTTATACGTCGGTAAATTGAATACATCAGTGTCATTCATCCTGATCTCTTTCTTTTTCATTCTTCCTCCATCGGTTTTTCAATAACTCTTGACAAGTTTTATAATATTTTCTAGTATGAAATCAGAAGAGGTTTTTCAAAAACCTTTCACAAGTTTATTATATATCTATTCTAATCTAACAACAAGGAGGTCAACATGTCGGAAATCCATTACAGATACTCAAGACCCTATATTTCCATCAAAGATCCGATCAGTGCTCTGACCCACTTTATCGGGTTTCTCGCCTCGATCTTTGCCACACCGTTATTGCTTTCCAAAGCCGGCATCCTTTGCTCCGATCCCATCAAGATGATCGGTTTAAGCATCTATTGCCTTTCTTTGATCGTTCTCTATGGGGCCAGCAGTGCCTACCACAGTTTTATCCTGCCTCATTCCAAGACCAGGATCCTGAAGAAGATCGATCACATCTCGATATTCCTGTTAATTGCCGGATCCTATACGCCGATCTGTCTGAGCCTTTTAAACGACCGGAATCTGCTCATCATCATCTGGATCCTCGCCCTTTGCGGCATCATCATGAAACTGTTCTGGATCTATTGTCCGAAATACGTCTCTTCAATCGTCTATATTGCCTTAGGCTGGACAGCTCTTTTAAGGATCAAGGCGATCTATCTGGCCTTGGGACAGATCGGTTTCTTCTGGCTTTTGACCGGTGGCCTTTTCTATACGATCGGCGGCATCATCTACGCTTTGCATATTAAGATCTCCGATCGCTGGAGTGAACATGAGATCTTCCATATCTTTGTCTTGCTGGGAAGCCTTTGCCACTACATCATGATGTTTGATTACATCGTCTGAATCCTTTGCCGGTCTTTCGTAAACAGGTACATGCATAACGTGAAAAAAGGATATATCAATGTGATACATCCTTTCTGTTTGTTTTGATCCTGATCTGCACATTCCTGTCCCACTTCATCAGCACCGTTCTTTAAGAAGGAGGTCTTATCGAAACGGCAGGACATCTTTATCCGCAGATCTTTTTATATACAAGTATTATCCCTTGATACCACCACGTGACATACCGGAGATGATGTACTTCCTTGCAAAGAGGAAGATGATGATCATCGGTATGACGACGATCGTGGAAGCAGCCATCATTCTTTCGTTACGCTGGCCGCCTTCAGTCATGAATGCATACAGACCAAACGGCAGAGTTCTGACGTTCTTGGAGTTGGTCGCAATCATCGGCCATAAGAAGGAGTTCCAGGTAGCGATCGCATTCAGCAGGATGATCGTGGCCAAAGAAGATTTGGCCATCGGTACCATGACTCTCCACAGATACTTCCAGTCGGAACAGCCGTCGACCTTCGCTGCCTGATAAAGTGATTCAGGAACGGAATCGAAGAAGCCCTTTAGGATGTAAGTGTAGAAGATCGAAGACATGAACGGTAAGATCAATGCCCAGATCGTGTCATGGAGGTTCCAGCTGACGATGGTGCGGTAGTTGGTGATGATGATCATTTCATAAGGAACCATCATCAGGGACAGCAAGAGCGAGAAGATCAGCTCTCTGCCCGGGAAACGCAAACGCGAGAAGGCGTAGGCAGCCAGGATCGTCGTAAAGGAACAAGTGACGATACAGCCGACTAATGCCAGCATGGAGTTGATGAAGTATCTGCCAAACGGCGCCGTCTTGAACGCATAAACGAAGTTCTCGATATTGAATGGGTTCTGCGGGAAGAGCGTCGGCGGGATCAGATTGACTTCTGTCCAGGTCTTGAACGCACCGGTGATCATCCAGTAGAACGGGAAGATCATGATCAGAGCGCCGATGAACAGAACGATATACATGAAGATTCTGCCGATGGAGATTGGTTCTCTTGTCGGACTCTTCTTATCTGAGCGCATCTCTGTGTCTCTTTGGTTTGGCATCTTCTCCCCTCTCCTTTCTTGACCATGCCTGAACGGCACGCTGTAACATCGTAAAGATGAAGACCGTGACTAAGAGCATGACAGCAGCCGCAGCGGCATAGCCGTACTTCGGCGGTGACATGACACGGAATTCGTAGTAGATATAGTAGACGACCGTGAACAGGTTGTAGGCAATACCCGGGCCCGAGAATAACGGGAACAGTTCATGGTACATCTTGAAGGTCGAGATCGTGTTGATGATGATGACCAGCATGATGGTCGGAGCCAGAAGCGGAACCGTGATCCTGAAGAAGATCCTCAGCGTCTTGGCACCGTCAACCTTGGCTGCCGTGTAATACAGCGGGTCAATGTTCTGCAAGCCGGAAAGCAGCAGGATGATCGTGTTCGGCAATATCGCCCAGATACCAAAGACAACAACAGCGAAGAAGTTGCCCGGAATGGACGTCAGCCAGTCGACACCCTTTGCGCCAAACAGCGACAGAACGTAGTTCAAAACACCGACCTTATCATTAAACATGAATCTCCAGGCAAGACCGACTGCCAGCGATGAAGTAACCATCGGCAGGAAGTAAGCCGTCTGGAAGAAAGACTGGAACTTGATCTTCTGATTCAGAAGAGTCGCCAGAACGATCGCGATCACCGTCGAAATCGGAACCACCAGCAATACATAACGGAATGTATTGGAGATAGCCTGACGGAAGAAAGGATCGCTTAATACTTTTTCATAGTTACCAAAACCGACACCCGAATAAGCACCGCTCAGGTACTTGTAGCCCTCCAGGAAGGACATACGGATGACGTTGACGATCGGATACAGGGTAAAAACGCTGACCGATACGATAAACGGCAACAGATAAAGAAGCGGTTTGATCCTTTCGTAAAAAGGTTTCTTTATCATAAGTAACGCTCTCCGCTTTCAAAGTCGAATACGAATACACCTGTTTTCTTGAATGAGATGCCGATATCCTGGTCTCTTGCGAGTTCCGCATCGGAATTCATGTAGCCACGGACCTCCTTTCCGCCTAAGATGAAGGAAGTGATGATTTCCTTGCCCATGACGGAAGTGAGAACGACCTTGGCTCTCAACGGAGACTTGTCATCAAGGATGACGGATTCAGCACGGAATGAAAGATACACCTTGGTGCCATCCGGAACATTGTCGACTTTTACTCTTGAGTCGACTTCTTCATCGCCTAAGAGGACTTTTCCTCCTCTTACGACACCTTCGATCTTATTGATCGGCGGGTTGCCCAAAAAGTCTGCGACGAAGCAGTTGGCCGGCTGGTCGTAAAGATACTGCGGTTTATCATACTGCTGCAAGACACCCAGTTTCATCAGAATGATGTGGTCGGAAATGGACATTGCCTCTTCCTGGTCGTGTGTGACGAAGATCGTCGTAACGCCGGTTTCCAGCTGAATACGTCTGATCTCTTCTCTCATCTCGATACGTAAACGGGCATCCAGGTTGGATAACGGTTCATCCAGCAGAAGCAGGCGAGGTTCCTTGACCAGGGCTCTGGCGATGGCAACACGCTGCTGCTGGCCACCGGAAAGCTGACCCGGTTTTCTGTTGAGCATGCCGTCAACATGAACCAGCTGTGCCATCTTCTTGGCTCTTTCGATTCGTTCAGCCTTTGGGACCTTCTTGATCTCCAGTGGGAAGCAGATGTTTTCCAATACGGTCATGTGCGGATACAGGGCATAGTTCTGGAAGACCAGACCGATACCTCTCTTCTCCGGTGAGACATAGGTAACATCGTCTTCGTCGAAATAGATCTTGCCTTCGGTCGGGTAAAGAATGCCTGAAAGCATGTTCAGCATCGTCGACTTACCGCAGCCCGAAGGACCCAGAAGCGTCACCAGTTCACCTGACTCGATCTCAGCAGAAAAATCATTGACTGCTGTGTTATCGTCAAAACGCTTGACGATATTCTCAAGGCGTATTTTCATTGTTTTCCTCCTTTATAAAAACAATTATTGATTTATTGTCTGATCAATTCTTCAAGGACGTGACCGTCGATGTTTTCCATCTGCAGTCCCAGCATTGCCGCCATGGTCGGTGCTTCATTCAACATGGAAGAGCGTTCGATCACGACGTTTTCCGCAACATTCGGACCGACGGCAATAAAAGTCGTCGTCTCATCGCGCCAAGGGAGGTGGCCATGGCTGGCTACCGATCTGTGCTGACCCGGCTTCAGGTATTTCTCAAAGGCATCTCTTCCTTCCAGTGTCGAAGAAAATGCCATCGGTTCTTTTCCTTCGATGACAAAATCCAAAGGACCGGTCAATCCGAAAAGCTCATCTGCTTCTTCCTTGGTGTAAAGATATCCGATGTTGTATTTCGGATCGTCCTTCAGAGATTTGAGGAAGTCATAGACTTTCTCGCGCATCACTTTGTCGTTTGGATCCTTGAGCTGGATCCAGGCAGACATCGATACGGAATGACAATACGCATCGTAGTCGACAAGTTTACCTTGTTCATCACAACGAATGAAACCTGCGTCTCTTAAAAGGATATTGACGTTGAGATCCATCGTGATGTCCTGCTGACCGTGGTCACCCAGGATGACAAAGTTGGTATGTTCAAAATCACCGTAGCGGCGGATGCTTTCAAGCAGCACGCCGAATTCATAATTGTGTTTTCTTAATTGTTCTACCGCTTCTTCCGAGTAGACACCGTTGCCGTGTCTTGCCGAATCAAGATCGCACATCTTGACGAACATGACATCCGGCTGGCCATAGTCTCTGATGATATCCGGCGCCAGAGCCATCGTATAAAGATCGAGGCTCCTGTCCTTGCCCATCAGATATCTGCCGTATTTCCAGAAATACTTCTCCATCAGTTCTTCAGACGCATTGCCCCATAAGAACTGTCCCGGATCATCCCCCATATAGCCTGCCGGGACGATCATCGGCATATTGAGATCGATATCGGCTTTTCCCGATACCGGCCAGCTAAGTGAACATGTCAGATATCCAGCTTTCTTTGCATAATCAAAAATCGTTGGACATTTCACATCTGCACGCTGGTTATACCAAGGCGGATTGGCATCTTCCACCTTCAGTATCGCATTATGAGGAACACCGTGATGTTTCACGGTGTTCCCTGTAATGATCGTACAATGACAAGGATAAGTGAAGCTCGGATAGATCGGCTCGACATGTTTTACCTCAGATCCCTTTTCAAAGATCCAGGCAAAATTCGGCATTTCTTTCATCAGATCGAGATCCGATGTGCATAATGCGTCGAGACAGAATACGAACAACTTATTCCTTGTCATTATTTCTCCAAAAACTACTCGCTTAAAGCAGCGTTAGCCTGTGCCTGAGCAGTTGTAAGAGCTTCAACAGTATCGGTGCCGGCAACAGCGATCTTCAGAGCCTGAGTGATCGCTTCCTTGCAACCCTGCTGACCTACAACGTTCGGACGAGTACCGGCATAGTCAGTCATTAATGCTAATGCCTGAATTGCAGGAGACTGTGCAGCGTAGTTCTTGTATTCATCGGTTGCTGCAACATCAAGATATGGAGAAGCAGCGCCGTAAGTCTGAACGAACTTCGTGTTGTTTTCAGCGTTAGCGAAGAATGCTGCGAACTTAGCAGTACCTTCATCAGCCTTTTCATCCTTTGTGAAGCCGATCAGAGCACGTAATGTAGTTTCGGTGTAGTTCTTGCCGCCAGCGATCTGCGGAACCGGACCAGTTGTCATATTGAATGCATCGTGGTTGATGTAGCCGATACCTGCAGAAGAGCCCATGTAGCACAGATAGTTCTGATTGCCGAACGGACCAGAATGGTAACCTTCAGGATCTACCAGCTGGAAGTAACCGTTAGCTTCAGCTTCTTTCCACCAGTTGACCCAGTCAACAAACTTCTGGTTTGTCCAGTCGTTTGCAGTCTTGTTAGCGTCAATGTAGTGTAAACCTAACTGTTCCAGAACGATGATGCCTAAAACATCAACAGAGTCCGGACCGAAGCCCATGATGTCATGACCTTCTGCCTTTTCGCCGTCAACAACGACCTTGCAGACTTCGAGCAGTTCTTCCCAAGTAGTAGGGATAGTCTGGTTGTACTTGTCTAATAAGTCCTGGTTGTAGAACATGATCGGACCAGTCAGAGTGCCGGCAACAGCGTGCATAGCACCATCTTCGTAGTCAGTTAAAGAGTTCCAGATACCTTCGGAAACACGATTCTTGACATCGTCGTCGCTGAGGTATTTGCCAAAATCAAGTGCTAAGCCTTCACCAACATATTCCGTAGCAGTGCCCGGGTATAACCAGACGATGTTCGGACCTACGCCGTTGGTAACAGCTTCGAGGACCTTAGCTTCGAAACCATCTAATGGCTGTGTTTCCTGAGTGACATGGTAAACGCCTTCGTTAGCTGCATTGAACGCATCAACGATTTCCTTGACGTTTTCTTCGTCATGGTCAGTAAGAGTGTGCCAGAAGACGATCTCAGCCGGCTCAGTGGATTCACTTTCACCGCCGTTGCCGCCGTTGCCGCCTGAACAAGCGACCAGCATCATAGCAACGAGAGCTAAAGAAAGCAATTTGAACAGTTTTTTCATTTTTCTCTCCTTTTTCTATAAATCCCAATCGATTTACAAAATTATTATAATCTAAAAAAGTCAGATTCTTTACTCGAGTTTGGCGAAACGGCAGACAAAAGCCTGTCCTTAAACGATTACTTTTCGCAAACCCAAACCCTGTAAACGCTTTCTGATCGTATTTTCATTCAAGCATTTCGCTTATTGCAGATAAGCATCCCTGAGTGCCTTAAGTTTATCCTCATCCAGGCCGTACTCTTTTTCCAGATACTCCCCATAGGAAGCATACTTTTTTAGGATCGAAGCCATGACCGTTTCGTAGGTTTTTTGCAGGACTCCGTCCTGAATGGTGATCAGATCACGCAGCTCCGGATGATTTCTGGCCAGATCCCCCGCCTTGGCAATACTGTCTTCCACGATCTGCTTACGAAAGACATTGCTTTCAAGATAGTCCTTTAAGATCTCTTCTTTTTTCACACCCAGCGCCAGCAGCAGAATAATCGCCGCCACACCGGTGCGATCCTTGCCGGTCATGCAGTGGAAATAGATCGGCAGTTTTCCTTCTTCCACTTCCTTCATCATGATCTGAAACGCCTTATTGTTGAGGGCGATGTTTTCATAGTAGCCCTGTATCTTCCGTAACTGTTCCTTCGCCTCACCGCCGATCTTGCGCATGCCGGCCGGCGACCAGTCAATATCTTCCGAACCTCTTACCACCAGACCGCTGTGAGCGATATTTCTGGCGCCTGAGATTTCAGGATCGGGCATCCTTTCGATCTCGGAAGCACTTCGCAGATCCATGATCGTCTGAATGCCCAGCTTTTCAAATTCTTTCAGTTCGTCTTCATTGAAATAGTAAAGTCCGCCGCCGCGGTAAAACAGATGGGGTTTCACTGTTCTTCCATCTTCACATTTTAAGCCCCCAAGGTCGCGGAAATTGAGGGCATCTCTGAATCTTGCATCGATACTCATACTGTTATTTTAACACCTCTTGTTTCGTGGATTGCTTTTCGCTGTGATACCATTGTGGTGTGAAAGAAGGCAGTTATGAACAATAAAATAAAGATCCTGATGACCAGCGATGTCCACGGCTACGTTTTTCCTTACAGCTACGCCACCGGAAAAGACGCAGACCAGGGTTTTGCCAAGGTCTCATCAACCATCAAAGAATTAAAGGATGAAAACACCATCCTCATCGATAACGGCGACGTCCTGGAAGGTTCGCCTCTGGCTTACTATCATTTTGAAAAAAGAAAAGGGGAAGAAAACCCCTTCACCAAGATCATGAACACCATCGGCTATGACTATGTCAATCTGGGCAACCACGATTTCAATCACGGCGAGGAAGTCCTGATGGACCATATCGGCAAGCTGAAGATGCCATGCATCTCCGCCAACATCTCCTATAAGGGAGAGCCTTTGTCCAAGCCTTACTACATGAGGGAAATCGCCGGAAAAAAGGTCGCAATCTTCGGCATCGTCACCCAGCACATTCCTAACTGGGAACAGCCGGAACATATCAAAGACTTCAGTTTTAGTGATGCCCTTGAAACAGCGAAGAAGATCTGCCAGCAGATCAGGGAAAACGAAGAAGCCGACTATGTGATCGGCGTCTACCACGGCGGTTTTGAAGCCGATCCTGACAGCGGTGAGCCGACCGAAAACCTCAGCGGTGAGAATGAAGGCTATCAGATCTGCAAGGAAATCGACAATCTGGACGTCCTTTTATGCGGACATCAGCACCGCCCGATGCTCGGTACCAGCAACAATACCTTCTATATACAAAGCGCCCACAACGGCACCCAGCTGGCGATGGTTGAGATCGACACGGAAACAGGTGCCATTGAAGGCCGCCTCGTGGATGCCACGGCACCGGCCGATCCGAAGATCCTGGACATTGTACAAGCGGAAGAAAAGGATTGTCAGAAATGGCTCGACCAGCCTTTAGGCACTTCAGAAGTCGACATGGTGATCAATGATGAAGTCGATGCCAGACTGCACAAATCGCAGGTCATCACCTTCCTCGATCAGGTCCTTTTCGACATCTCCGGTGCCGATATCTCGGCCAACGCCCTCTTCCTTTTCGCCAAAGGCTTTGAAAAAAACATCACGATGCGCGATTTGGTTTCCACCTATCCTTTCCCGAACACCATTGTCATCAAACGGATTACCGGCAAAATCCTGAAAGAATATCTGGAAGCCGTTGCCCGCTATTGGGATGTGGAAGACGATAAGATCATCATCGAAAAGACCCATGACTTCCCGACCCCGCAGGCCCACAACTACGATATGCTCGATGGGGTGGAATACACCATCAAAGTCTCCAACCCGGTCGGTCACAGGATCGTCTCGCTGACCCGCAACGGCATCCCCGTCAATGACGATGATGAGTTTACTCTCTGCATCAACAATTACCGGGCCGGCGGCAGCGGCGGCTTTGAAATGCTGAGGGACGCACCGACGATCAAAGAGATACAGCGCAGCGTCGTTGAAGTCATCGCCGAATACATAGAAAAAGTCAAAGACATCGACTTTGAACCGGTAGATAATATAACGGTTGAGATCTGATCTCAACCGTTTCTTTTAAATTCCTTTTTTATTGATGATATTGACGAGTTCTTCGTTGTCCTTTGTGCGGATGAACATCTCGATCAGTGAATCGATCGAATCATCCCGATAGTAGTTCATCAGATCCCTTCGTATGATGTTGACTGCCTGTAATTCTTCCCGATTCAAAAGCAGGTCTTCCCTTCGCGTGCCCGACTTGGCGATATCGATGGCCGGGAACAGCCTTCTTTCCTGCAGCTTCCTTGACAGGATCAGTTCCATGTTGCCGGTCCCCTTGAATTCCTCGTAGATGACGTCATCCATCTTGGAACCGGTATCGACCAAAGCTGTTGCCAGGATGGTCAGAGAACCTCTTTCCCTGGTCTTTCGGGCTGCCCCGAAAAACTTCTTAGGCATATATAAGGCACTGGGATCCAGACCGCCGGACAGCGTCTTGCCAGAACTGGCTTCCGTCAGATTGTAGGCCCTTGCCAGACGGGTGATCGAATCCAGCAGGATGAAGACATCCTCACCGGCTTCCACCAGACGCTTGGCATGTTCGATCGTCATCTCCGAAACATATTTGTGCTTGGACGGCTGTTCGTCAAAGGTCGAATAGACGATCATGACGTTGTCACCCCTGACGATCTCCTTGATATCGGTGACTTCCTCCGGCCTCTCATCGATCAGCAGAATGATCAGATGGGCCTTCGGACAGCTGCGCAGGATCGATAAGGCGATGTCTTTTAAAATCGTCGTCTTGCCGGCCTTTGGCGGCGAAACGATCAGACCTCTCTGGCCCTTGCCGATCGGTGCGATCAGATCCATGACCCGCATCGACAGCGATTCACCTCTTCTTTCCAGCTTGACTCTTTCATCCGGAAAGACCGGCGTGAGATCTTCAAAGTTCACACGGGAGCGGATCATGTCGGTATCCAGATAATCGATCTTGTCGATATAGATCAAAGCGCCGTAGCGTTCCCCTTCTCTTGGTTCGCGCTTCTTGCCGATGATGTGATCACCGGTCCTTAAACGAAACTTTTTGACGAACGTCGGCGAGACAAAGACGTTGTCATCGCCGGTCTCAAAGTTTTCGCCCCGTATGAAACCATAGCCGTCTTCCATGACGGTCAGTATGCCCTCTACCGGTAAAGACGGATCACGGCGCTTTTCAATGAAACGGACTTCACTGTTTTCTTCGCCTTCCGCCTTCTCGTCTTCTTCTTTGATTTCTTCTTCACACAACAAAGAAACGATCTCCTCTTTTTTAAGACCGCTCACCTTGATCTGTCTTTCTTCCGCCAGCTTCTTCAGATCCGCCAGCTTCAGTTTCTGCAATTCTTCCTTACTCATCTGTCTCCCTGTGCCAGGAAATAATCGGCCTTGCCTTCCATCAGCCGTAAGGCATCGATCAGCTGCTTATAGGTATAGGGTTCAAACGATTCTTCGCCCCTGGAGACATATTCTTTGTCATCCTTGATCAGCTTGACTTTCCATTTCACCGCATCGGCGATGCCGGAGAGATCGGCCATGTATTCCCTGTCCCATTTTTCGATCTGTGCTTCTTCCAGCAGTTTGTTGAAACGGACCGCCTCTTCTTTAGACAGCTCGCCGCTCTTGCCGCTTAATTCCGGGATCGATGATTCGATCACATAGCTGAGGCTTTCATCATCAAACTGACAGACACACAAATATTTTCCGTCAAGACAATCGAAATGGTATTCCAGTCTGTTCATATTATTTTTTGCTCCTATCGTTACAGCTTCATTTAATCAGTTTTTGTCTTCTTTGACAATCAGAATTCGTAGTCATCGAAAAGATCAGAAGAAACATTGACGATATATGCCAGGTCATAGCTCTTCTTGTCTTCCGAGATCAGTATCCGCCTGTTCATATCGATGCGCCGCACGATGACCTCTTCTTCCTTATAGGACCCGCCGTCCTTATACAGATCCGGAATGAAATAGCGGATCTTTACCAGCGGTCTTTCATTCAGACGGGAAAGCAGGATCTGAAACTTCTGTTCCAGCACTTCCATCTCATAGTCGCCCAGGACGATCTCGTTTTCCGTTGTGCGGCCGGTCTCTTCGATCGCCTCATCGTAGCCGGTCAGAGCATCGAAAGGGGCAAACTGGGCCGCTCGGTCATAGTTGGACATGTGCCTGCGGTCCTTGGAGACGAAGTGTGGCAGATCGATGATGTCATCGTAGCGATGGGGATCTTTTTCACTCATTCGCGGTGTCCTCCGATCTGTTCGTTGCGCTCCTTGCCGGTCGCACCTTCCTCGTAATTGGTTCCCTTTAATATGGCGTTCTTGCCGAAGCGGTGCTTGATATTTAAGATTGCCTTGGCGAGGTCTTCTTCCTTCTTCTCGGCGATTTTTTCTTCTGAGAATCTTTTCTCCGTGCTCTCCGGATCGGCAAAGAGGGAAAACTGTTCGACCCGCACCTTGTCTTTGACCGAAGACTTCGGAACGACTCTTGTCGCCGTGACGTTGATGCGGCGAATCAGAAGACTCTTGTCGACCGTCTGCTTAAAGATCGAAAGGATGGCATCGGAGATCACCTTGACGGAAGATGTGGGATTTTTTAAAGGCATCGAACCGCCGGCCGGTTTCGGCGCGCGGCGTCCGTAATAATCAACGGAGATCTTGCCTTTATAGTTGCTTAAATCGCTGCTGGCATCGTAGTTGATATACAGGCCGACACCTTCTGCCACCAGATTCTTATCCACCAGATCCAGACACAGATTGTCGATCATCTCCTTGCATACGACCATGGCCTTTTCATAGGTGTAAGGCTCCATTAAGACCTGGCCGACACCTAAAGAATTGGCAGAAGGCACATAGCGCTTGATGTCCTTCATCGTACAGGGTTCATAGCCCCAGGCGTGGTCGATCAATAGCTCTGCGTTGATGCCAAATTCATCGTACAGCGTTCCATCGGCCCTCAGGGAAAACCTGGCGATATCGCCCATCGTGTGGATGTTGTATTTGGCAAGACGGCGCTGGATGCCCGGACCGACCCGCCAGAAATCGGTCAGTGCTTCGTGGGTCCACAGAATTCTTAGATAGGACATCTCATCGAGCTGTGCAATGAGGACCCCGTCCTTATCGGCCTTCTTGTGCTTGGCGACGATGTCCATGGCAACTTTCGCCAGATAGAGGTTGGTGCCGATGCCGGCCGTTGCCGTAATACCGGTATTGATCATGATATCCTCGATCATCTTCATCGCAAACTGATGGGCATTCATCCGGTAGGTATTGAGATAGTCGGTCGCATCGATGAAGACCTCATCGATCGAATAGACGCAGATATCCTCTTTCGCCACATATTTCAGATAGATGTCATAGATCTTGGCCGAATATTCGATATACAGACCCATGCGGGGCATAGCCGCCACAAAATCGACCGCCAGAGACGGATCATTTTGAAGTTTATGCAGGTAGCAGGACTTGCCTTTTAAGATCCCGCCCGGTGCCTTTCTGCGCCGTTCCTCATTGATCTTTTTTACCTGCTGCTGGACCTCAAAAAGCCGGGGACGCCCCGGTATGCCAAAGGACTTCAAAGCCGGTGAAACAGCCAGACAGATCGTCTTGTTAGTACGAGACTCATCGGCAACCACCAGATTGATATCCAAAGGATCATAGCCCTTTTCCGTGCACTCGACCGAAGCATAAAACGACTTTAAGTCGATCGCAATATAGGTCCTTTCTTTCTTCTCCATACAGCAATATTTTACCTTATCCCGGGTGACAGACAGAAGAAAACAGGCCTACGCCTGTTTCGCCATATATTCTTTGATCTCCTGCATCTTTTCCGACTGTTTCACATTGAACGGACATCTGGAATCGCAATGTCCGCAGCCGATGCAGGCATCCGCATTGATCTCCAAAGTCTTATAGTGTTCGACCGCCATCCTGTCGCCGGCCATCGCCAGATCATAGTACTTATTGACCAGGCCGATATCGATGCCCATCGGACAAGGCTTGCAGTGGTTGCAATAGACGCACTTCCCGCGCATCCTCACCGGTTCAAAGGAAGAGATGATCGAATAATCGAGCTCTTCTTCGCTCTTTCGGTCGTAGGTGAGAAGCTCTTCAACTTCCTTCACAGACTTGGCACCCGGCAAAGCGACCAGAACGCCCGGCTTGTCGAGAATGTATTTCAGACACTGATGAACGCTCAGTGCTTTCTTAAACGGCGATGTCTTTTCATCCAGCAGCTGTCCGCCGGAGAATGGCTTCATGACCGAGATGCCGATGCCTTCCTTTTCGCAGCGGCGATAGATTCTTTCCCGCTCTTCCACTTCACCATAGGCATATTGACCCTGTCCATAGTCATAACCCGGATTCACCGAGAACATCAGCATGTCCACATCCGCCTCGTCCAGAATCGCATTGATGACCTTCGGCGTATGGGAAGAAAGACCGATGTGTTTCACAATACCTTTCTTCTTGAGCTCCAGGATATAGTCATAGACACCGTTTTCCTTATAGGTTTGCCAGTCGGCGATCTCATCCTGACAATGGATAAAGCCATAATCGATATAATCCGTCTGCAATCTCTGCAGCATCCATTTCACCGATGCTTTAATCGTATTAAGATCCAGGCTCCAGCCATAGTCACCCTTGGTGTAATCTGCGCCAAAGTGGATCTGATAGAAGATCTTGTCCCTGACATCGTGTAAGGCTTCCCCATAGATCGCAAAGGCATCGCCATGGCCGGCAGCCAGGTCAAAGTAATTGATGCCGCCTTCATAGGCTCTTCGCAAGGCCTTGATTGCCTCTTCTTTTCCTGCTTCATGCATGTAGGAAGAACCGATCCCGATTTCAGAGATCCTGTCCCCCGTTTTGCGGTTGATCCTGTATTTCATCTTTGCCTCCTAGACCACATTGATCTTCTGAATACAGTAGCTGATGTTGGACTCGCAGAACTGATTTTTCATCTTTGCGTATTTCTCTGCCTCAAGACGATCGTCAAATACGCGTTTTTCATCTTCAAAACGTTCGCCATACGGCGTATAAGTCACACGGACCACGATATACTTATGTTCCATAATCTATATTATATGCCAAAGACAGAATGCGGTTTTCTACCTTTTGACCTTTTCCATCAGATCTTCATCCTCGTACACAACGCCATTGAACTTTGCGAAACGCTTAAGCCTTGCGTTCAATGCCCGATTCAGTTTTTTTGATTTCTGCACACCTTTTTCCAGCCAGAGTCCTTTGACCTCCAGTTTCCCGTCTTTCAGGATCGGTTCCATGCGGCCGATAAAGCGCTGACCATATAAGACCGGCAAAACATAGTAGCCATAGCGGCGTTTTTCTTTCGGGATATAGATTTCCCAGGAATAATCAAAACCAAAGACCGCCTTAATCAGATCCCGATCCCACAGCATCGGATCAAGCGGCGCCAGAAATTCCAGACGGGAGCTCTTTCCTTCTTCCTTGGCCGCTTCCAGCAGTTTTCGGTCCTGTTGACAGATATAGAAAGGATAACGGATCCCTTCAATTTCCACCACAGTGATCTTTTCTTCCTGACAGAGCTGATCAAAGGCTTCTTTCCGCTTCTCCGTATTCAGATTGGAGATTCCCAGAAAAGCCGGAGAATTCCTCTCCCACAAAAGACCGACAGCGCTGATCCGGCGCAGGATGCGCCACTTGATGTGTTCAAAATCATCGGGAAGCGGATCCTTCTGTTCCAGCAGACTTAAGGGCAGTCTTCTTTCTGCCAGGTCGTAGAACTTTCTCGTCTTTTCCTTGTGATGGATCACCAGTTCCCCGGTCGTATACAGCTGTTCCAGCACACTGCGGGAAGCTCTGGTCGGATTTCCTTCCCAGCTGCCGCTCCAGTGAATGCTGGAATGCCAGCGGATCTCTCCTTTGATCGGAAGGCTCGAGGAAGAGACCGGTCCGTGTTTTCTGATATAGTCTTTGGCTTCCCCTTCCAGCACATCAAGGCCTTCAAAGTGTTTCCCTTTTTCTTTGCTGAGACGGCGGTAGCGCTCGAAATAAGGCCAGTCTTCGATTGGCAGGATGGAAAGCTCCTTGTCGGTATAATCAAAAAGCTTCCGCTCCTTATACAGCAGATCGTAGAGATCCTTCTTTCGAAAACCTTTGACTCTTGACTGCAGGGTGAGTTCCGCATTTTTGCCGACCACATCGACCGGGTCATACTGGATGCAGCCTGCCTGACGTACATAGTCCAGTGCACCTCTTTTCCCTTCAAAGAGATACGCTTTGAAAAGACCCTGCTTCAACAGCAGGAATCTTGCGGCAGTGGATTTATCAATACGGATGACCTTATTCATTTCAGAAAGAAAAGCACTTCCTTGATCAGGGCAAAGAATTCCCTCGTGTAATAGTGCGGCAGCAAGACTGCCAAGCCATGGCCGCCCTTGCAGGAAACATTCTTCATGCCGATCTTATCGGCAATGTAGGAAGCCCGATAGAGATGATAATCGGCCGAGACGATGACGACCTTCGCCTTGGATATACTATCTTCTTTTTCAATGATCGTCTTGGCGTTAAGCAGGTTTTCAAGCGTCGTCGAACTCCGGTCCTCAATGCGGATCCGCTCTTTTTCAATTCCTTTTTCAATCAGATAATCTGCCCCGCCCACAGCTTCCGCGATCGGTTCGTTTTCTCCCTTGCCGCCGGTGGTGATCACGATGGTATCCTTATTCTCCAGAAGATAGTCGAAAGCACTGTCGAGTCTTGCCTTAAAGTCCATCGACGGACCGCTTTCTTTGATCTGCGATCCCAGAACGATCAGATAATCGGCGTCCTTTTCAGGAGCTTTTAAACTATAGGAAACGATCTTTGCCTCGAAGATGACAAACACGATAAACAAGGCACACAATACATATAGCAGAATGGAAAAGACCCTCTTTGTCAGCAGCGCTTCGATCCGCTGGTGGAAAAAGGACAGAAGAAACAGGAAGATGCCGAGTGCCAGATAAAAGAAACTGAAAACGCGAAAAGGACCGATCAGCAATAATACGATCGATCCGTAGAAGATGCATAAAACAGATAAAACCTTCAAAAGCGAAATCAGAACTTTGATCATCTTTTCCTATTGTTTCGAAAGAGAAGAGTGGCCATAGACCTGTAAGAAGATGGCGATGATCACCAGAGCGATCTCAACATAGGTAACAGACGGCACAAGACCGAAGATGGAATTGAGCGCTACCAGCAATAAGAGCACAAAAGCGATGATCTGGTAGTAATTGACCTTTTTTGTTTCCGCCTTTTCCACTTCTTTCTTTTCTTCTTCCTCTTCCTCGTTGATCAGTTCGACGATGTCGGCAGAAGTGATGACACCGACGATCTGGTTGGTGTCCTTGTTCAAGACCGGGATGGAATCTTCGGAGTAATCGGCCAGGGCATCGATCGCCGCGTCGGTGATCTCTTCCCTGTCGTAGACAAACGGATAAGACAGGATGATCTTTTCATCGAGGTCTTCATCCTTCTTGGTGATCAGAAGATCCCTCAAAGTCAAGGCACCATAGAACTTATTATCCTTAATAATATATAAGGTCTCGATGTTGTCATTCTCTTCCGCTTCCTCGATCAGCTGTTCGATCGACTTCTTGATGCCGATGCCGTATTCCAGAGTGATGTAGTTGGTGGTCATCAGAGAACCGAACTCATTGTCCTTGTACGAACGCAAGAGCTGGATGTCCGACTTGGATTCCGGTTCAATGAGACTGATGATCTCATCGGCCTTCTTCTTATCCAGTTCTTCCAGGATGTCGATGGCATCGTCGGCATCCATTTCTTCCAGGATGTCGGCAGCCTTCTCGGCTTCCAGTTCGGCGAAGTACTTGTCGACGTCTTCATCCAGATAAGCGAAGATGCGCGATGTCGCTTCAATGCCGATCGCCTTGTACAGACGCTTTCTTTCATCCGGCGAAAGATAGGTCAAAGCATCGGCAATATCATTGTCGTGGTAATTGGTCAGGGTCTGCGCCAGGAGTTTTGAATTCTTGGTCTTGCGGATCAGATCAAAGATTTCCTGGGTATAATTTCTTTCTTCGATGTTTTCTTCTAAGATTTTGTCTTCCATGATTTACCCCTTTCTAGATCCACTTCTTAAATCTCTTGATATAGATGTTCTTCATGATCTGGGCCAGTATGAGATAGACGAC
Source organism: uncultured Erysipelotrichaceae bacterium (assembly GCA_902787775.1). Taxonomy (GTDB): domain Bacteria; phylum Bacillota_I; class Bacilli_A; order Erysipelotrichales; family Erysipelotrichaceae; genus Colivicinus. The sequence continues at coordinate 13,268 of CADAHV010000004.1, read as the reverse complement.
CATCAGACCGGCCAGATAGAACAGATAGGTATAAGGCAGCGGATTCATATCCAGGACGTAGGCAAAACGGCTCAGTCCCAGGATCAGTGTGATGATCACCACTGCCGCTGTTGAAAGCATCAGTTCCCTGCCTGCCTGACCGCCGATAAACGGCAGCTTGTGGGTACGTATGGTATGGATGACCAGGGTTTGCGAAATGACGCCGAACATGAACCAGCCGCACTGGAAGTATTCGGCCTGTTCGATCGTCTTATAGCCAAAGACAAACCACAGGACCGCAAAGCACAGGATATCCAGAACCGTCGATGTCAGACCGAAGTAGAACATGAACTGTTTCAGAGAATCCGTATCCCACTCCATCGGCTTTTCGATGTATTCCTTTTCGACGTTGTCATACGGCATGCCAAACTGGGCAAAATCATTGAGGATGTTCTGCACCAGAATATGGACCGGCTTCAAAGGTAAAAACGGCAAAGCCAGAGAGGCGATCAGAACCGAGATCATATTGCCGAAGTTGCCGGAAATCGCCATCTTGAGATACTTGTTCATATTGGCAAAGGTCTTTCTGCCCTCGATGACGCCGTCATCCAGAACATTGAGATCCTTTTCCAGAAGGATGATGTCGGCCACTTCCTTGGCAATATCGACAGCCGTATCCACGGAGATACCGACATCCGCCTGTTTTAATGGCGGGGCATCGTTGATGCCGTCACCCATATAGCCGACCACATGGCCAAGCTCCTGATAAGTCTCGACGATCCGCTTCTTCTGCAAAGGATTGAGCTTGGCAAAGATCTGTGCCTTCTTGCAGGCTTCCCGCAGCTGTCCGTCATTCATCATCTCGACATCCGAACCGGAATAGGCATAGGACGTATCAATGCCGATGCGCTTGCAGATATTGATGGCAACCGGCTTGGCATCGCCGGTCAAAACGACCGTACGGATACCGTTTTCTTTCAAAGCCCGAATGGCGGAAACCGAAGACTCTTTCGGCGGATCCAGGAAGCCGATGAAGCCCAAGAGGACCATGTCTTTTTCATCTTCCGCCGAAAAGGCATCGATGTCCGGGATCTCGTTTTTCTGGGCGACGGCGATGACACGTATGCCTTCCGCGCCGTTGTCTTCCGAGATCTTGTAGGCATTCTTCATGAGTTCCTCGTTCATCGGTTTGACTTCACCGTCGATCTCCACAAAGGCACAGTTGGCGATGATCTCATCGACGGCACCCTTGGTGATCAGCTGCCGCTTCAGTTTGCGGTCACGCAGCACGACCGACATCTTGCGGCGGGCAAAGTCGAAAGGAATCTCATCTTCCCGCACATAGGATTTCTTTAAATAATCCAGACCTTCCTTTTCGCCTCTGGCGATGATCGCCTTATCCATCAGATTCTTCAGACCGGTCTGGAAATAGGAATTGAGAAAGGCGTGGCGCAGGATGCGGATGTCTTCCCTGCCGGAAGCATCCATGTATTTTTCCAAGACGATCTCATCCTGGGTCAGGGTACCGGTTTTATCGGTACACAGGATGTCCATCTCACCAAAGGTCTGGATGGAACCCAGGTGTTTGACGATCGTCTTTTTCTTGCTCATGGAAATGGCGCCCTTGGCCAAAGAGGAAGTGATCATGACCGGTAACATCTCCGGCATCAGACCGACAGCGATGGTGATGGCAAAGATCACCGAACCCAGAAGGTCATGTTTGGTCACAAAGTTGGCAACAAAGATGACCGGCACCATGACCAGCATGAAACGGATCAGCAGGTTGGTGATCGATTCCATGTTCTTATCAAAGACCGACTTGTCGTTTTGCGCATTCAGGGTCTTTGACATATTGCCGAAATAGGTATTGTTGCCGGTGGCAATGACTACCGCTCTGGCGGAACCGGAAACGATATCACAGCCCATGAAACCGATATTGGAAAGATCGGTGATGTCTTCCGCATCGCGGTGATCGGTATACTTCTCGACCGGATTGGACTCACCGGTCAGCTGGGCCTGGTCGACGAAAAGGTCCTTGGTCTCAATGAAGCGCACATCGCCTGGGATCAGATCGCCCGATCCCAAAACGACCAGATCGCCCGGCACGCAGTCCTCGATCGGGATCTGCATCCGTCTGCCCTGGCGGACCACATTGACCTTGGTGACGATCATCTGCTGCAAGGCCTTGGCTGCCTCGTCCGATTTCTGGGATTGGACAAAGGAAGTGATGGAAGAGATCAGAACGATGATGATCAACATGATGATGGTCGCAAAAGAAGGCACATCGGCTAAAACGACATCGGTAAAATAACTGACTGCGATGACGACCAGTAAGACCACATTAAAAGGATTGATCAGCGATTCCCGGATCCTGGTGAAGATCGAATTCTCATTGCCGGTCGAGATGACGTTTTCTCCGTACTTCTCCCTGCCTTTTTCGATCTGTTCGGCATTCAAACCGTCGTTATTGAGGCCAAAACGTTCAAAAGCCTCGGCCGGTGACATCATAGAAAAAGATGTCAGCTGCTGCTCGAGGGCATCGATCGATGTTTTTCTGTTCTTTTCCATATAAAAAGCCTCCTATGATAGGCGGCTTGACTTACTGGACCATAGAAAAGAGTTCAGCGAAAGCCGCCTGATAAAAAATGCACGATAAAGGGATTTCAGCTGCTTCCATTCAATAACTCTCTTTCTTACCTTTATATTAGCAGAAAACATTCCGCTTTTTGTCAAAAAAAGCACAAATAGAAAAGGGAGCGAAATTGCTCCCTCAGAAGAACAAATCTGACTCACGGCAGACGGTTGCCGGCATCCAGATAGAGCTTATACCAATCTTCTCTGTCTAAGAGGATATCCGCTGCCTTGGCACCGCCGGCAAGATGCTCGATCGAAGTCGTACCGGTGACCACCTGTACCTTCTGCGGCAGACGTAAGAGCCAGGCGTAAGCGATCGCATCGCATTCCACTCCATACTTCTCACTCATTTCTTTCAGCGTCGTATTCAGCTTCTCATATTTTTCACTTCCCAGGAAAGAACCTTGGAAGTAGCCGATCTGCAATGGCGACCACACCTGTAAAACCATATCCTTTTCCTTGAGATATTCCAAAGTTCCGCCGGAACGCATGATCGAAGGATCATCGCCCATATTGACGTTGAGACCCTCATCGATCAATGGCGAATGCACGATCGAAAGCTGCAGCTGGTCCGCTTTTAATTCCTGTTTCACATTCTTTGCCAGATACTCCATCTGGAAACGGTTCATGTTGGAAACACCGAAGTTTAAAACCTTGCCGCTTTTATGCAATTCTGCAAATGCCCGATCCACTTCTTCTGCTTCCATCAGGGCATCCGGCCGATGCAGCAATAACGAATCCAGATGATCGGTATGAAGACGTTCCAGTATTCCTTCCACTGCCTCCATGATGTGGGCATAGGAAAAATCAAAGTATCCTTTGCGGATCCCGCACTTGGACTGGATGAACATCCTGTCACGCAGGCTTGGATCTTTTTTGAAGACCTCACCGAAGAGCTCCTCACAATGTCCGCCGCCGTAGATGTCAGCATGGTCAAAGAAGTTGATGCCCAGATCCAGAACGCCGCGGATGAAGGTGTCGGTCTCTTCCGCTGTAAAACCGGCAATGCGCATGCAGCCGGCAGCCATCGCCGAAACATTCTGATCCTGATATTTGATGTATTTCATGTCGTTCTCCTCAAGGTTATCGCAGCATCGCTCTCTTATACTTCCGTTACAAAAAGCACTTATCTTCTTTCTCTTTCAAAAGGAGCGTAATCAACAAAGTGGTCGACATAGGTCTTTATCCCGTCTTCAAGGACATAGGCATATTCTTTTACGATCTTGCCGTTTTCATCATAATCGGCCATATTGATGATGTTGGCCTGAACCATGCCGTTCTTGATCTCGCCTGAAGCTGTCTTCTCTAAAAAAGAAGCGTCATTGGTGAAGATGTAATCCTGACGGATACATGGGAAGTAGTCATGATCAAAATAGGAATAGGTATAGAATTCACTGATATAGTTGTGGCCGCTGCTCCAGAAAGCTTCTGTTTTCCAGACCTGTCGTCCCAGATCGTCGAGATAGGTAAAGTAATACCATTCGTTGCCATTATCCATGGTGATGTTTTCCGACCTGGAATTGGAACCGGTCTTGCTTGCGGGAACTTCTTCCAGGGCAAAGTCCTTTTCCTGGACTTCGAATTCTTCCTGTTTCTCCTGCATCTGCTTCAAGGAACAGGAACCCATGCCCTCGATTGCCGAATAGAACTGATCGATCAATGACCAGGCCTCCTCTGCCTTTTGTTTCACTTCCTCATTCCCTGGCTCCATCTCTAAAGCCTGCTGTATCAGGGCAAAGGCATCATCGCGGTCTTTCACGGGCTGCAGGGTGAAGTTTTCACCGGGCGCACTGTAGCAGGACGCCTTCAGAATCAAAGTCTTGGCGTCCACACCGTTTTCCTTCATTGCTTCATCGCTTTCCAAAAGACAGGCATCGCGGTCTCTTGCCTTGATGGCCTCCAGAGCCAGGTCTTCATGGCTCTTTTCTTTCTGGCAGCCGCAGATACATAACAAAACGAAAATTATAACAATGAACTTTTTCATAGATCTCACCTACCTTACCATGTTAACACAATCGGATGGACACAAGTTTTTTAAAAAGGCTGTTTCCGCACGGAAACAGCCATCGTCTTATCTTTCTTCTCTGAAGTAACTCATGCCCAGCGAAGCCGGCGCCTGATTCTCTCTTTTCTTTTTTCTGGAGACGACGCAAAGCACGACGATCGTAACCAGATACGGCAGCATCTTGTAGAGATTCTGCATGTAGGTGACATTTGCCAGCTGCAGCTTGTCTGCCAGATACTTGGAGACACCGACCGGGATGTAGATGTAAGCCCAGTAACACAAGCCAAACAGATACGCACCCCAGGTCGCATTGCGCGGTTTCCAGCTGGTGAAGATAACCAGGGCAACAGCCAGCCAGCCCAAGGCCTCAATGGTCGAATCGTTCGCCCAGCTGCCCTGGACGTAGTCCATGACATAGAAGAGACCGCCCAGACCGCAGATGGCCGAACCGATCACGGCTGCCATGTATTTGTATCGGGTAACATTGATGCCCGCAGCATCGGCTGTCGCCGGATTTTCACCGACTGCTCTTAAGTTAAGACCGACGCGGGTCTTATTGAGGAAGTACTGAATCGCAAAGGCCATGATCAAAGCCAGATAGACCATCCAGCCGTGCGAGAAGACAATGGAACCGAAGGTCCCGAATTTGCCAAACAAACCCGGCAGCTTGGCGCGGAACATGTTGGCGGTTGTCGCGACTGAGATCGTACCGACACCGCCGGAAAGCTTCATCATCGAACCGCCGAAGAAGTTTGCCACGCCGGTGCCGAAGATCGTCAGCGTCAGACCGGTGACGTTCTGGTTCACCTTCTGGGTGACGGTTAAGAATGCATACAGTAAACCTGCCAATCCGGAAGCGACGATCGTCGCAACTAAAGTGAGGATCATCGAGACAAAGGGATTTGGATTGGCCGCGTTGTTTTCATAAAGGAAAGCGGCAGCAAGAGAAGCGATACCGCCGATCATCATGACACCGGGAACGCCCAGGTTGAGATCACCGGCCTTCTGGTTGATCGTTTCACCGATACAGCCGTACATGATGACGGTGCCGAAAGTGATGGCCGCAACACACCAGGAAATAAACTGGGAGATTGTCATGCGTCTGCCTCCTTTCTGCCGAAGCTTACTACGACCTTGTAGTTATTGAAGAATTCCGAACTTAAGATAAAGAACAGAATGATACCGGTAATGATGTTGGATGCATATTCGTTTAAACCGAAGTCCGAAGAGATCTGTGAAGCGCCCTTGGATAAGAAGACGATAAACAGTGAGATCAGAGCCATCGCAAACGGTTCAAACTTTGCCAGCCAGCAGACGATGATGGCCGTAAAGCCTCTGCCGCCTGCCGTCTGTTTGGAGATCGTATGCGAGATGCCGGAGACTTCGACAAAGCCGGCCAGACCGGCGATCGCACCGGAGATCATGACGTTGTTGCGGATGACCTTAGGCACGTTGATGCCGGCGTACTTCGCTGTCGCGATCGATTCACCGACAACCGCACCTTCATAGCCGTGCTTGGAGTAATGCATGTAGATATAGACGAAGATCGTCACTGCCAGCACGATGAGGATGTTGATGCCGTACTGCTGCCCGAAGATCTTTGGGAACCAGCCGCCGGCGGTATTCATGTTGATGATGCCGACGGAATGCGACTGTTTCTTGTCCCAGAAATCAACGAAGAATTCGACAAGCTGAATCGCAACGTAGTTCATCATCAAAGTAAACAGCGTTTCATTGGTATCGTATTTTGCCTTGAACCAGGCCGGCAAGAATGCCCACAGGGCACCTGCCAGAGCCGAGACCGCCATCATGATCAGCAATAAGAGCCAGGTATTGACCTTATCACCGTAGTAGATCATCAATGCGGCTGTCGTCAGACCGCCGATCAAAATCTGTCCTTCGGCACCGCAGTTCCAGAAACGCATGCGGAAAGCCGGGGCCAGCGAGACCGAGATCATCAGCAGCAGGCAGGTATCACGAATGGTGATCCAGGAACGCCTTGCCGTACCGAACGCGCCTTTAAACATGGACGTATAGACACTGATCGGATCGAGCTTGGTGACAAAGAAGATGAAGATCGCCGATACCAGCAGAGCAGCCACGATGGCGATCGCTACCGTGATCGAACGTACGACAAGACTTGGTTCATCCTTTTTGATGACGTGAAGGGAGAATCCTTTTTTCGCATGTTTTTCCATTATTCTTCCTCCTTCAGGTGGGTCATCAGGTAGCCGACTTCTTCCTTGGAAGCCGTCCTGCCGTCCAGCATGCCGTTGAGCCTGCCGGAACATAAGACCATGATGCGATCGGACAGGGCCAGTAAGACATCGAGGTCTTCGCCGACATAGACGACGGCGACGCCCTTCTTTTTCTGTTCGTTGAGCAGATTGTAGATCGCATAGGATGTATTGATATCCAGACCTCTTACTGCATAGGCGGTCATTAAGACGGTCGGTTTATTGTTGATCTCGCGGCCGACCAGGATCTTCTGTACGTTGCCGCCGGAGAGTTTTCTGACCGGATATTCCAGATCGGGAGTGACGACTTCCAGTTCGTCCTTGATCTTCTGGGCTGTCTCTTCCGGTTTCTTTCGATGTAAGAACGGGCCGTTGCCTTTGCGGTAACGCTTTAACATGACGTTGTCGGTCATGCCCATGTTGCCGACCAGACCCATGCCCAGACGATCTTCCGGCACAAAGGCCAGATGCAGACCGTGGGCGATGATCTCCTTGGTGGAAAGACCGACCAGTTCATGAACGCCATGGGCGGTCGAATTGTAGATGACGGAAGAACCCTCTTCGCATTCCTGCAGACCCATGATGGCTTCCAACAGTTCCTTCTGACCGGAACCCGAAATACCGGCAATGCCCAGTATTTCACCGGAATACAGATCAAAACTGATGTCATCGACCACTTTCTTGCCGTCGATGTTTTTCACCGTCAGGTGCTTGACCTCCAGACGCTTGTGCTTTTCTTCCACGAAGTCGCGTTTGATGTCCAGAGTCACTTTTTCACCGACCATCAGTTCAGTCAGCTGCTGTTCATTGGTATCCTGCTTCATGAGCGTACCGACATTGACGCCCTTACGTAATACGCTGATGCGGTCCGAGATCTCCATGACCTCGTTGAGTTTGTGGGTGATGATGACGATCGCCTTGCCGTCATCTCTCATATTGCGTAAGATCGCAAACAGACGCCGTATCTCCTGCGGCGTAAGTACAGCAGTCGGCTCATCCAGTATGAGGATGGAAGCGCCGCGGTATAAGGTCTTGACGATCTCCAGCGTCTCCTTTTCCGAGACGGACATCTCATAGACTTTCTTGTCCAAAGACAGATCAAAACCGTATCTGGCACAGATCTCCTCTACTTCGGCCCGGCACTTCTTTTCATTTCTTTCGGAAGGAAGACCGATCAGGATATTCTCCAAAGCGGTAAAGACATCGATCAGCTTGAAGTGCTGATGGATCATGCCGATGCCCAGATCATAGGCGTCCTTCGGTGAAGTGATGGAAACAGGTTCCCCATCCTTGTAGATCTCGCCTTCATCCGGATAATAAACGCCTGAAAGCATATTCATCAACGTCGTCTTGCCCGAACCGTTTTCGCCCAACAGGGAAAGGATCTCGCCCTTGTAGATATCGAGATCGACCTTGTCGTTGGCCAGGACCTTTCTTCCGAAACGCTTGCTGATACCGCGCATCGATATGGCTATTTCGCTCATGATTTTCCCTCCAAAATATAAAACATTACAGGCTGAAGTCAGCCTGTAATGTTCAATAGACTTTGCGTATTTAAGAATTAGTTGAGTTCCGTGATACCGTCAATTCTTGCAGCGAAGTAAGGAGCACTTCTGAATTCAGATTCATGGAAGTAACCGTCGATCAGACATTCGGTTTCCGGAGTGAAGTCAGCATCGACATCACCGAGGATCGAAGTCGGAGTTTCGCCGCCGATCGTGAAGGTGGAAGCATCAAAGACATGGAGTTCACCGGACACGATCTTGCCTTCAGCTTCAGCAACTGCTTCCGCTGTACCAGGAGCACAAGCCTTGCCGAGTTCAGTGATCATGACGGCCTTGTCTTCATAACCTGCTGTCCAGTCGGTAACGATGTCGCTGCCGTCCAGCCAGTTCTTTAAAACGTATTCATAGAGTCTTTCCCAGCCGTTGGAAGCGGAAGTCAGAGCGACATCCGGTGCAACATCCAGCATGGAAACGTTGTAACCGACAGAGTAAGCAGTGAAGCCGTACTTGTTGTCTTCCATATTCTTCTGCAGCTGTGAAGGAGCACCGGTAGAGTCAGCGTGCTGACCGACGATGACACAACCCTGAGACATCAGTTCATCACCAACGGTTGCTTCGGCAGTGACATCGAACCAGGAGTTCGTATATTTGACATACATGACTGCATCAGGATAAACACTTCTTAAGCCAAGGAAGAAACCGGTGTAACCGGAGACAACTTCCGCATACGGGAAAGCACCGACATAACCGACTTTGACCTTACCGTTTTCATCAAAGTTCTGATCAACCAGAGCACCTGCATCGGCAAGTTCCTTGATCTTCATACCGGCAACAACACCGGAGACATATCTTGACTGGTAAGTCTGCGGGAACGCATTCTTGAAGTTGGCAAGACCGCTGACAGCAGCGCTGTCACCAGTACAAGCTAAGAAAGTAACTTCCGGATATTCGGCAGCTGCCTGCTGCATGAAAGACTGATGACCGTAAGAGTTGGAGATGACTAAGGTCGCACCGTTTTCAACGAGGTCGACAGCCATGTCATAACAGGTCTGATCTTCCGGGATGTTGTATTTCCAGATGATCTTGTCATCGGCGATACCTAAAGCCTTGCAGGCCTCTCTGATACCGAAAATGTGAGCGTAAGTGTAACCTTCGTTTTCGTCACCGACCAAGATGACACCGACTTTAGGTTCTGCTGCTGTTTCTTCACCGCCTTCAGCCGGAGCTGGTGTTTCTTCCTTGCTGGAAGAGCAGCCGACCAGAGTGAAGACCATCAGAAGTGCGAGTAATACTGCGAATAGTTTTTTCATTTCTTCTTTTTCCTTCCTTTCCATAAATGGGAAAAGACTTTTCTCTTGAAAATGCAATTTTAAAAAATAAAAACACATCTTCTTAAGAGAAGACTTTTCCAAGGGATCGATGATTGACCCCTTTTCGTAATCCTATCGTCTGCAGATAGAATGACCTGAAAAGGGTTATCCTATCATAGTCTCGATGTTTACGGCACCGAGGTAGAGACTCCTTCACCGTATCTGAAGGATTATACGATATTTTTACGTCTTCTTTTTAACACAAAAAAACGGCTTTGACCAGTCTATTTTCTTAAAAAATAAATTGTAAGCGTTTTACTTTAAAAAGTTTCCAAACGGGAAATATTTCCCAAAGAAAAAAAGGCACGGTTTGTGCCCGATTGTTCGTTGTAATTTTCTGATTTTTCACAATTACCAGTAATCAGCTGAGAAAGAAGATTCCCCTTCTTTCAATGGAATTTCCTTTACTTCCGTTTTCTCGATATGAATGAAACGACCGCTGTTGATCATTTCCACCGCCGCATCGATCTCACAAGCTTCTCCCTGTATCTCCATGGTGACCGAACCGTCCGATTCATTTCTGACAAAGCCGGTCAGGCCCAGCTGATCGGCAGCCATCATCGCCTGAAAACGGAAGCCGACGCCCTGTACGGTACCGATAAAATGATAGTGTCTTCTGATCTTCTTTCGACTTGCCATATCTTCTTTCTTTATTTCTGTTTTTCCGCTTAAAAAGTTCTTTATCTCATCCAGATGTTTCAGGGCTTCACTTCTTCCCAGTTCATAGACCCGTCGTAATTCCTTGGGATCCTTTTCGGTCCGGCCGATGCCCAAAGCCTGCGGCGGACGCAAGACAAAGACCTCACCGTTTTTCTCTTTCCGTTCCACTTCCCTCACCTGATGGTTGTAGACCAGATGACGCTTGGCCATCGCATCGACTGCCAAAGGATAATCCTTCAGGCTCATACGAATCAGTGGCATCAGTTTATTCTTTTCCTTGACATAGCCTTTCGGCTGGGTGAGAACGACCACATTGCGATCGTAGCCTTCCTCTTCCATAAATTGTAAGGGGATCGAATCGGCAATGCCGCCATCCAGCAGGAGTTCATCGTTGATCTGCACGATCCTGGACACAATCGGCATGGAAGCCGAGGCCCGCATCCATTGCATATCCTCATCGCCGCCGTCGCTGCACTTGTGGAAGACACACTTGCCGCTTTTCACATCGGTCGCCCCGACATAGAAAACCATCGGATCGTTCTTAAAGGCCTCCGTATCAAAGACATCGAGCTTCTCCGGAATCTCCCGGTAACAGAAATCGACATCAAACAGATCACCGGTCTTTAGGAAAGATTTGAAGGTGCCATAGCGGGGATCCTTGCAGAAAGTGGTGTTGTAGCGAAGAGGACGACCATGCTGGCGAGACTTGTAGTTGCAGCCAAAGACCGCACCGGCAGAAATACCGACGGCACCGTCAAAGCGTATGTCGTTTTCCAGGAAGACATCGATGACGCCGCAGGTAAACAAGCCGCGCATCGCACCGCCTTCCAGCACAAGTCCCTTTTTCATCAATTTCATTCTATCATCACCCTTTGAAAAACACAGGCCATTCACTTTAATAACAAATGTTAAAATGACAAACCCGGCTGATTCTTTTCTTCAGTTCCCATAAAAAATGCGCTTTGTTTCAAAACGCATTTCTATTGCTTCTATGCAAGTTTAACCCATGGGAAGTGATGAGACTTGGCAAGTTCATCCATCTTCCTTTTCTGTGCCCTGTTGATACGGTATTTGTTGCCGTTGTATGTCACGATCTCCGTATTCTTGAAGATACCGGAAATCCGATATCCTTTGATCGTCTTGCGGTCGATCATTTCACCGTTGACGACGATCTTATTGCGGTTGATATAGATATAGCGGTTTTTCGGATCACGGATGTCCAGTACCAGGACAAAGATCATAAATGCCGATGCCGCCAGAAACAGATACATCGTCAGCTTGTCATAGCTTTCCAGTACAGTATTGAGGATCATTAAGAACGCCAAAAGGACGATTGCCACCAGGTGTTTCTGATTCCACTTGGGATCCGCATCAAATTTTTCATAATCGGGATATTCTTCCTCACTGCTTTTGCTTAAGCCTAGTGCCAGGCCGATTGCCAGCCCCAATACGGCGATTACGATTACATAACTCATAGACGTTCCTCTTTCTAACTCCTGACAGACATTGAAGATGTCATATTTAAATAATATCACGAGAAAAAAACTACAGATGAACTGTAGTCTTTCTTATCGTAAATACTCGCGGTTGCGGATGTCTTTCTCAACGCGTAAGAACGCTTTGAATACGACCATGATCTCCATTCTTCCCAAAAACATACCGATGATCGCTGTCCATAAAATGACTTTCGGAGCATAGTAGTTGGTGATGCCCAAAGACAGTCCGACGGTCGAAATGGCCGAAGAGAATTCATACATCGAATCCTGCAGGGTGTATCCGTACATCGTGAAGATAAATGAACCGATAAAAAACAGCAGGATGTAGAACAGGACATAGGACGATGTCGAACGAATCTCATCATCGGAAAGGGAATACTTTTCGCCGACCCGATAGATGCGGTGGGTACAAATGACTCTTGGATTCATGATCGATTCACGGATCGAATAATAGATGCCCTTTAAGACAACGATGATTCTGTACTGTTTGATACCGCCGCCGGTAGATTCCTGATCACCGCCGACCAGCATCATCATTACCATGATCGTGATAAAGCCAGGCGGCAATAAGGACATATCGCCGACTGAAACGAAACCGGTCGTCGTGATGCAGGTGACAAACTGGAACAGAGATACTCTTAAGCTCTCCCAGAAATTATCGGTATAGCCGTTCTGTAAGAGATTGAACGTCATCAATGAAACAAAGATGACAAACAAGACCGCAAAGAACTTGGTCTCGCAATGATTGAAGTACTTCTTGAATTTGCCCGAGAAGAAGGACAGGTGCAGCATGAAGTTGGTCTGTCCTAAAATCATCAGCACGATGGTAATCAGCTCGATCGCTACGGAATGATAACCGTAGATGGATTCACCGATGACGGAGAAACCGCCGGTCGACAAAGCGGCAATCGATGTGTTGATCGCATCGAATACCGGCATGCCGCAGATAATGTAAGCCAGTCCTGCGAAGATAGTCTGAGACGCGAAGGTCACAATCAGCTCCGGCATATGGAGCTCGGCAATAATGGACCCGTTCATAAATCCGATTGCCGTACTGATCAGGAGTGACAGGATGACCGCGGCAACAGGATTCCATCCGAGATTCACCATGAAATAGGCGGCAACAATGTTCACCAGAGAGATGATGGATCCGATAGAAAGATCAATTCCTCCAAGGAGAATGACATAAGTCATACCAACGGACGCGATACCGTAAATGGACACCTGCTTGATGACATTCATCAGATTGCGGACGGTCAAAAAGTTGCTGCTGGCAAATGAGAAGAAGATCATCATACAGATCAAAAACACATATATGATTCTGCTTTTCAAAAAGCTGACTACTTTTTTCATCGGTCACTCAGTCCTTTCTCTCCTTAGAA
>CADAHV010000003.1:0-37621 GCA_902787775.1 uncultured Erysipelotrichaceae bacterium | reverse complement strand
ATTCATCAGTTCGGGATACAGATGCAATATCCTCATAATGTCACGACCTCCTTCAAAAGCTTTCCTTCATCTGAGAAACAGGTCAGACAGTACAAGAGTCCTTCACTGTTATCCTTGAGGTAGGCCACGGCATCAGCAGTTGCCTTAAAGGAAACGACCTTATCCATATCGACACCGGCATATTCCAGACGGGTCGCCACATCCGAAATGTACTTTCCGGCGACGACGATCTTCTTCACGTTTTCTCTTTGCAACAATTCAAAACTGATATCCCAAAGCCAGGAGGTATCGGAAGTAAAATACTTGCGGCTGATGTCGTCGATGATCAACAAGAGTGTCACATCTTCGCCTTTTCCGGTAACAAATTCCAGATTCCTGTTATAGGAGATCGTATTCTCGTGTTTGGAGATCAGCAGTGTGCCTTCCTTGTCTCCGATCATGAAACGCTTGATACGGCCGTTTTTGATCAGGTAATCATTCAACGTGGAAACGATCTGCTTGCTGTCGATGCCCAAAAGAGAACCGATCGTATAAGCCGCCAGCACATTGTAGGCGTTGAAAATCGTATGGAACGCCAGCTGCAGGGTGTCCGTATCATTGATCGTAACGGTTCCCTTTTCCAGATCAAGATCGCTGATCCGATAGTCAGGTTCCGCCCGCTTGAAACCGCAGTTTTTGCATTCGTATTTGCCGACATGGGCAAACTGACGGTACTCGTAGACCATCTTCTTCTTGCATACCGGACAATAGGCGCCGTCATCATAAACACTGGTGCAGGTCTCGGATACATATTCGTTTTCATCAATGCCAAACCACACGACTTCATTATCGTGACGGGCACTTAAGGAAGACACCAGCGGATCATCGGCATTGAGCACCAGGATCTCTCCTTCATGGACCGATTTCTTGATGTCATTCAGGACATATTCCGGATGGCCGTTTCTGGTCATCTGGTCACGATAGAGATTGTTGATGCAGTAATACTTCGGTGTGATATAGGAAAAGATATATTTGGCATATCTTTCATCCGCTTCGATCAGCAGCACGTCCTTTTCAAAACGGCCGGAATTGGAACAGTTTGATAAGATCAGTGTCGTCACGCCTTCGATCTGATTGGATCCTTCGTAGTTGTAGGCAACACTCATTCCGGCATTCTCAATGATGCCGTGGATCATTTCAACAGTCGAAGTCTTGCCGTTGGAACCGGTGACGGCGATGATGTTTTCCGGCAGGTCAATCCTTGAGAGGATATCCGGACAGATCTTCAAAGCAAGCTGGCCGGGGAAGCTGGAACCTCTGCCGAAATACTTGCAGATCTTTTTGGTTAATTTACATATAATGATCGCTAAAAACTTTCTCATAACCTTATTATAAACAAAGAAAAAGAGCTGGACACTCTTTTTCTAACAAACGATTGAACCGACTTCCATGTCGGAGCTTAACAGTTCAAGGACCTCTTTGCCGTCTTTCTGTTTGACAGCCGACAGCAGCATGCCGTTGGACTCAAGACCTCTGATCTTGCGCGGTTTGAGGTTCATGACAGCGATGACTTTTCTGCCAAGCAGCTCTTCCGGCTTGTAGTAAGCGGCAACACCGGAGAGGATCTGACGCTGTTCATAGCCAAAGTCGACATTGAAGACTAAGATCTTGTCGGCATTCGGGTGTTTGGAACATTCCGTTACCTGACCGACCACCATTTCGACTTTCTCGAAATCAGCGAATTCGATCTCCGCTTTATGCTCGACTTTTTCTACTTCCGGCTGGCCCAGATAAGCGTGGACTTCATCCATCGTCTTGACAGGATCGATACGGTTGAATAACGGTTCCGGTTTCTCTGTCACCTTATTGCATTCATAAGCACCGAAGCTGCTTAAGGAATCATAGGATGTTTCCCTGGTGCCGATCTGCTCATAGACTCTGGCACTGGTTTCCGGCATGAACGGTTCCATCAGAACAGCACCGAAACGGATGCCTTCCAGCAGGTTGTATAAGACGGTATTGAGTCTGCCCTTCTGTGCCTCGTCTTTTGCC
The DNA here is from genome assembly GCA_902787775.1 of uncultured Erysipelotrichaceae bacterium. GTDB lineage: Bacteria > Bacillota_I > Bacilli_A > Erysipelotrichales > Erysipelotrichaceae > Colivicinus. The sequence goes on along the minus strand of CADAHV010000003.1, from coordinate 35,590 downwards.
AAGACCCATGGAGCAGTCTCATCGATGTACTTGTTGCAGCGTCTGAAGACTTCCATGATCGCTTCGATCGAATCACCGACGCGCAGCTGTTCCATCTTGTCTTCCACCGTCTTGACCGAATTCAGAATGAAGGACTTGAATTCCTTATCGAGGTCTTCTTCGACAAAATCCTTGCTTAACTGACCGTTAAAGTACTTGTTGGTCATAGCGACCGTACGGTTGACCAGGTTGCCATAAACATTGGCCAGATCGGAATTGATACGTTCGATGACCAGTTCCCAGGTGATCGTGCCATCCTGGGCAAACGGCATCTCATGCAAGACGTAGTAACGGATCGCATCGACACCGAAGAACTTCACCAGATCATCGGCATAGATCGCATTGCCTCTGGACTTGGAGATCTTGTCTTCTCCTACCAGCATCCACGGATGACCGAAGACCTGTTTCGGCAGCGGAACATTCAAAGCCAGCAGCATGATCGGCCAATACAGTGTGTGGAAACGAATGATGTCCTTGCCGATCAGATGCAGATCTGCCGGCCAGTACTTCTTGTATAATTCGCCATGATTGCCGTCGACATCGTAGCCTAAGCCGGTGATGTAGTTGCTCAAGGCATCGATCCAGACATAGACGACATGCTTCGGATCGAAATCGACCGGGATGCCCCACTTGAAGGAAGTACGGGAGACACACAGATCCTGAAGACCCGGCTTCAGGAAGTTGTTGATCATCTCGTTCTTGCGGGATTCCGGCTGAATGAATTCTTCGTGATCATTGATATACTGTTCCAGCTGTTTCTGGTACTTGCTGAGTTTGAAGAAGTAGGATTCTTCCTTTTCCTTATGAACTTCTCTGCCGCAGTCCGGGCACTTGCCGTCCACTAACTGCGAATCTGTCCAGAAAGACTCACAAGGGGTACAGTACCAGCCTTCGTATTCACTCTTGTAGATATCGCCCTGATCATAGAGCTTCTTGAAGATCTTCTTGACCTGTCTTTCGTGGTCCTCATCGGTCGTACGGATGAAACGGTCGTAGGAGGTGTTCATCAGATCCCAGATCCGTTTGATCTCGCCGGCCTGCTGGTCAACGAATTCCTTCGGTGTCAGATTGGCTGCCTTGGCCTTTTCTTCGATCTTCTGGCCATGTTCGTCTGTTCCGGTCTGGAAGTAGACATCGTAGCCTAGCATCCTCTTATAGCGGGCAATCGCATCGGCCATGATGATCTCATAGGTGTTGCCGATGTGCGGTTTGCCAGAGGCATAGGCGATGGCCGTGGTAATGTAGTATTTTCCTTTATTCTCCATTTGAAACCTCCTAAAAAACAAAAAAGGTGATATGAAGGGCGCAATTGCGCGGTACCACCTTGTCTTATAACTCTTCACCTTTAACGCAGGCCTACGTCTTCGCCTACCTATCGACGAAGATGTTCAGGATCCATCTTCAGCCATCCTCCCTGCCGGTTTTCACCAGACACCGGCTCTCTGCAAGTTCAAATGACTGATCTATCCATCAAAACAACTCTATTCTAACATATACCATCATGAAATCATAACGATTTCTTCAGATGATTCAATATGACGTTGGCTGTGATGTTGCCTGTCACATTGAGCGTCGTATACAGCATATCCAGGATCTTGTACAAACCGCTGTAGAAACCGATGAAATCCAGCGGAATCGACAGCAAGGAGAGATAGCTCGCTCCGATCACCACGCCGCCGTTGGGAATGCCCGGCGCTGACATGTTGATCAGCAGGGCAAAGACGACCATCATCAGATAGGTCGGCAAATCAATCGCCACGCCATACATGCGGCTGCAGAACAGCCCCAGCAAGGCAAAAGAGACAGCACCGCCGCACATGTGGATCGTGCAGCCAAGCGGAGATACGATATCGACGACCTCCTTGGAGACGCCAAACTCCTCTTCGCAGACCTTCATCGTCGTCGGCAGGGTTGCCGCCGAAGAACAGGTGGTCAAAGAGACCAGCCAGACCTTGTAGACCTTCTTAAGATACTGCAAGGGTGAAATGCCGGCAATGACCCAGACCGGCAAAATCATGACCACCGCAACGGTGATCAGACCGCACAGATAAGCCGTAGCGATATATCGCAAGCCCACACCGATCACGGTGAGCCCATAGCTGGCTACCGTATTGCCGATTAAGGCGAAGACTGCCAGCGGCGTCAGAACCATGATGTATTCCAGGATCCTGAAAAAGACATCCCGAAGGATCTCGATCCCCTTGATCAGTTTGTCACCATCCTTTACCTTGCCGGCGCATAAGCCGAGCATATAGGCAAACAAGATGATCGCAAACAGTTTGGTCTCGGCAAAAATGGAAACCAGATTATTGGGAAAGAGATTGATGATGATCTCCTGGACACTCAGTGACTGGGTCTGACCGTTCCAGTCAGGATCGCCATTCGCAGCGTCGCATCCTTCTTTTTCGAGGAAGCGTAGATCGTCGGCACAATGGAAGAAAAGACGATCGGACCGATCAGAAATTTCAAGAGATTGATATAGATCGTACCGATAAAAGACAGCGACGTCACTAAGGGTTTGAGAAAAAGCCCGGATAAGATACCCAGGGCTAAACATAATAAAGTCAGTAAAGAAATATTTCTTTTCATCTTAGATCTGTGATTTGAGATAAGCGAAGAGGAAATTGTTGATCTCTCCGTTCATGACCTTATCGACATTCCCTTCTTCGTAATTGGTACGATGGTCTTTGACCAGGGTGTATGGACAGAAGATATAAGAGCGGATCTGGGAACCCCATTCGATCTTGCGCTGTTCGCCTTTCAACGCCCTCTTTTCATTCTCTCTGTCTTCGATGGCCTTCTGATAGAGCTTGGCCTTTAAAATCGAAAGACACTTTTCACGGTTGAGGATCTGGGAACGTTCGGATTGGGAAAAAGCCATCAGACCGGTCGGGATATGTTTCATGCGGACCGCGGAATCGGTCTTGTTGATGTGCTGGCCGCCGGCACCGGAAGAACGCATCGTATCGACTTCCAGATCTTCATCTCTGATCTCGATCTCGATCTCGTTGTTGAATTCCGGCAGAACTTCCACCGAGGCAAAAGAGGTATGTCTGCGGCTGGAGGCATCAAACGGTGAGATTCTCACCAGACGATGGACGCCGCTTTCCCCTTTCAGGTAGCCGTAAGCCATGTCGCCCTTGATGGCAACCAGGCAGGACTTGATGCCCGCTTCATCCGCCTCTTCGTAGCTGATCACTTCAAAACCGTAGCCGTTGTTTTGGGCATAACGCTGGTACATGCGGAACAGCATCTCCGCCCAGTCCTGCGACTCGGTACCGCCGGCACCCGGATGGATCTCCAGCAGGGCATTGGAGTGGTCATAGTCATTGGAAAGCAGAACTTTGATCTCAAAGTCCTCAAAATTCTTATTGACCTCTGTGTATTCTTCTTCCAGCAATTCGAAAAGTTCCGCATCGTAATTCCGGTTGAGCTCATCGAGTTCCGCCAGAATGCCTTCGATGCCCTTTTCACATTGCGTATATCGATTCTTCAGATCCTTCAGCTTGTTGGCTTCCTTGATGACTGCCTGAGCCTTCTTCTGATCCGACCAGAAATCTTCTTTGCTTTGAGCCTCGTCCAGCTCATTGATCTGTTTCTCTATATTGGCGAGGTCAAAGAGAGTCGCCTAAGTCTTTAAGCTTCTTTAAGGAAGCGCTCAGGCCTTGTTTCATTTCATATATTTCCATATTTACTTTTCCTTTATAACGATCTTCAGGTTATTGCAGAAAGTCACGACATCGGAAGATATCGTATTCATCATTGATTCAAACAGTTCATATCCTTCTTCGACGTATGCCTGCAAAGGATTGTTCTGAGCATAGGAACGAAGGTGGATGCCTTCTCTGAGCTTCGACATGACGTCGATTTGGTTCTGCCATGCCCTGTCCATCAGACGTAAGACCATCGTTCTTTCCACCGGCATGATCTGATTCTTGACCGGTCTGATCTTGTCTTCATAGGCATTGAAGGCAACGTTCTTGCATTTTTCGATGGTCGCCTGTCTGTCAAGACCCTCGATCTCACTTGCCGTGAAAGAGGTCTGGCCCATGGTATTCAGACGCTTGGCGATCGATTCGTAGTCGATCACTTCCTTCTTGCCTTCGGTATTGGTGTTGGAATCGACGATGTTTTCGATCACTCGTTCAAACATATTTTCGACAACCGAATGGATGTCTTCATTCTCTAAGATATAGTTTCTTTGCGCATACATCGTCTCACGCTGCTGACGCATGACATCATCGTAGTCCAGCAAGGCCTTACGGATATCGAAGTTGAGACCTTCAACTCGCTTCTGAGCTGAAGAGATCGCTTTGGAAACGGTCTTGTTTTCAATCGGGATGTCGCCCATCTGTTCAAAGAGACCGGCGATCCTTTCCGAACCGAAACGGACCATCAGTTCATCTTCCAGTGAGACATAGAAACGGGAATAACCCGGATCACCCTGACGGCCGGAACGACCGCGCAGCTGATTGTCGATACGTCTGGATTCATGTCTCTCCGAACCCAGAACGACCAGACCGCCCAGTTCTCTTGAACGTTCGGTCAGCTTGATATCGGTACCACGGCCGGCCATATTGGTGGCGATGGTAACGGAACCTTCCCTGCCTGCCTTGGCAATGATTTCGGCTTCTCTGGCGTGGTTCTTGGCATTGAGGACTTCGTGTTTGATTCTGGCCTGCTTGAACATGCGGGAGATCAGTTCGGAAGTCTCGACCGAAATCGTACCGACCAGGACCGGCTGACCCTTGGCATAGAGTTCCTTCACTTCTTCCAAAAGCGCATTGTATTTGGCCTTTTTGGTGCCGAAAACCAGATCAGGATAATCGATTCTGGCAACCGGCTTATTGGTCGGGATCTCCACGACCCGCATATTGTAGATGGAAAGGAATTCTTCTTCCTCGGTCTTTGCCGTACCGGTCATGCCGGCCAGCTTATTGTAAAGACGGAAGAAGTTCTGATAGGTGATCGTCGCCCAGGTCGTCGTCTCCTGTTTGATCGGAACGCCTTCTTTGGCCTGAATCGCCTGATGCAGACCATCCGAGTATTCTCTGCCCGGCATCTTACGGCCGGTGTTCTGATCGACGATGATGACTTCATTGTCTTCCACGACATATTCGACATCTCTGGTCATGATGTAGTTGGCTTTCAAAGCCTGGGCAATATAATGAACCAGAGAAGTATTGTCCAGATCGTAGAGGTTCTCCACATTGAAGGCCTTCTCGCCTTTATGGACGCCCTCTTCCGTGAGCTGAACATTCTTGTCTTTGACATCGATGACGTAATCTTCGTCCTTCTTCAGCCTCTTGACGAAGCGGTCCGCATTGATATAGAGATTGGCGGTCTTCTTTTCGCCGCCGGAAATGATGAGCGGTGTCCTTGATTCATCGATCAGGATCGAGTCGACTTCATCGACCAAAGCGAAGTTGAGTTCACGAAGGACACGGTCCTCCACTCTGGTGACCATGTTGTCACGCAGGTAGTCGAAACCGACTTCCGAGTTGGTCGTATAGGTAATATCGCACTCATAGGCTGCCCGCTTCTGTGCCGGCGTCAAAGCCCGCAGGTTGAGACCAACGGTCAGACCGAGGAAACGGTGAATCTGGCCCATCCACTCGCTGTCACGCTGTGCCAGGTATTCGTTGACGGTGACCACATGGACGCCCTTGCCTTCCAAGGCATTCAGATAGACGGCCATGACGGAAGTCAGGGTCTTGCCTTCACCGGTCTTCATCTCGGCAATATCGCCGCGGTGTAAGACATAGGCACCTTCCAGCTGACAGAAGAAAGGAAATTCGCCGATGACTCTCTTGGCTGCTTCACGGGCGACCGCAAAAGCTTCCGCCTGAATATCATCAAGGGTCTCTCCGTTTGCCAGTCTTTCCTTGAATTCCACGGTCTTGTGCTTCAGCTGTTCATCGCTTAAAGCGGCCATCTGGTCCTTCAGCTGGTCGACAGGAACGGTTGCCCTTTCCACTTCGGCTAAGATCTTTTTATCACTATTGAATAATTTATCAAATAAACCCATTATATATCTCCAATTCCATACTATTATAGCACAACAAAAAAAGCTGACTTATCAGGCCAACTTCTTTTGTGTTTCTCAATTATTCTTTTATCTCTTGTATATTATGAGCTTGAAGACCTCGATCGCCTTCAACTAATTCGAATTCAACTGGTGCACCCTCATTAATGGTTTTGTAGCCATCCATGAGTAATTGAGAATAATGGAAAAAGACATCACGACCGTCATCTGCTGTAATGAAGCCAAATCCCTTAACCTTGTTGAATCTTTTAACCTTGCCTAACATTTCCTTATTCTCCTTTTATGAATTATATTCTATCATACTTTGTTTTAATAATGTAAAGTAATGTTTTTGTAAGCCAATGATAAAACTTTGACCCTTTTCGCATGCCCGGAAACAGCCTCAAAAGCCCCTTTTAAGGTCGAACCGGTCGTAATTACATCATCAACAATAAGGATTTTATCGGCAAATGGCCCTTTGTACAGGAAATTGCTTCGCATTTGTCTTCTTGCGGTCAGATCCTTCCCCTCCTGAGATATTTCTTCCTTCATGAACAGACCTTCGAGTCTGCGCATTTGTACCGTTCGAAACATCTCTTTCAGATGGTCAAAACCTCTTTCTGCGATTTTTCTTCTGCTGCTGGGGATACAAAGCAGATGATAGCCATGGTAGCGAAGCTCGATGTACTCTTTTACATCATAAAGAAAAACATCCTTGAGCGCCTCATCGTGACACTCCTTGTATTGAAGAAGCAGGCTTTTGAAAAAGCCATCGTAGTCATAAAAGGACTCCACTTCAAAGCCGTCGGCCTGAATGATCTTCCGCTTTATTTTCAGTTTCCTGCGGCATTCCGGACACAGTTCGTCCGGCCTCAGAAACAGTGAGCGAAAGGTGTACTTTTCAATCTCCTTGTCACAATACAGACACCTCATAAATGGCTGTTGGCAAGTCTCAGATAATCGATCGTATCCCTGACCTCCTTTCGTTTGCGATCGCAGAACAAGGCTGAAGAACCTTCCGTATTTCCTACTCCTCTTCCCACTCTGCCCAGCATCTGTATGAGGCTCGCCTCATCAAATGTCTTTCCATAGTGAAGAATGATCACCGAAACATCGGGAATGGTGATTCCTCTTTCCATGACACTGGTCGAGATCAGAAAGCGGAACCTCCCCTTTCGAAAAGCTTCGATGTTTTCCTTCCGTTTCGCCAGATCGGAATACACATAAGTGCAGGAATAGAATTTCGACAGCAGTTGGTACAGACGGCGGCACTTCTTCTTGCTGGAAACAAAGATGATGCACCGGTTGGCCATCGATGACATCATTCGAAACAGCAGAAAGAAGGACAGCGTTTCAGGCAGATAGATCAGCTTTGGAATTGACAGAGGCTTGTGCGAAGGACGAACGAAAACTTCGACCTCTTTCACCTTCCTTTGACGCAGGATCTTCTTTAAATCTTCATCGACCGTAGCCGTCGAGAAGATCACTCTTCCTTTGCAGGAAGACAGAGCGATATTTATCAGCATTTCATCGCCCTTGACCGGAAAGGCGTCCACCTCATCCAGTATCAGAAGATCGAAGGTCTGATAATAGCGGTAAAGCTGATGGCAGGTACAGACGATCAGATCCCCTGTCAGTGTTTCGTGATGGCCGCCATAGACCGCCGCCACTTTCGCCTTGGGAAAAATCTTCTGAAAACGGTCTGCCAATTCGATGACCACTTCTTTGCGGGAGATCGCATAGGCGACCCTGAGCCCTTGAGACAGGTAATGGGCAATACTTTGAACACTGATCTCCGTCTTGCCCGCCCCGCAGACGCAGTGAAGCAAAACGTCTTTCTCCTTCAAAGCTTCCACGCACATCCTGGACGCCGTCTCTTGTTCCTTCGTCAGCTGATAAGAAAAACGGTACTCTTCCACATCCTTGCCGATCTCATAATCAAAGACCGAAAGTTCCTCTTCCAGCAGGACTCTGGAAAAGCGGACGCACTTCCGGCAGTAATAACCCTTTGATCCCTTATAGAAATAGGAAGGATCCGTATTTCCGCAGCGAAGACATTTCATTTCCCGTACAATCATTATTCGTATAAAAATCACCTTGTACCTTGTTTTTCTCTTCTCTGTAACAGATGGTAAACTAATGATATGAATAAGCTGCCGGAAGAATATCTGGAAAAGATGAAAGAACTTCTCAAAGATGAATACGATGACTATCTTCAAAGTTTTGAAGAGGAAAGAGTCTATGGCCTCAGGGTCAATACGGCCAAAATCTGTGTTGAAGACTTTTTGAAGATCGCTCCTTTTCATCTGAAACCCATCCCCTGGACGAGTGATGGCTTTTATTATGATCCCGATGATCTTCCTTCCAAACATCCGTATTATTTTGCCGGCTTGTATTATCTGCAGGAACCAAGTGCCATGTTGCCGGCAGAAGTATTGCCCATTGAAGAAGGCGACATCGTCTTGGACTGCTGCGCTGCCCCGGGCGGCAAGTCTTCCAAGCTGGCCAACAAACTAAACGGAAGTGGTATGCTTATCGCCAACGACATTTCCGTCAGCCGAGCCCAGGTCTTATTGAAGACATTGGAAAGCCAGGGCGTGAAAAATGCCTATGTCATGGCGGAAGACGTCACTTCTTTGAAACAGTACGAAGCCTTCTTCGACAAGATCCTTCTGGATGCCCCGTGTTCCGGCGAAGGGATGTTCCGCAAGGAAAGCGAACTGATCGCCTCCTGGCAGAAAAAAGGCAACGAAGAATATGCTGCTTTGCAGAAAACGATCATCGAAGCGGCAGCCAGACTGCTCAAACCGGGCGGCATGATGGTCTATTCGACCTGTACCTTCGACATCAGGGAAGATGAAGAAATCATCGAACACATCCTTTCCGTTGATCCAAGCCTGAGTGTCGTAGCAATCGACCCCTGTGAAGGTTTTGCGTGCGGCAAAACCAAGAACACAAAAGGCTGTGTTCGTCTCTATCCTCACCGCATCAAAGGGGAAGGACACTTTGTCGCCCTGCTTTCAAAAAAAGGCGATGCGCCAAAAGAATCGCCGCATAACATTTCGATCCCGCAGAATCTTAAGAAGCTGATCCCGGATGATTTTCACAGCGTTTTAAACAATGGCGATCTCATTCTTCGAAATGATAAACTCTATCTCCTGCCGCCTTACAGGCTGCCGATGGAAAAGGCCAGGATCCTACGATCCGGCTTGTTCCTGGGGGAGATCAGACACGAACGCTTCGAAGCTTCCCAGGCCCTTGCCCTGGCATTAAAAGAAAAGGAATATCCAAAGATCCTGTCCCTGTCAAATGATGATCCAAGAGTTCTGCGCTATCTGAAATGCGAGACACTGGATGTCAAAGACAAAGGGATCGAAGGCCTGGTCTTAGTTTGCGTGGACGACTTCCCTTTGGGCTTTGGCAAAGTCGCCAAAGGCATATTAAAAAACCGTTATCCGGCCAATTACCGTTATAAGTAAAGAAAAAGCACTCCTTGCGGAGTGCTTTAAACGTAATCCAGAAAATTAACGCTTTGAGTACTGAGGTCTTCTACGAGCTCCTCTTAAACCATACTTCTTACGTTCTTTCGCTCTAGAATCACGAGTTAAGAAGCCTGCTTTCTTTAAGACAGGTCTGAAGTCTTCACCGACTTCCAGTAATGCACGGGCGATACCATGTCTCATAGCACCGGCCTGGCCTGTCATACCGCCACCGTGAACGTTGATATAGATGTCGTACTGACCTTCTGTACCAGTTTCAACCAGTGGAGATTTTACGACCATTCTTAAGATTTCCTGCGGAAGATATTCTTCGAGAGTTTTTTCTCCGACGGTGATCTTACCGGTACCCGGAGTCATATAGACACGGGCAACGGAGGATTTACGTCTTCCTGTTCCAAGGTAATTTACATTTGATTTCTTTTTAGGCATTGATTTTCTCCTTATTTAAGCTCAATTGGCTTTTGAGCGGTATGAGGATGCTCAGCACCTTCATAGACATACAGATGAGTTCTCATACGATCACCCAACTTGTTGTGTGGAAGCATACCTTGAACTGCTTTCTCCACTAATTCAACAGGATATTCTCTCTTCATCTTTCCGATCGATCTCGCCTTCAACCCTCCCGGGTACATTGAATGGTGGTAGTAGATCTTCTTATTTTCCTGATCGCCTGTATAGACGACCTTTGCAGCGTTTACGATAATGACGTAATCACCGCAATCGACGTTTGGTGTGAAAGTCGGCTTGTGTTTGCCTCTTAAGATTGCAGCACACTGTGTTGCAAGTCTACCAAGGTTCTTACCACTCGCATCAACTACATACCAGTCTTTTTTAACTTCTGCTGGTTTCAGCATAGTTGTCTGACGCATATTTTTTCTCCTTTAAGTTTCCGGGGCTTAAAAATTAAAAAATAAGGCATTTACAATTATATGAAATTTCATACCTTATTTCAATAATGAAAGCCTTATTTTTCAGTAATTATTTCAGTTTTTGAAAAGTTCCTGCATGACTCTTCTTCTGGTCACAATGCCCATCAGCACATTGCGGTCATCAACGACCGGAACAAAGTTCTGATTGATGATCAGATTCACCAGTTCGCCGATCTCGGCATCGACCTTGACGGCCGGAAAGCGGTTCTTGCGAAGCAGTGATGTGATCTTTGTTTCTTCCAGATCCTCCATGGAGATCTTTTCACCGTTGACGATATGCCACAGAAGGTCGCCTTCCGATATCGTTCCCAGATATTCCCCTTCCTCCGAAATCAGCGGGATGGCGGTAAATCCATGAGCCCGCATCTTTTCCAAGGCCTGACGCACATTCATCGAATCCTTCAGACAGGCCAGCTGCGTCTTAGGTGTCAGCAGGAATAAAACATTTGTCTTTTCCATACTTTTATTGTAAGGACATTTTATGAAAGAATTGTGATATTTACTGCAGACTCGGATCGATCTCCTCCAGATGGTCTTCATAGAGATAGTAACGGGTCTCTTTCGCGATCTGATCTCTCAGCAGCAAAACAGCGATAACGTTTGGAATGCACATTGCCGCATTGAGGATATCGGCCAGAGTCCATACGGCGCCTTCCGAAACGATGGCACCGACAAAGATGACGATGATCCATAAGACCTGATAATAGCGGATCATCTTCTTGCCGAAAAGATAACGGATGCAGTTTTCGCCATAATAGCTCCAGCCAAGGATCGTCGAATAGGCAAAGGTCAAAATGCCGAAAGTCAGAAGCGGCTTGCCGATATAAGGGATCTGGCCGAAACATGCCGATACCAGACCGGAACCGGAAATGATCGAACCATCCGCCAGGATACAGGAAATATCAGGATTGCCGATGATCGAAGAAACGATGACCAGACCCGTCATCAGACAGACCACCACCGTATCCCAGAAGACACCGGTTGAACCGACCAGAGCCGGCTTGACGGCATTGGCAGCGACCGAAGCAGCCGAAGCCTGCGGTGCCGAACCCATACCGGCTTCATTGGAAAACAGACCTCTGGCAATACCGGCGCGGGCAGCCGAGATGATGCTGCTGCCGACAAAACCGCCGGCGGCCGCTTTGAAGGTAAAAGCCGATGAGATGATTAAGGAAATCGTAGCCGGCATGTAGCGGATGTTGATAAACAGGATGATGATGCAGCCCAAGACATAGACGATCGACATGAAAGGAACCAGACGTTCGCAGACTCTGGCGATCGACTTGACGCCGCCGAAGACGACTAAAGCCGTCAAGGCACAGACCACCAGGGCTACGACGACATTGTTCGTATTGAAGGTGTTGTGCATGATATCCACCAGAGATTTGGATTGGGATGAACAGCCGATGCCAAAGGCACCCAGGGCACAGCACCAGGCAAAGATCTTGCCCATGAGCGGTTTTCCCAGATGTTCAAAGGCCGTCATTGCACCGCCGACATAGGCGCCGTCTGCATCCTTCTTGCGGTATTTGACGGCAATGAAGGATTCGGCATATTTGGTGGCAATGCCGAACAGACCGCCGATCCAGGTCCAAAGGACAGCGCCCGGACCGCCGATGGCGATCGCCGTGCCGACACCGATGATGTTGCCGGTACCGATCGTCGAAGACAAGGCGGTCATCAAAGAGCCGAAGACCGAAAGATCGCCCTTCTTGTCCGGATCGTTCTTCAATGATTCGCCGATCCCTTTAAAGATCCGTTTCTGAACGATTCCTGTTTTAAATGTGAGATAGATATGGGTTCCCAGCAGAAACAGAATCATCGCCGGACCCCACATGATATTGTTATCGATCCATGTCAGTATTTCATTCATATTCTTCTTCTCTCCAATCGGATTTCAGAAAACACTATACATAGAAAGAATGGCTCAGCCATTCTTTCATATTCCTAAATAACGATGTTGACGACTCTTCCCCGGATAACGAAGTGCTTCTTGATCTCGTTTCCGTCGGTGTATTTCTTTACGTTTTCCTGCTGCAAAGCCGTCTGATAAAGTTCTTCATCGCTGGCATTGGCACTGATGTTGAATTTCGCTCTGACCTTGCCGTTGACCTGAACAGCAATCTCTTTTTCTTCTACAACGAGCTTGCTTTCATCGTATTCCGGCCAGCTGCGGTAAGCCAGATCCTGCTTGCCTGTCAGCATCTCATACATTTCGCATCCAAGGTGCGGCGCAAATACCGACAGCATCTGCACAAAGTTGACTGCATACTCCTTATAGACATGGTCTTCCTTGTAACAGTCATTGATGAAGATCATCATCTGGGAGATCGCCGTATTCAAACGCAGGTTCTCAATATCTTCCGATACCTTCTTGACGGTGAAGTTGTAGCTGTAATCCAGCTTTCCGTCGTTGGTATCGACGATCTTTTCCTTATCGGTCATCAGACGATACACTCTCTCCAGCCAGCGGTGAGCACCTTCAATACCCTGAGTTGACCAAGGTTTGTCAGCCTCTAACGGACCCATGAACATTTCATAGAGCCGCAATGTATCGGCACCGTATCTTTCGACGATGTCACTTGGATTGACGACATATTCCGGGAATCGCTTGCCCATCTTGATGCCGTTGGAACCAAGGATATAGCCCTGATGAACCAGCTTCTGGAACGGTTCGGCACAAGGCACCAGGCCCTTGTCATAGAGATAGTTGTTCCACATACGGGAATACAGAAGATGACCGACCGCATGTTCCGGACCGCCGATGTACAGATCGACCGGCATCCAGTGTTCCAGCAGTTTATAGTCGGCAAATTCCTTATCGTTGTGGGCATCAATGTATCTTAAGAAATACCAGGAAGATCCGGCAGAACCCGGCATCGTCGAAGTCTCTCTCTTGCCCTTCTTGCCATGATATTCCACATTGACCCAGTCTGTCGCCTTATCCAAAGGAGCACCGGTCTTGCTTGGACCGTAGTCATCCAGTTCAGGCAGGATCAAAGGCAGATCCTCATCATCCAGTACGCCGACAGTACCGTCTTCATAATGAATGACCGGAATCGGTTCGCCCCAGTAACGCTGTCTGGCGAAAATCCATTCTCTGAGTTTGTAGTTGACCTTCTTGCGGCCGATGCCTCTTGCTTCCAGCCATTCCAGCATGGCATTGATCGCATCTTCCTTATTCAATCCGTCCATGAAACCGGAATTGATGTGGATGCCGTCCTTTGTCCAGGCTTCCTTGGAAATATCACCGCCTTCCAGTACCGGAATGATATCGATACCGAATTTCTTTGCGAAATCGTAGTCTCTTTCATCATGGGCAGGAACCGCCATGATCGCACCGGTGCCATAAGTCATCAGAACGTAGTCGGAGATCCAGATCGGGATCTTCTTTTCGTTGACCGGATTGATCGCATAAGCGCCGATGAACACACCGGTCTTATCCTTATTCAGTTCCGTCCTCTCCATTTCGGACTTGGACGCACATTCCTTCTTATAGGCTTCAACTTCCGCCTTCTTATCGGCAGCCGTGATCTTGTCGACCAGAGGATGTTCCGGCGAAAGGACGCAATAGGTTGCACCAAACAAGGTATCGCAGCGGGTCGTAAAGACAGTGAAGTCTTCATCTGTTCCGTCGATCTTGAATTTGACTTCCGCACCGATGGACTTGCCGATCCAGTTGCGCTGTATTTCTTTTGTCGATTCCGGCCAGTCGATGGTATCGAGATTGGCCAGCAGTTTTTCCGCATAAGCCGGGATGTCGATGATCCACTGCTTCATGTTCTTGCGGATGACCGGATAACCGCCTCTTTCCGACTTGCCGTCAATGACTTCATCATTGGCCAAGACGCAGCCCAGTTCTTCACACCAGTTGACCGGCATCTCGACACATCTTGCATAACCGTCCAAGAAGAGCTGTTTGAAGATCCACTGTGTCCACTTGTAGTAATCCGGATCGGAAGTGGAAACAACCTTTGACCAGTCGTAAGAGAAACCCAAGCCCTTGAGCTGTTCGGTAAAATGATCGATATTCTTCTGGGTGAATCCGGCCGGATGATTGCCGGTCTGTATTGCATACTGCTCCGCCGGTAAACCGAAGGAATCAAAACCCATCGGGTGCAGTACGTTGAAACCCTTCATCCTCTTGTAGCGGCTGACAACATCGGTTGCCGTATAGCCCTCCGGATGACCCGCATGAAGACCTACACCGGAAGGATACGGGAACATATCCAGAGCATAGAACTTCGGCTTGGAAAAATCATTGACATCCGTCTTGAATGTCTCGTTGTCTTCCCAGAATTTCTGCCATTTCTTTTCGATCGTCTTATAATCAAATACGCTCATCTTGACCTCCATAAAATAAAAAGGTGATAACAAAGGGCGCATCAGCGCGGTACCACCTTAATTTCTAACTTTTTGTCCGTAACGCAGAACTGCGATTAATCATTTGATCAGGCGAGTTCATCACTTTTCATCATCCGGTTTTCACCATACACCGGCTCTCTTCGTGATCAGAAGCAACTACTATTCCTGAAGATTACTCCTTAATCTTAATATTTTGACAAGGCTTTTTCAACACAAAACACTCTACTGTTCGATCATTGCATCACTGATGAGGCAATAGGCATGTTTTCCTTCCTCAAACAGATCAAGGGTGCCTTTAATCGTTACCAATTCTCCCACTTCCGACAGCAGCGAGAGATCATTCTCATTTCTTAAAAAGAATTCGATCCCCTGGGCACAGCATTGGGTATTATCCTGTATGGTCACCGTGTAGTTGTATACATGAGAAAACCCATTGAAAGGCGCCGAATAGATTCCCTTGACCTTGATCGGCGTACCCAGGTATTCATCCGGTTCCTTGAGGATATTGACCAGCTGTGAATAGGCGATCTGATTCTTCTTCACGTCTTCCGAAAAAACAATCTCTCCCTTTAAAGGAGCGTTGAGCGACAACAAAGTCTTCATTAATGTTGTCTTCCCGGAACCGTTCTCACCGATGATGCATAGATAATCGCCTTCGCTTACCGTAAAATTGAGGTCAGAGACGACTTTCTGTTTTTCATATCCGAGACTGAGATCTTTCGCTTCAATCTGTGTCGTCTTTCTCCTGTAACTTTATCTTTCGATACGATAAAACCTGTTTATTATCACTTAAAAAGTGAACATAATCTATAATTTATCATATCATCTGTTTAGATTTGTATGAAAAAACGATACTGCTGTATCGTTTTAGTCTTCTTTCATGATCTCGATCGCCCTGTTAAGAACGGTGTCTTTGCTTCGGTCGTTGGAGAGCTGATACCTGGTCTCGGCAATGATGCTGCCGTAGGTATCCTTGTCCAGCAAGGCGATGGCCGAAAGTCCGTGTTCGCCTTTGTATTCGATCAGTGCCTCGCCAAAGGAACGATCGAAGTAGCCGTCATCTCTTTCGACATCATAGCCCAGGAAACGCAGCGCCTTCTGGCATAAAGCCGTCTTATCGGAAACGGAATCAAAGGCATACTCTTCGCCATCTTCCATATCCGAATACAGTTCATAATAGATGTCCGGCATCTTCACTTCTTCATCCGGAACGATGCCGACCTTGTCGATCGAATTGCCGTCCGGTGAATACCAGTAGTAGGTCGTGATCTTTAAGACACCGCCGTTGCGCAAGACGCGGTTGGTCTGGATGACGCCCTTTCCATAGGTCGTCTCTCCCACCACCAGGGCATCGCATTTTTCCCTTAAGGCGATCGTCAGCACTTCGGCTGCCGAAGCCGTATCTCTGCCGGCCAGAACGATGATCTTTTTCAGATTGTCGTATTTCCTGGAAGAAGACGGCGTCTTGTCGACCATCTCCACACCATTGCTGCCCTTCTGTCGCAGGTAGACCTGATCCGGTCCCATGAACAGACCGCAGATGTCGCGGACAGAGGACTGGTAGCCGCCGCTGTCATCGCGCAGATCAATGATGATCTTCTCATAATCCTTGTAGGCATCCAGATACTTTGCCGCTTCGATCGCCGTGGTCTCGCCAAAACTGTTGAGTTCCATGATGATGTAGTCATCTTCCGTATAGGCATAGACAGTGGAATCAACCACACCTCTTACCACTTCGACATCGAGCGTTTTATTCTCTCTTTCGATCTTCAAGGTGACGATCGTTCCCTCTTCGCCCAGAACCAGTTCACGAATGGCCATCGTATCCAGACCTTCGACCGGCGTCGAATCGATCTGTATGATGCGATCTCCCGCCTGCAAGCCGGCCTTTTCTGCCGGGGAATACTTGAATACCTTCATGATCATAGCGGCATCGTTGACATAGGAATACTCCACACCGATGCCCACATAGGTCAGGTTGATGCTGTCGGAGAAGCTGTTCATCTCTTCTGCCGACATATAGGAAGTATAAGGATCAAAGTCAAAAGCCGTCATGCCATACAAAGCCTTGTCTTCCAGTTCGCCGCTAAGGTCATCGTACTGATCCCCATAGAGCCAGTACTTGCCCATGATCTGCTTGATCTCCTCAACAGAAGAGGAACCCGTACCGATCACCCGCTCCCTTGGAAGAAAGATGTGTCCCAAAAGGATGCCCAGTATCAGGCAAAACAGGCACAGCAAAACGATCAGAAAGGTCTTTCTGCGCCGGTTTCGTATCTCTTCTCTTTCCGATTGAAGAGGCACCCTCTTCAGATCGAAGACAACTTTGTTTTCTTCGTTTTCCATTTTTTATCAGTTTGCCGGCAGATAGTATTCCGGATTCAGGATACATGGTGCCGGAGTACCGATCTCACAGCGGTTATTGTAAGCCGTACGGCCTCGGCCGACCGAGAACGTCGCATTCCATCCCATGGACAGATAATCGAGCAGTTCTCCTTCGCCCAGATAATACATTTCGATATGACAGTGCGGACCGGTTGATGAGCCGGAAGAACCGACCAGACCGATCACATCATCCTGCAAGAGGTAATCACCATAAGAGACATAGACGGTATTCAGATGGAAGAAGATGAAGCCGTAGATGCTTCCATCGACTTCGCACATCATATAGACCTGATTGCCGCCGCCTGAAATCCAGGCACCGCAGGAAGATCCCAGATAGCCCGGATCGCCGCAGCCGTCATCCGCACGGATGACCACGCCGCCGGCCGGGGCATGGATCTCTCTGCCTCTGGAAGCCGCATAGTCGACACCGAGGTGCCATGCGCCGCCCAAAAAGTCATTATCATAATTCCAGACCGTCGAAGAGATCCAGGAATTGTGGACCGCCGGGACAAAACCGTCGGACACCGTCACGCCGGTCGCCTTGAGGGCTTCTCTTAAATCATCAAAGGTGTTATAGATGTTGTCTCTTGCCTCGGTCATCTCATCGAGTTCTTCACCGATGCGGACCGCTTCTTCTTCGTAGAATTCCTGCATGGCGATCAGTTCCGCCTGCTTGGCAACGATCTCTTCGTAGCTGGCGTTGAGTTCCTTCTGCGCCGCATCGAGTTCCGCCTTGTCTTTGGTCAGCTGTTCGATGACACTCAACAGCGTTTCACGATCGGATTTATCTTTGGAGACGATGGCTTCCACACCATAGACTCTTCGAAGCATATCGGTAAAGGATTTGGAACCCAGTATGAATTCCAGATAGCCGTTGAAATGCATGGTCTTCTGCGATTCGATCATTCGATTCTTGACGCGGGTATTGAGCTCTTCCACCTTTTTCTCATTTTCGGCGATCTGGGTGGTCAGCTCTTCGATCCTGGTCTTGAGGTCTTCGATCTGAATCTTCAAAGAATCGATCTCGCCCTGATACGTCTGCGCTTTTGCAGCATACTCGTTGGCCAAAGCGGCAGCCGCTTCCCTGTTTTCTTTGGCATTGGCGATCTGATCCTCAATGTCCTTCAAGGAACTCTGGGCATTCTTGGCGATGGCCCGGCAGGCAGCCTTATCCTGATCCTGGACACATTTATCGTAGTCGCTCTTTTCTTCCTCTTCTTCCTCTTCGGTGTAGGTCTCTTCTTCCTCGTAATACTCGCCGCCTTCTTCTTCGGCATAAATAAAAGTCGTCTTACAGCTTAACGGTAAGACCATGAAGACGACAAGGATGATACTTAAAAGTTTCTTCAGCATTATCTGGTCAACCTCAGATACTTGCAGACAGAGATATAGGAACCCATGAAGCCGACAAAAATGCCGACCGCCAAAAGAGCACCGGCCACATAAAGGACAAACGGCATGACCGGGATCAATGTGATGACACCGGCCAAAACACCGCCGGTCATCTTATAGAGCTCATAGTAACCGTAAATGATCAAACCGATCGGTAAGATCGAGCCGATGATGGCAATGATGACACCCTCCACCAGGAAAGGCGCACGGATATAGCTGTTCTTGGCACCGACATTACGCATGATCCAGATCTCGTCTTTTCTGGTCGCAATGGTGATCTTGATCGTGTTGTAGATCAGATAGACAGCCAAGGCAACCAGTGCGAGTATCAGGATGCCGCCGACATTTCGGATCATATGCAGGATGTGGATCAGCGTATAGGTGTTGTTGCCGCCATCTTCCACCGAAGAAATGCCGCTCATCGCTGCGACATCGTTCTTGACCTTTTCCATATCCATGCCGTCCTTGACATAAATTAAGAAAGCATCATGGAAGGGATTGTCAGCCCGATAGTTTTCGGAGAATTCCGCCAGATCGGGATATTCTTTATTGTAATAATCGAATTCTTCATCTTTGGTGCGATAAACGACATGGTCTACCGCTTCCATGTTTTCGATCTCGTTTTTCATATTGGTGATCCGTGAAGGATCAGTCACTGAATAATCAATTAAAGCCGATAAGGAGATCGACTGTTCGATCTCTTGGGTCAGATAAGCCATATTGACCGCAAAGACGCCAAAAGCGCCTACCAGCAGCAGGGTAATGGTGACAGCTGAAGCAGCCGAAAAAGCCATACCGAAATGGCGCTTGACACCGATAAAGCCTTCTCTGAGATGACGGAAGAAACGGCGGAAAAAGACCATTATTCCTCTCCTCCTTCCGAGATCTCCTTGATCGCATCCAGCTGCATGGTGATCTCATTGAACTTCGCTTCCTGGGCATCGCTCTCCGAGAGGACATGCGGCTTGTGGACATAATTCTTGTCCGCTTCTTCCGCTTCCCTCAAAGCCTGGATGCGTTCTTCCTTGGTCATCGTTTCGCCGCGGTTTGGCTTATCGGTGGCCTTCATCTTGGAAGCATAGGCAGCAGCCCGCATGCCGTCATCGACCACGTGGCCGGACTGAATGCGGATCGTGCGTTTCGGATGGAATTCAACCATCACATCGTTATGAGTGACGACTAAAAGCGTCGTCTTTTCTTCTTTGTTGATCTTCTCTAAAAGAGTGATCATTTCATCGGTCATTGCCGGGTCAAGGTTGCCTGTCGGCTCGTCGGCGATCAGAATGGCCGGACGCTTGGCAATCGCTCGGGCAATCGCCACACGCTGCTGCTGGCCACCGGAAAGCTCACGCGGCTTGACATTGGCCTTGTCAGCCAGGTCAACAAGTTTGAGCACTTCTCTGGTGCGCTTGCGGATCTTGTCGTTAGGCAGATCCAGAACTTCCAGGGCATAGGCCACATTCTCAAAAACCGTCTTTTCCGGCAAGAGACGATAATCCTGAAAGACCACGCCGATCTTGCGGCGGTAAAGATAGACTTTTGATTTTCTTAAGCGGCCGACATTGACGTTGTTGACGATGACGTTTCCGCTGCTGGGCACTTCTTCGCCGTCCAGCAGTTTGATCAGCGTCGATTTGCCCGAACCGGTCGGTCCCATGATGTAGACAAACTCGCCGTCTTCCACTTTCAGATTTACATTCTGCAAGGCGTGTGTGCCGTTTTTATATGTCTTTGAAACGTTCTTGAATTCTATCATACTCAAATATTGTACCACTATAACGAAACGCCCACAAACTCACGGCAAGTGTTTTTTTCCTAAATGAATTATTTGATGATAAAATAAAATCAATAGAGGAGGCAGAACTATGAAACTTATTCTGGCTATCATCTCAACGGATGACACGAAAGCGTGCATTTCCGCTTTGAACAGGGCGTCCTATCACGTTACACGTCTGGCCACGACCGGTGGTTTCCTTTCTTCCGGAAACACTACACTGATCATTGGCTGCGAAGATAAGGAAGTTGAAAAGGCGATCGAGATCATCGGCAACGAATCGCAGAGAAGGAAAGAAGCTGTTCCGACAACGATTTCCACCGATATGTCGTCTTTGGTCTCCTATCCGATCGAAGTCGAAGTTGGCGGTGCCACGATCTTCGTATTGAATGTTGAAGATTTCAGAAAACTGTAAGAACCAGAAATCTGGTTCTTTTTTAAACTATGGATGCATTTAAAAAAGGATTCAAAACCGGATTGCCAATTGGTGCAGGCTACTTTGCGGTAGCCTTTTCACTGGGTATCATTGCCGCTGCTGCCGGCCTGACCCCCTTTCAGGGATTCCTCACTTCTGCCTTGGTCAACGCCTCAGCCGGTGAAAACGCCGCCTTTATTGCCATCAAGGACGCTGTCCCCTATTTTGAAATGGCCATCATCACCCTTGTCAGCAATATCCGCTACGTTCTGATGTCCTTTGCCCTGTCACAGAAGATCGATCCCAAAGCCTCGATGATCCACCGTCTTCTTCTTGGCTTCTATCTGACCGATGAATACTTCGCCCTGGCGATATCGCAGGATCCTTATTGCAATCCTTTCTTTTCCTATGGTGCGATCAGCTTTGCCGCACCCTGCTGGGCTTTCGGCACAGCAGCCGGCATCGTCATGGGCAATGTTTTGCCAAAACGTCTGGTTTCGGCCTTATCGGTTGCCTTGTTCGGCATGTTTCTGGCCATCATCATCCCGCCGGCAAAGAAGTCAAAACCGATCACGATACTGATCCTTTTGAGTTTTCTTGCCTCCTATCTTTTATCAAGATTCAGCCCTCTTTCCGAATCGATGATCACCATCCTGTTGACCATCGTCATCTCCTCTTTGGGCGCCCTGCTTTTCCCGATCAAAGGAGGAAATGATGAATCGTAATATCTATATTTATATACTGGTCATGGCAATCACTGTCTTTGCCATACGTGTCCTTCCTTTGACCCTGATCCGCAAGCCGATCAGAAGTCCTTTCATACGCAGCTTTCTCTACTACGTTCCTTACGTCACCCTTTCGGTCATGACCTTCCCGGCCATCATCGATGCGACCTCCCATCCTGTGGCTGGCGCACTGTCCCTGCTGATCGGCATCATCGCCGCCTATAAGGAAATGGGTCTTTTTAAGGTGACATTTCTTTGCTGCATCAGCGTGCTGGTCTTGGAAGCTTTGATCTGATTTTCACATTTCTTTTTTCGATATCGCATATAATGTCTTTAAGGAGACATTTTAATTATGGAAATCACCAATACCATCAAATATGTAGGCGTCAACGACCACCGCATCGACCTTTTTGAAGGCCAGTACAAGGTGCCAAACGGCATGTCCTACAATTCCTATGTGATCATTGATGAAAAGATCGCGGTCATGGATACCGTTGATCAGCACTTCACCCATGAATGGCTGGACAATATCCAGTCCGTTCTCAACGGCAGACAGCCCGATTATCTGATCGTTCAGCATATGGAACCGGATCACTCCGCCAATATCGCCAACTTCATGAAGATCTATGACAAGGCGATCATCGTATCTTCAGACAAGGCCTTTGCGATGATGCTCAACTTCTTCGGCACGGCCTATGAAGAGCGCCGCATCGTCATTAAGGAAGGCGACAAACTGGAACTGGGCAGGCACACCTTGAATTTCATCGCCGCCCCGATGGTTCACTGGCCGGAAGTCATGATGACCTACGATTCCTATGAAAGAGCCTTATTCAGCGCCGATGGCTTTGGCAAGTTCGGTGCATTGGACGTACAAGAGGACTGGGTCGATGAGGCGAGACGCTACTACATCGGCATCGTCGGCAAGTACGGCCGTCAGGTTCAGGCCGTCTTAAAGAAGGCCGGTGGTCTGGATATCTCGATGATCTTGCCTTTGCACGGTCCTTTCCTTTACAAGAATCTGCCTTACTATCTGAACTTATACAATACCTGGTCAAGCTACGACGTCGAAAAAGACGGCGTCGTTGTCTGCTATACTTCGGTCTATGGCCACACCAAGGCAGCAGTCGACAGACTGGTTGAAGAACTGAAGGCCTCCAACGTGCCGGAAGTCAAAGTCTACGATCTGGCGAGATGCGATATGTCGCAAGCCGTCGCCGATGCCTTTGCCTATTCCAAACTGGTTCTGGCAACCACGACTTACAATGCCGACATCTATCCGTTCATGAAGCAGTTCATCGATCATCTGACGGAACGCGGCTTCCAGAACCGCAAGATCGGCCTGATCGAAAACGGATCCTGGGCACCTTTGGCTGCCAAGATCATGAAAGACATGCTGGCAAAATCACCGAATCTGACTTTCATTGAACCGGTCGTACATATCCGCTCAGCTTTGAACGATACAAACAAGGAAGAGATCTCCGCCTTATGCCAGGCCTTAAGTGTCGACTATCTGGCCCGCGATGAGAAAAAGGCCAACAAGAACGATATGAAGGCCCTCTTCTCGATCGGCTACGGCCTCTACGTGGTCACTTCCAACGACGGAAAGAAGGACAACGGCCTGATCGTCAATACGGTCGTCCAGCTTACCGACAATCCGTTCAGGGTCATGGTTTCCATCAACAAGGACAACTATTCCCACCATGTCATCAAACAGACCGGCATCATGAATGTCAACTGTCTCAATATCGAGACCCCGTTCAAGGTCTTCCAGCAGTTTGGCTTCCAGTCCGGCCGCAACATCGACAAGTTCAAAAACGAGAAAGAGGTCCTTCGTTCCGACAACGGACTCGTCTTCCTTTCCCGCTACATCAATGCCTTCTTCTCTTTGAAGGTGGAAGACTATAAGGATCTTGGCACCCACGGCATGTTCATCTGCTCGGTCAGCGAGGCCCGCGTCATCAACAATGTCGACACGATGACCTACACCTACTATCAGAACAACGTCAAGCCGAAAGCCGATACCAAAGGCAAGAAAGGATTTGTCTGCAAGGTCTGCGGCTATGTCTATGAAGGCGACATACTCCCGGATGACTTCGTCTGTCCGTTGTGCAAACACGGGGCAGCCGATTTCGAAGAAATCAAGTAAGAAACAAGAGGCCTCGAGCCTCTTTTCTTATACAATTAAAGTATGAAACGATACTATATCATATACAGCGGCATCGTCCAGGGCGTCGGTTTCCGCGGCAAGGCCATTGCCTGTGCCAGAAAACATTCCCTGACCGGCTATGTGCGCAACGCCTCCAACGGCGATGTGGTTTGCGAAGTTCAGGGCGAAGAAGTAGACGCCTTTGTAAAAGAAACGATCCAGGGGGACCGTTTCGTTAAAGTTTTTGATTACAGTTTGAAGGAAATTCCCTTAAAAGAGGGCGAGACCCGCTTTACAGTTTCCTTCTGAACTGATACATGATGATCGAAGCAGCCATGCCGACATTGAGTGAATCGATGTTGCGCATGTCGATCTTCATCACCAGATCGGAAGCTTCCATGACTTCTTTGCGGACGCCGCTTCCTTCGTTGCCCAAAATGAAAGCCATCTTATCCTGCGTTTTCACCTCGTGCATTTCCACCGTGTTATCGCTTAATCCGGTGGCGCAGACCAGATAGCCTTCTCTTTGCAGTTTTCCGATCTCTTCGATCAGCGGCTTATGGATGATATTCAGATGATAGATCCCTGCCTTGCAGTTTGCGAGGCATTTTTCGTTGTAGATCTCGGCACAGCCTTCCGACAGGATCAGGGAATCAAAACCGAATAACTGGGCTGCTTCCATGATGCGGCCGATATTCAAAGGATCCTGCAGATGATCCAGGATCACGATGCGCTTGCCGTAATTGTCGCTTTCCTTAATTAAAGAGGAAACGCCCAGATAAGAAAGATCCTCCCGCTGGGCAATCTTATCCAGCACCTCTTTCGAGACTTCCAGAGAATCGGAAAATTCAAAAGGCGCCTCGCCGGTGTAGATCAGCTGTTTGAGATAACCCGCCTGCTTGGCAGCCAGGATCATCTCTTCATCAAAAAGCAGGAAGCTGTCCTGGCGGTACTTCTTCTGGTGCAGCTTGCTTAACTGCTTGACGGTCTTGTTGTCTTTGGAAGTGATCATCTTCTCTGACTCCTGAGCAAAGTAACGACGACATCCAGGGCTGCGCTGGCGTTGAGGGCGTTGCGGAAATCCGATCCATAGGAAATATAGAGGTGATCATCGCAAAGATCCAGCAGATCACCGGAGATCCCCCGCTTTTCGCCGCCCAGGATGAATAAGGCCTTATCGGCAAAACGCACATCAAAGATGTCTTTTGCCTGCGCCCCGCGGTATAAGCCATAGAGATAATAGCCTTTCTCCTTTAAGGAAGCGATCATCTTCAAAGGCTCCTGACACAAGGCGATATTGATCATGTCGTAGGCACCTGCCGAAGATTTCAGCAGCTGGCCTTCCATTTGCGAATAATCCCGCTTGTTTAATAAAACGTTTTTTACACCCATCGCATAAAGGGTCCTGAGACAATAGCCGAGGTTGAACGGATCCTCGATGCCGTCAAGAAAAAAGATGTCGGAATCATCGAATTCATCTTCTCTTCTTTCGGAAACATCGGCACCGATACCGCCATGGCTCTTGCCGGTCAGGATCGTTTCCAGATAGCTTCTTTCGCATTCGAAGACTTCAACACCGTTTTGCCGGATCAGTTTGCGTATATAGTTGAAATCCTTGGTCTTCTTGTCTTTATCGATATAGACTTTAAAGATCTCTCTTTTTTTATTCTGCAGTGCCGCTTTGACGGCGATGGCTCCCTCGATGATCATCGGTGAGAGACCTTTCGTATCATATCGCCCTTTTCTGCCGCAAAAGGCATGCGGATCAAAAGGAGCTGTGTCGGCTTGTTGGCAAGCTCGACAATATTGTATTTCTCATCAAACATCACTTCCGCCTTAAAGCGCTTATTGTCCAGATGCGGTCCGAAGACTTCCAGCTCATCACCTTTGGCAAAGATGTTCTTGACTTCGATCAGGGCAATATTGCGGCTTGGTTCAAAATGATGGATATAGGCAACATAGTCGTGGGTCACCCCGGCGCCATTGACGCCATAGAGATGTTTGGTATTATCACAATCCCCTGACAAAAAGCCGTCATCACTCGGACGGTTTTCCGCCTTGGAAAGTTCATTGTCGTAGTATGCGAGTCTATCCGGGCTCAGCTTTCCCTTTTCATAGATCTCATCGATCATCTTTCGATACGTCTTGACGACCTGACCGATGTAGTATTCCGACTTCATGCGTCCTTCAATCTTTAAGGAGGCGATGCCGGAAGCGATCATGCGTTCCACATAAGCCGAGGCCCTGAGGTCCTTGGAGGACATCGACATAAGACAATCGGGATCGGAGATCAATGTATCGCCGTCATAGAGACGGTACTTCCAGCGGCAGGAATGCGCACAGCCGCCCCGGTTGGCATCACGCAGTGTCATGCGGTTGGACAGCACGCAGCGGCCGGAATAGTTGGAACACATGCCGCCATGGATAAAGACCTCCAAAGGCACGTTCACATTCCTGGCGATCTGTTCGATCTGGGCCATCGAAGCTTCTCTTCCCAACACGATGCGGTCGGCACCGAATTCCTTGAGTGTTCTGACAGCCGAAGAATTCAAAGAAGAAAGCTGGGTCGAGATGTGACACTCGACGTGCGGGGCTTCCTGCCTGGCGACCGGGATCAGGGCCAGGGAAGAGATGATGATTGCATCAATGCCGATCTCTTCGAGATAGCGCAGATATTCGCGGATGCCGTAATAGTCGGCATCATGAAAGACAATATTGACCGTCACATAGACTTTGGCGCCGTATTTCTTGGCAAACTGTGAGAGTTCCTTGAGATCTTCCAGTTCGAAGTTGGAAGCGCGGGAGCGGAGTGAGTAAAACTTGCCGCCTACATAAACGGCGTCAGCTCCGTACATGATCGCAATCTTGGCCTTGTTCAGGTCCTTTGCGGGTGCCAGCAGTTCGATCTTATTCATCTTTGCTTATATTGGTCTTCTGATAGAAATATCCGGTGGAATAATTGCCCGGATGATTGTGCATGAAGCTTTCCTTAATAAAGGAACGGTTGCCCATATTGATCCTGCGGTAATCGCGCAATACCTGGCAAATCAGGTTGAGGTCATCGATAAACAGCGTATCGATGATGCCGCGCTTGATGTCATTTTTAACTTCGCAGATCTCATTGAACATCTCAAAAATATAATCGGTATAGATGTAGGTGCCGTCTTCATCTTCGATGATCGGCATCTTGTATTCCCGCTGTTCTTCGACCAGACTCAGGGTCTCCTTGCCGCTGTAGTCGTATTCCTTTCCGATCTGTTTGAAGTAGTTTTTTAAGAAGTGACGTCTGGAATAAGACATGCGCAGATGACCGAAGATCTGCAGATCAATCCTTCCGCT
This sequence comes from uncultured Erysipelotrichaceae bacterium, assembly GCA_902787775.1. GTDB lineage: Bacteria > Bacillota_I > Bacilli_A > Erysipelotrichales > Erysipelotrichaceae > Colivicinus. The sequence goes on along the minus strand of CADAHV010000003.1, from coordinate 8,556 downwards.
GTGATTCTTTAAGATCTCCTTTACTTCCGGATAGGTCAGTTCACGTGAGATCACGATCGAATCGATCCCCTTATCCAGAAGAAAAGCGGTATCCAGGGAATTGCACATGACGGTCTTGCCGTCATAGATCAGTTTGGAAACCAGGCCATAGGACTTGGCGGCATTGTAAATGCCAAGATCATGGAAGTAGATGCCGTCGACATTCAAACCATCGATGAAATCCAGATAATCGTACATCAGCATCTTTTCATCTTCCGAGATGAAATCGTCCATGATGATGTAGACCTTCTTATGGAAGGTACGGCAGAAGCGGACGGACTGGGTGATCTCCTCCAGACTGAGATGATAACCATTGGTAAAATAGCTGCCCAAAATGACGCCGTCGGCAAACGGCAGGATCTTTTCCAAAGATTCAATGTGTCTTAAAGTGACCAGCAGTTCCATACTTTTATTTTACTTTATTCCCCTCCCGTTACGCTATGGGATTGCACAAAGGAAAAGAGCCGCAAGGCTCTTTCTTATTGTTTATTCGCTTCCTTGGTGACCTCACGCATATGTCTGCGGCGGTCAAGATTGGTCAAATAACGTTTTCTTAAACGGATCGCATCCGGTGTGATCTCCACCAGCTCATCATCGTTGATGAACTCAAGCGCTTCTTCCAGAGAGAAGACTCTCGCCGGTACCAGCTTCATCGCTTCATCGTTGCCGGTGGAACGGATGGCCGTCATCTTCTTGTTGACAGTCGGATTGACTTCAATGTCCTGGGTCTTGGAAGAGACACCGATGATCATGCCTTCGTAGACTTCCGTCTGCGGCGTGATGAACAGCTGTCCTCTTTCCTGCAGATTCCACAAAGCGTAAGTCATCGCCTTGCCCGAAGCCATTGAGATTAAAGCACCGTTGCTTCTTTGAGCGATCTCGCCGACAAACGGTTCGTACTGAATGAACTTGCGGACCATGACGCCTTCGCCCTTGGTATCGTTGATGAATTCGCTTCGATAGCCTAAGAGACCTCTGGTTGGCACATGATAGATGACTCTGGTATAGGAACCTTCGTCCTGAATATCGATCATCTGGCCTTTACGCAGATTGAGCTTGTTGATGACAGTACCGGAATACTCATTTGGCACCGAGCAGATCACTTCTTCTACCGGTTCCTGCAGTTTGCCGTCAACCTTCTTGAAGATAACTTCCGGACGGCTGACCGCGACTTCGTATCCCTCACGGCGCATATTCTCCAAAAGGATGGAAAGATGCAGTTCACCTCTGCCGGAAACCTTAAAGGTATCGGTCGTTGCGGTGCTTTCGACTCTTAAGCCGACATTGACTTCCAGTTCCTTTTCCAGTCTTTCCTTAATGTTACGGCTGGTGACATATTTGCCGGATCTGCCCTGGAACGGGGATGTATTGACCATGAAGTTCATGGACAGTGTAGGTTCTTCGATGTCGATCTGCGGCAGCGGATTGAAGACGCCTTCCGGACCGATCGTGTCACCGATCTCGATGTTTTCAATGCCCGAGACCATGACGATATCGCCGCATTGTGCTTCGGCGATCGCTGTACGCTTAAGCCCCTGATAGTTATAGAGGTTGGCGATCTTGCGGTTCTCCTTCTTGCCGTTATTGTTGCAGACGGAGATCATCGAATTCTGTTTGATGACACCGGAATAGACACGGCCGACGCCGATTCTGCCGATATAGTCATCATAAGCCAAGGCGCTTACCTGCATCTGCAGCGGTTCATCCATCCGGTTCGGATACGGATCGACATGGCTGACGATCGTTTCAAACAGCGGATTGATGTCGTCGTTGGAATCACCCGGATTGTAGCGGACGATACCGCTTCTGGCGATACCATAGAGGATCGGGAAATCCAGCTGATCATCATTGGCATTGAGATCCAGGAAAAGATCATAGACCTCATCGATAACTTCGTTGATTCTGGCATCCTTCTTATCGATCTTGTTGATCAGAAGAATCGGTCTCAGACCTGCCTCAAGCGACTTCTTGAGGACGAAACGGGTCTGCGGCATCGGGCCTTCCGAAGAGTCGACCAGCAGAATGACCGTATCGACCGTTTTGATGATACGTTCGACTTCACTGGAGAAATCTGCGTGTCCCGGTGTATCTACAATATTGATCTTGTAGTCCTGATAGACGATCGAGCAGTTTTTGGAATAGATCGTAATGCCTCTTTCTCTCTCCAGATCGTTGGAATCCATGACCTGAGCGACGACCTCTTCATGGTCGGAAAAGACATGCGACTGCGCCAAAAAAGCATCAACCAGAGTTGATTTTCCTGCATCGACATGGGCGATGACCGCCACGTTGATAATCTTTCTAAAATCCATACCTAATTATTTTATCATTATCGGTTTGAGTTTCAAGTTTTTTGTGGTATTATATTTGTGCACGCACCGATGGCGGAATTGGCAGACGCGTATGATTCAGGTTCATATGAGGCGACTCGTGCAGGTTCAAGTCCTGTTCGGTGCACCACTACTCAAAAGAAGTTCCCGATGGGAACTTTTCTTTTTCAATCCGGAAGATGATCTAATGTATAATGAATTTCGTAAACACAAAGGAGGCTACAGCAATGAAAAAGATCCTTATCCTGATGAGTCTGCTGCTGGCACTGAGCGGCTGTCTTTCCAAGAAGATCACCTGGGAAGACGTCAGTGCCCGGTACGATGAAATATATAACGAAGCCATAAGCGAAGCCGCTGCCTACGATTCCTATTCGATCAGCGACTTCAAGAATCTGTTTGCCGCTGTCTGCGAAAAGGTGACAGCCATCAAAGAAGGCGTCAAGGAAGAAGATGAAGAGGCTCTTCATTCCTTATATAAGAGCAACATCCTCCTGCAGTCCCTCTCAGCCCAGTCCAATTCTCTGGAAAGCTCAAAAATCAACACCCTGACCATGGCTATCGAGTCATTGATCAAGGCTGCCTATGAGAGGTCCGATGATTTCAAGAATCTCAAGCAGGATGTCGAAAACCAGATCGCCGAGATCCAGACATGGAGCGATGACAACTGGGCTCTGGTCGAAAAGAAGAAAAAAATCAAATGGTCCGAAGTCGAAAGCTTCTATCAGACCATGGAAGAAGAAACCATCGCCAAGCTGCCTTACAGCGATGAGATCAGCGAGATTGAACTGGAAGAATTCAAGAACACCATCCTGAATAATTACGAGCTGATCAAGGACGGCGTCCTCGATGAAAACCGCAAAAACGCCGATGTGATCTACGAAGCTGCCGTTTCCCTTCTTCATTACACGGAAGGACTGGAAGGTGAAGCGGCCGAAAAGGTTTATGAATTCGCCAAGCAGGCCATCGAATATGTCAAAACGATGTATGGAGAAAAGATCGATGATCCTGCCTACAATTTCCCGAAACTGGCCGGTGATGCTTCCAAGTGGACCTTGTCCCTCTGGAACGAACTGATCAAACTGCTCAACCTGTAAAATAAAGCCTTATATCCTATATAATAGAGATATAAGGCTTTTTTATTACATTCATCCACAATTGAAAGGAGGTTTATGACCAAAGAAAAACTGGTTCTTTTGCATTCCAACGATATGCACGGCGATTTCCTGGCAGAACAGAAAGATGCTTACCAGGAAGGCGGCATTCCCCTGTTATCAGGCTTTATCAAGAAAGTGCGTGACGAAGAGAAAAATGTCCTCTTTGCCATTGCCGGCGACATGTTCCGCGGATCGGTCATCGACAGTGAATACAAGGGTTTCTCGACGATCGAACTGATGAACTTTCTGTCACCCGATGTCGTCACCCTGGGCAACCACGAAGTCGACTACGGACTGGCTCACCTTCTGTTTCTGGAACGATGCGCCAAATTCCCGATCATCAATGCCAACATGTACATCAAATCCAATCACACCAGGCTCTTTGAGCCATATGCCATTCTGGATATCAACGGTTTAAAAGTCATGTTTATCGGCATCATCACCAATGAAGTCCTGGCTTCCACCCGAAACGAAGAGATCATCGGTTCCTTCATCGACGTCTGGGAAGCTGCCAGACAGGTCGGCGTCATCGTCGATAACTACAAGACTACCAAAGTCGACCTCACGGTCTTATTGACCCACATCGGCTTTGATCAGGACAAGAAGCTGGCGGAACTTCTGGATCCCAACTGGGGCGTCGACTTCATCATCGGCGGCCACTCCCACACATACCTTCAAGAGCCGTGCATCGTCAACGGTGTTCCGATCGTCCAGGTCGGCATCGGCACGGACCAGATCGGCCGCTTCGATATCGAGATCGACACAGACGAACACAGGATGGTCTCCTATCAATGGGAATGCATCCCTATCGATTCCCGCCATTGCCCAATCGATCCGATCTTAGAAAGCGTTCTGAATTCCTATAAGGAAAGGACCGACCGCATCTATGGCAAGATCGTCACCAATTTCAAGCGCAAGCTCACCCATCCAAGCCGCTATCAGGAGACTGAACTGGGGAATCTGTTCGCCGACCTCTTGCAGGTCGACTCCTCCTTTGAAGTCATGCTGATGGGATCGGGATCGATCCGGCTTAAGGAAATGGGACCAATCGTCCAGTTCCAGGAACTCAAGGAATGTGTGCCGTACAACGCGCCGGTCTACATGCTGGAAGTAAGCGGTCAGCAGTTCAGAAGGATGATGCGTTTCATGCTGCGGGATGAGATGTTCGTTGAAGGATCACATGGCGAATTCTATCAGGTCTCCAAGGGAATGAAGATGGTCTATGACCGAAAGAAAGGCGACTTCGAAGAGTTTTCCCTGAACGGCGAAGAGATTGCCGATGATCGGATGGTCCGCATCGCCTTGCAGGACTACCATTTCAAAAACTTCACTGAATTCTTCAATGTTCCGGTTGAAGAGGTGATTGCCAACAAGAAGCCGCGCATGGTCATCACCGACGACTTCTCGATCTTCGAGGAACTGCTTTCTTCCATGAACAACGTCGATTCCCATGTAGAAGGACGGATCACGATTAAATAAGAAAAAAAACAAAAACTCCAACAAAAAACGGTATCTTCGGATACCGTTTTAATAAAACCGGACGGGTCGAGCCCGGGATGGGAGCCATTAGCGGATTCGGAAACTAATATAATCCCGAGCCCGACCCCTCCGGTCTTATCCTCATTTTTATTCTCTGAACAGATCATTCACTTCCAAGCCGAGTGCCCCGGCAATGCAGGCAATCTCATATGGATTGATGACTTTTTTATCTGCAAGGATCTTTTCAAGATCATTACATATGATACCACTTTTCTCTGACAACTCGTCAACACAAATTTCTCTTTCTTCCATCGCCTTTCGGATGTTTTTGACGACCGGATGATTTCTTTCGCAGATCTTAGACATAAGATGATCCTTTCGAAAATTTCATATACGTGAACTTACTAATTCATTTTATCACGTTTATGAAAATATAAATTTCGATATTTTGTTTTCCTGTATTTCACCTCTTTTTCTGATTTTTTTTAGTGATATTATCGAATTGAGGTGTGTAGCATGAACATCGGAAAGAGAATCAAAGAGATCAGAATCAGGCGCGGGCTGACCGAAAAACAGCTGGGTGAAAAGATCGGCAAGTCAGCTTCCGCCATCAGCAATTACGAAAACAATTTTCGCGGCTTGAATGCGGAGATCCTGGTAAAAATCATCAAAGTACTGGATGTGGAACCGAATTACCTGTTCCAGGACTATTTCGACGATAAAAGGTATGCCTTCCGTCAGGAAGAAGTGGACTTCATCAGTGACTATCGCTCTTTGGATCTGCAGGGCCAGATCGTCATCAACAATTCTCTGGCCTCGGAATTGGGACGGGTCAGGGATGATCTGGACTTTGCCCGCAAGATCATGCGTCCGTTCTACCGCGATATCCGGGATTACTATGAAAACAATGTTCTGGGAGCTGTTGTCTGTGCCATTGACGACACCCCCTTCAATCACCGCGCTACCAGTATGATCGTGATGCCGGATGATTCCATGGAACCTTTGTATCCCAAAGGCAGCCGGATCCTGGTCCGCAACAGTGAGAATGTCGCCTTACACGAAGCTGGTGTCTTTCTGGTCAATGATGAGATCCTCATCCGCACCAGAGGAAACAACGAACTTCTCGCCAAGAACGATTCTTATCCGCCGATCCCCTACAGTGAAGACATACAGCCCTTGGCTATCGTCTTAGGACTGCCGGATCATAACGGCCCTCTTAAATGAGGGCCGTTTTTTCTTATTTCTTCTTTTCTTTTTCCTGTTTGCGCTTGTCATTGATGATCTTGACGTGTTCATCATCGATCAATGTCACATTGTTTTCCTTCGCCCAGGCAATACAGCCGTTGAGGACGGTCTTCAGGAAAGGACGAGGTACTTTGACAAAGTTCTTCAAAGCCGCATCGGTGAAACGGATCTGCGCATCACAGCGGTCAGCCGCATAACGGATGGAAGCCAGATCGACTTCCTTCGGTGCCGGGATCGGTTCGGCGATCGGCTTCTGGAAATAGCGCGGGAACTGGGTATACCAGAAGTTGGTCGAATCACGGTAACCGTAATCTACCGGAACATTCGGGAAATCGGAAGCCTTGACGCCGTTGACGATCGCGTCATAGTATCTTTCCTTCATCAGAATCTTATCGATATAAAGAATGAAGTGAGCGCCGTACTTGGAAGTGATTCCGTTGAAATCGTTATACGGACCCGGATGGCCGTCATCGATATCTTCAACCTTGAATTTATCGCCGTTCTCCAGATGGCTTGCCCAGGTACATTCGAAGACCTGGAAGGCATCGGCAATGACCTGCGGACGGTTCTTGTCGCTTGGATCGGCTAAGCCGTCTTCCATTTTGAACAGTAAAGGTTCCTTCATCTTTTCTTCACTCGGACCCGGGAAGCCAAGGCGGACTGCCTCTTTGAAATACTTCTTCTCATCGCTGATGAAGTTGAGGGCACACTTGTGGGTGCGCAGGATGTTCTGGCAGGTATTGGAAGTGTTGCGGCATTCCAAGACCATCGCGTAGCGGTCCTTGCCGGCAATATAGTACGGGAAGCACAGAGAATAGGAACCGATGTTCAGACTTCCGTCGGGATTGACGGTACTGATGCATACGGTAGGCATCGGATAAAAGGCTGACGTCTGATAGAAATTATCGACGATCCTCAGATCTTTAAACGAACTCATTTGTGAAAATCTCCTTTAAAAAACTCTACATACTTATTTTATTAAAATATTTTTATTTCGACACAAAATGTTCTATAATAGACTTACGCACCAGTGGCGGAATAGGTAGACGCGCACGTTTGAGGGGCGTGTGGGAAATCCCATGCGAGTTCAAGTCTCACCTGGTGCACCATTCAAAAATAAAGCAGCTTATCTTAAGATGAGCTGCTTTTCTTTTTCTTTTTCCTTCTCTGTCAGTGACTTTTTCAGTTTCTGATAGCGTTCTTCTTTTTCCTTCTTCTGAAAGTGAACTTCTCTTTCCTGTTTATGCTCAAGCGTATAATCCAGGGGATGGTCAAACTGCGCGGAAGTCAGATCGTAGATGTGACCGTCAATGACGTTGAAACAATGATAGTTGCCATCCTTCAGGTCAACCCCATAGACTTCGCCGCCAAAGATGTCCTGAACCAGAAAGGCCGTGATCGAACATTGGCCAAGGCTGGGATTCTCACTTGTCCAGTCTTCAGCCATGCGCGGTGCGCATGTTTCTTTATTCCAGCAGAGCTTTAAAAGATCGTAGAGATCCTGAGGACTCTGTATGGCCGGATGTTTCTGATCAAGGATCTTCACTGCCGTATCTTCATAGCCGTAAAAAGGCGCCTTCTCACGATACATGGAGCGCAGCGCATCAAAGCCGTCCGGAAAGCGTTCCTTCAGCTTTTCGATGTTCATGGAAAGGACCTCATCCAGGCTCACATCGATGGCTGTGGCCGCTTCCGCCAGATACCAGGCGATATCGCCCAGTTCCTTCATCAGCTCATCCTTTTTCAGATCGTGGCCCTGAAAGAGATGTTTCTTGACCAGATCGGTCGCTTCCCCCGCTTCCGCCGAAAGACCCATGACCGCATTGACCAGAATGTCTTTCTTTGCGATCTGCGGATTCAGCGTCCGCATGGCTTTCGCCTGATACTCACTCGCCTTCATCCTGTTTGTCTTCCTTCTGTTTCAGATATTCTTCATAGAGGCTGTTTTTGGAAACGTCGTATTTCTTCGCGACCGTGCTGATCGCCTCTTTGGAACGCATCCCCGCCTTGATTTCTTCCTTAACTTCTTTTAAGAGAACTTCAAGGGAGACTTCCTTTTCTTCATTCTGGCCTTCGATGATCAAAACCATCTCACCTTTGAGATCGTGCAGTTCGCAAAGCTTTGAAAGCGTGTCGCGATGATACTCCTCATGCAACTTGGTCAGTTCTCTTGCCAGACAGGCCCGCCGATCGCCAAGGACCTTCAGCGCCAGCTTCAGAGTCTTTTCGATGCGGTGAGGTGCCTCATAAAAGATGAGCGTATAAGGGAAATCCTTTAATGCCGCAAGCTCTTTTTCGGCCTGGGAAGC
>CADAHV010000002.1:0-49470 GCA_902787775.1 uncultured Erysipelotrichaceae bacterium | reverse complement strand
CAGAAAAAGAACAAACTCCACAATGAATTCTTGTCGAGAAGATGGTTCAACCAATACAGACCCGCTGTCTTTCACTATGGGAAAGCAGCGGGTCTTCACATATGTCTCCACGCATTGCGATGAGTCAAACGAATTATCATAATAATTGATCAATGTACTCAGTGCCGTTCCATGGCATCCGATAACGATATTCTTTTCAGGATACTTCTGCAGCACGTATTTTAATGCTTCGATGTTTCTCTCCTGTACTTCACGCAAACATTCGCCGCCTGATAGCTTATAGTCAAAATCCTCCCACTGTTTTTTAGAAAAATCAGAAAAATCTTTGATCCAGTAAGTGCCGACTTTTCGTTCCCTGAAGTCTTCAATTATCTCAATATCAAATCCGTATTTTTCACTGAAAGGCTTTATTGTATCTACAGCCCTTTTAAATGGACTGGAAATAACAATGTCAATTTGCTTATCTGACAAGAATTCCGTAACAAATTCTCTGTCAATCAATCCCTTCCGACTTAGTTCACGTGTACGATCATCGTGATTGCTGTAATCGGGCTCTGCATGTCGCACGAAATATATCTTTGTCATCACTATATCTCCATAATTTTTTGCTCGTTAATTCCGCAATCCACACATCGATGCGTTTTCCACGTTTCTGAATTATCTTACAGTATCCTGATTTCATTATACTGCCCAGTGGGTCATGAACCTAATGGTCACATATTTTCCCCATCACAATAATAGTTCTAATGTTATCCACAATTCAGCTGAAGTCAGATTGTTATGCTTTCCGAAAAGAAAAACTGCCTTTTTGGGCAGTTTACGAAGTGTTATTCCCTTTTGCAAGGAAATGAAACATGAATGATTTTCTTGCATGTTTATCAAGTTTCGACAGCATCGCTTTCGTGACTTGCTAAAAGCTGCAAAAAAACTGTGCTTTTTACAGATCAAACTGTTTTCAGAGTTTTGTAACCTGACTATTTCAGATTGTCGAGGATCTTTTTTAAAGTCGCCTCAAAGCGTTCTGCCTCTTTTGGCTTGATGCCCCTGTAATACTCCTCGCCGATCTTGAGGGAGACTTTTTCAATCACTTCGCGATAGCTCTCTGTTCCTTCACTTAATGCCACGATCGTGCTTCGCTTGTCTTCCTCACTTGGCCTTTTGACAATCAATCCCTTCTTCTCCATTCTTTCCAGCATGGAAGTCAATGAAGTCTTGGCCAAACCGGTGGCTTTGCCGATGTCTTTGATTGACATTTCGCCCTCATTGGAGAGGACAAAAAGGATTGTGCCCTGGGCACCGTTGAATTCACTGATGTTCTCCTTTTTCAGCAGTTCATTCACGCGCCTGTTGGTCAATTTGTTGATCTGCCCGATTAGATATCCACCGTTGTAATGCATTGCTACCTCGCTTTCTCAGGGGATTCCTGAAACGGTTTTATTATAAAAGGCACTTATTGGCCTTCATAACTATTGCAAAGATTCTCCGCAACATTCATGATATGGTCGCCGATTCTTTCGATGTCGATCAGCAGTTCGGAATAGATGACGCCGGATTCGGCCTCAGCCGCATTGTTTCGCATACGATCGATCTCGATTGTCCGATAGGTCATGCAAAGCTCATCGATCATATTTTCGTTTTCCTTGATACGTGCAAACGCATCTTTATTGTCGTTGCCGATGATCTCGTTGAGTGCATCGAAAGAATCAAAAATGATGCCGGAGAGATGTTCGAGTTCATCGTATGCAAGCAGAGAGAAAGACAGATCGTTTCTTGTCAGGTCATCGCCTGCTTCGGCAATATTGACGGCATGATCGCTCATTCTTTCCAGGTCGACATTCATTGAGAAAAGTGAAGCTGCCTGACGTGATTCTTCCATATTGGTATTGGATGCCATCAGAAGCAGCAGATTGCGTGAAATACCTTTGTTGATCTGGTTGACCTGTGCTTCATTTGCCCTGATCAGATCGATTCGGGAGAAATGTTCCAGAATGGCATTTAAGCCTTCCCGAATGGATGATTCGACAATGCTAAGCATATTGTTGATCTCGATATTGATACCGTAGATGTTGAAAGCTGTATTGTTTTCCATCTTCGGCGAAGCTTCCACTTCCGGCTGCAGATGTTTTTCGCTTCCCTGATCCGGAATAAACAGATAGGCAACCTTTGCCAGAACACCGGCAATCGGGAAGCAGACCAAAGAAGTCACTATATTGGTAAATGTATGCATGAAGGCAATCTGTTCAACGACACTGCCCGGTGCCAGAGTCTGATAAAGTCTGTCAAACGGGAACAGGGAGTAAAGGATGGTGAACAGAACAGCATTCACTATATTGAAAGTCAGATTTATGATCGAAACGCGCTTGGCATCGCGGTTGAAACTCAGGGATGCCAGCATCGCTGTCGTACAGGAACCGATATTCTGGCCCAGATTGAAGAACATGACATCTTTGATCTGGACTAGGCCGCTCTTTGCCAGGGACTGAATGATACCCAGAGAAGCGGAAGAAGACTGTACGATGGTTGTTAAAACAAAACCGACCAGGATACCGAAAACCGGATTGCGCATCGAAGTCAGAATTTTTAAGAAGAACGGTGAACTTCCCAAAGGAGCCAGACCGCCGGACATTGTATCCATGCCGATGAAAACAAAGCCCAGGCCCATCATGATTTCACCTATGGCGTTGAGCTTGTCGTTCTTGACAAACATGATGAGACATACACCGATGAAAGCCAAAAACGGCGAGACCAGTCCGACATCCAAAGCCATCAGATGGCCGGTGATCGTCGTACCGACATTGCTGCCTAAAATGACATAGACCGTCTGCTCAACCCGCATGATTCCGGCATTGACAAAACTGACAAGCATGCTTGTCGTTGCCCCAGATGATTGTACAAGTGCTGTTACCAGCATTCCTGCCAGCATTGCGACGAGAGGCTTTTTCGTGAGCTTCTCGAGAACATCCTGCAGTTTTCCGCCGGCCATATGCTTGAAGCCATTGCCCATGACTTCCATGCCGTATAAGAAAATTGCCAGTCCGCTCAATACCGACAAAATATCACTGAACTTCATATGCACCTAAATGATAACAGAAAAACAATAAATAAGATAGATAAAAAAAGCCCGTCACGAGGACGGGCTTTCAGAGCTTTGTTAAGGCCTATTGCAATGCTTTACCGCAGCTTGGGCAGAATTTAGCACCTGATGGTACCGGTTGGCCGCAGAACGGACAGAAACCGCCGCCACCCTGTGCTGTATTGTTCTGCTGTAAGAACTGTGCGCCGGTATTGGTTGCCATATTGACATTCATGAAACCGGTCGCTGCACCGTTGGCGTTGTTTGCAGCATCTCTGATCGCATCGGCAGTTGCGGAAACGATCGTTGCATTGGCTGTATCCTTGTCTCTGTTGATGAAAGAGAACTGAATGTTCTTGATCTTTTCAGCATCTGCTTCCGGAATAGTGACGGAATTGATCGTCAGCGAATCAAGAGCGATACCTCTGTTTTCTTCCCAGCGAGTCCTTAAGGCTTCTCTTAAGGCATCCTTGATCTCCGTTGTATGAGAAGGAAGTTCAGAATAACGGATGTTCAGATCGGAAAGCTTGCCGAATGCCGGATTCAAGGCATCCATCATTTCGGACTTCATAATGGAAATCAGTTCGTCCTTTTCAAATCTGTCGGCTTTATTGCCGGCGACCTTCTGATAGAAGACAACCGGATTGACGATTCTGAAGGTGAATTCACCATTGCATTTGACAGAGATTTCGACTTCCGAACCGGTCGTCTTATCGAAAATAACTCTGAACGGGATCGGTGTAGCCGTACCGAAACGGTTTTCCATGATCTCCTTGGTGTTGACATAGTAAACGCGCTGTGACTTGTTGACTTCACCGCCGAATGTGAATCTTTCTACCGCATCCTTGAAAGAGTTCTTGAGGCCTTCAAGACCACCGTCAAAAATACTTGGTGAAAGTGAAGAATCAAATGTATAGCTTCCCGGCTCGTTGGCAACTTCCAGAATATTGCCTTCTTCAATGATCAGAGCACACTGTCCTTCATTGACGATGATGCCGGAACCGTTTGTGATGACATCGCCTGAACCGCCGAAGCCCCTCTTTGTGCCTTTTACCATCAAGGTATCGTTATCAAGGGAATCACAAACAAAATAGTCCTTCCATGTGTCAAGTACCGTACCGATTACAGACCCGGTCAATGCTTTAATTAAACCCATTTTTATTCCTCCTTTGATTTAATTATCTATCTATTTTCTAAAAGTGTCCGCCATGGCCGCCATGGGAAGAACCACTTGAAGACGTATGTACTTTGGAACCGCCGCCCATATGGCTCGGTCCCGAACCTCTGCCTATACTGTCATCACGGCGCGGTCTGCGGGTTCTGGAAACATGCCTGTTTACCAGCATATCCGAAGCGCCGTTGATGTCAAAGGTATCAGAAACGATATAGTTTCGCGCAAAATGCTGCCTGCTTACGTTCTTCATCCTTCCTCTCAAGGACAAAGAGGTGATGAGCGATGATATCGCGCCGACGATGGCCGAGATCATGACATTGAATACACCGAATGACTTTTCTTCATTGCCTACATCGACGACATTGCCCTGCATGCCGTTGACGACATACTTTTCAACTTTGTCGGCATAGATCACGAAAGCATCATAATACTTGCCGTCGGAAAGATCTTCAGCCATTTCTTCAAAAATCGCATCAATACCGTAATCGGTAAAATAGTCGATTCCCTTTCCCTTTGTTGAAACATACCAGGTTCTCTCCGTCATGTTCAGGACAAAGAGGATGCCGTCCTTCGAATACTGGCTGTAATCATAGAAATCATCCGCATAGTCTCTCGCCGACATGCCGTTGAACGAATCCGTTGTAACGACAACTGCATCGAAGCCGTATTTGTCTTTGATCTTCTGCAGTTTTCGGTTGAGCCTTTCTTCTTCATCATCGCTCATGATGTTGGAGAAGTCATTGACCAGTGCTTTTTCTTTTGAGACCGGTGCGTCCGACTGGTAAGTCTTGGCATTGATCAGTTCCAGCACGTACTGGTAGGCATTCGTAATTCCTTCAAAGAAGGCGTTCGGATCGCTGCTTGAAAGCATGGAAGCCCGCGAATAGAACCTGTCAAAGACCGCCTCATCCCTTTTGATGACTTCGTTTGCCCCGTCACCGTTGGCCGCCACGTAATAATAGGAAGAAGACATGACGATCGCAACATTGTTGGAATTAAACGAATGCGAAGCAAGGAATTCATCGGCATATGCCTTTACGCCGTTATCGGAATCATCGATCGAAGTATCGTAGATGAAATAGATATTGACGTCGTAATTTTCCTGGATCTGTGCAAGATCTTCATTGAGCTGATCGTACTGGTCCCTGCTCATGAAATCCTGATAGTTCTCCAGAATCACATGGTCTTCTGCCGCATAGATGTTGTTTGCCCACAGTAAGGTCAGGGCAAGGAGGATCACACTGAATATTTTCTTCATAGGATCACCTCACCAAATACAGCAGATACTGTAATGCCGTCATGGCAGCCGTAACGCCAAGGAAGACCGATATGGCAATGCGCCCCAGTTTCCCCCGATCGATTGGCAGTTCACCGACGAACTTGCCGGTCTGCCCGTTCATCGCAAAAGTGTAAAGCTTGCTTCCGTATTTGATATTGAGCAGCCACACCGGATACATGACATAATCCTGCCGGCCGTCACTGATCGAAATCGAGGAAGAAGACGGAGCACAGGAATCATACATCCTGGTCGTTGAAGCAAATAAAGATGTCGTCGAATTGGCGATTCTGGAATTTGCCTTCTGTCTGGATTCTTCGGCAGAAACGCTGTACTTGTCGGCATAATAGCCGGCCAGATAATTTTCGGAGAATACCTTCGCCTCTTTGATATCGAACGGTTCAATCGATTCGGTGAGAAGATCGTCAATCTTGCCCGATGCATCGACCGGAACATCGGCGAAACGGACCGAACCGGAACGGAAGACCTTGTAGTAACTGGTCTCCGTACACATGTATTCCCCTTCGTTCCAGTGTCTGACTCGTGTCGCATCAAACCACATTCTGGCATTGGCTTTGCCGCCAAAGAGCCAGTAAGGAACATAGATGCCTTTCATCTCGTCGATGACAGCCTCATTTTTGAAGGCATCCGGCAAAAGAACTTTGCCTTTAAGGAAATTCTTATAGCGTTCCTTCGCCTGTTTCTTATCCAGCAGGAAAGGAATGACCTTCTTTGGTTTATATATGCCGGAGACGTTGCTGGTCATTACGACCGGATTGCCGCAATACGGACAGCTGCTGGCTGCCGTATCCCGATCCGCCATGATCGTGCCGCCGCAGGACTTGCAGGTATAGACAACGATGTCGTCATCTTCCCATTTTTCACTGCTGACAGTATAGTTATCTCCCTCATTAAAAACTTCCGGATCAAACGTTCCGTCGCAATATGGACATTTCAGTTTCTGTGTCTGGGCGTCGAACTCTAAACGGCCTCCGCAGTTGGGACATTTAAAATCTTTCAATTCGCTCATTTTTTCAACCTTTATTTCATTATACAACTTTTTATCTTCATCTATTTTATATATGAAAAAGGAAGACTCAGTGTCTTCCCGGCTTGCCGCCAAACGGACCATAGGAACCGGACTGCCCTTCCTGGTAGCCCGGTCCCTCATTGTATTCATTATTCTCTTGGTTCATTCCTCCCGGCATCTGATGCATGCCCATGCCGCCGAAACCGCCCATCATCTGATTGGAAATGGAATTGACTTCGCTTCCATTGACAATGACTGTACCGCCGTTGAGTTCTGCACCCATATCGTAATCAAACGGTGACTGTGCATTGATCTCCAGCGTACCGCCGTTGATATAGATGTAACCGTTGGAATCCACCGCATCGGTATCACCCTGACCCATATCGATCTTGATGGTACCATCGTTGATCTCGATGGTTGCCGTATAGGTGTTCACCTTCTGACCGGCATTGATGCCGTCATCTGTTGCCGTGATATCGATGTTGCCGCCGTTAAGCAGTACATAGGTAGCTTCAATGCCTTCATGCGCATTGATGGTGAAATCGCCTGCATCGATCTGAACCTTGCTGTCACCATGGATCGCATCATCATCGCTGACAATATTGAAGTTTCCGCCTTTTATCAGAACATCCTGATCGGAATGAATGCCGTCATCACAGGAATCAATTGTGAATTCGCCGCCTGAGATCGTCACGGAAAGATCAGATTTGATGGCCTTGGCCGAATCGGAAGAAGACGTGCTTGTCGTAATCTTGAATGTGCCGCCTTCAATATTCACTGCGTTCAAACCGTAGATGCCATCACCAGCCGATGTGATCTCAAAGCTGCCGCCGGAAATCGTAATGTAGCCTCTTTCTGCATCCTCATCGTTATCGGATTTCAAGCCGTCCTTGCCTGAACGGATCACATAAGTGCCATCCGAGATGATCAGGCAGTCCTTGCCTTTCATGCCGGCTCCGGCAACATCGATCGTAAAGTTTCCTGAAGTCACGACAAGATCATCCTTGGAAACAATGCCGTGATTGTATGCGGAATTGAGCACCAGGCTGCCTTCGCCGTTGATAAACAGATCTGCCTTGGAATAGATTAAGGCGTCGACTTCATTGCTGTCGATCTGGGTGTATGCTGAAGAATCACTGATCGTGTTGACGCTGCCTTCTGCCAGAGTGATCGTGATCTCATCACCTTCCACGATATAGATACCGGCAAAATCAGCGGAATTGATCGTGACGTTATTCAATACCAGCTGTACATCTTCACTGTCGGAAACTTCAACGATGACACTTCCGTTCAGTGTTCCCTCCAGGATATATGTACCGGCCTTATTGATCTTTACATCTTCATTTCCTAATGAAATATAGGTTGAGCCGCTGATCTCATAGCTTGCGTCAGCTCCGCCTTCCGTATAGTTCGTATTGTCGGCCACAGCCGTTGTACTGCTTGTATCTTCATTGCCGATGACCGTATTGCATCCGCACAGCATCAGTAAGGCCATCATCACGCACAGCATCTTTTTCATTACAGTTCCTCCCTCTCGGCAGTCAGTCTGCCGCAGCTGATCTCGAGGTTGCCGTTTCTGGTCCTGAGCTCATCGATCATTTTCTTTATCAGGGAATGATCTTTCATGTCAACATTGTATTCCACTCTGAACAAGGAACCCAGAGTCAAGGTCTTGACGCTTTCCAGTTCATAGGATCTTGTATATTTCTGAAGTACTTCATCAAATACTTCGTCATAGTTGAGCGATTCCGGGATCGTGATCTTCAGATACTTTCTGTTTTCCGATACCTGACCAAAGCCGCTCACCGTCAAAGCCAGCATCACCGCTGATAAAAGCAGAGTGAATACGCCGGCCAGTCCGACATATCCGGTACCGCAGATGATACCGATCGTCATGGCGATAAAGACTGCCACCAGTTCTCTGGCATTGCCCTTGACCGAACGGAAACGGATCAGAGCGAAAGAACCGGCTACCGATAAACCGACACCGAGATTGTCGTTGACCAGCATGATGACAACGCTCTCCACTGCCGGAAGCAATACCAATGCGCAGATAAATGACTTGGTATAGGTGTTTTTATACATAAATACGATGGAAAGGATCAGCCCCATCACCATACTGGCGGTGATTGCCAGGATGAACTGGCCTAAGGTCAATGATCCGGTAAAGATTGTTCCGAATAAACTTGTCATAACATTTCTCCTTGCAACTGTTTCAGAAAGGCATTTCCCACTTTCGAATACGACTGGGGATAAACCTTGTTTTCATCGAGGATGTCAGCCAGCCAAAGCGGCATCGCATCCTTTATCTTCAATTCCATGACCGTCTTGTCAGTCAATGGTCTGTCGTCATCATCATCTTTCTGAAGGGAAAGGTTTCTCGTCCGATAAGAGATCTCTTTATCAAACGTGATCCTGAGATCTTCTTCCTTTTTCCCTACGTAGGAGGTTCTCTTGCATCCGATATAGATGGAAGGGCTCAGTTTGCCGTAATAGTTCAAGGCATAGAGAATCTCTTTTCCGACCTGTGAATCTTTGAAATGACAGGTCGCGATGTCATTCAGGACATCTTTGCAGCAGACTTGCGTACGTCTCTTATAGACGATGCCGTCATATTTTTTCTTCAGTTCAACGAAGACTTCATCGTTTCCTTTCGAATCGCCATAGGATCTCGCCCTAAGCTTTTCCTTATACTCCGGTTTTTCGATCGAACGTCTGACGAGCTCATGATCATCCGTGTCATAATACAGAGAACGGATCATCGTCTGATAGAACTTGTCCGGAACGATATGCTCCTTCATCTGCTCCATCAGTGAAGCATACTGCTCATCATTCAGCAGATACTTTTTCTCAAATCTTTGAAAGGTCTCCATGTCCTCCCTCCTTTCTTTTATGGTTTAATCTTAAATTTCCAATGTGAATTCAAACTGAACTTAAAATGAAGAGAAAATGAAATAAAAAACCCCTGTCTGCAGGGGCATATAACGCTTATACGAATTCGGTATCGATGTTGACCTGGATATTTTTATCCGGATAGATCGATTTGAGATAGGCTTCAAACTGTCTGGTGATCGCTTCACGATCCACCTCGTAATCGATAACCAGATCGCAATAGATCGTATTGATCCGCTTATCGGAATAGATCGCATGATAGCTCTTGATGTGTTCATTGTTTCGAACAAAGTCCGCGATCTCCTTCCTGAGCTTTTTGGAATCCGCGGAATCATTATCGACGGCATAGATACCAAAGACCATCGCGACATGATACTTTTCTAAGAGCCTTATCTGCAAAGGCCTTAAGAATTCATAGACATCACCAACAGAAGACTTGTGATCCAGTTCGACGTTGCAGGAACCGGTATAGGCATCCGGCCCGTAATTGTGAAGCACCATATCGACAGCGTTGATGATTCCTTCTGTGCCTCGGATCTCCTTATAAAGTTCTTTTACCAGTTCTTCATCTGCCGGCTGGCCAAGCAGTTCGGCCACCGTATCCTTCATGATGTCATATCCGGCTTTTACGATCAGATAGGAAGTAAACAGACCGGCATAGGCATCAATGGAAATATTGCCAAGCAGATAGACCAGGGAAGAGATGATCGTGACAACGGAAACAAACGAATCGTTGCGGCAATCGACGCCTACAGCTTCCAGAGACTGCGAACCGACTCTTTTTCCGGTCTTGATCGTGTAGACACCGAGGAAGTATTTGATGATCGCCGAGATGGCAACCACGGCCAGAGAAACATAAGAAACATTGAGCTTCTCCGGGTTAAAGATCAGCTTGATCGAATTTAACATCATTTCGGCACCGCCGACCAGAATAAAGGAAGCGATGACCATGTTGGTCAGATACTCAATACGGCCGTAACCAAACGGATGTTTTGCGTCAGGAGCTTTTGCGGCCAGTTTCGTACCGACCAGAGTCAATATGGAAGACAAGGCATCGGTTGCGTTGTTCACACCTTCGGACACGATGGCGATCGAAGATGCCAGCAAGCCGACGACGACTTTCATCAAAGCAACAAAGAGATTGACGATCACGCTTAAGATCGAAGTTGCCGATACGACGCCTTCTCTGCTGTTCGGATCCAGTTTAAAGAGTTTGTATATCAAAGCCATATTCAAAAAATTCTCCTAAAAGATATTATAAAGCCCTGCATGACGCAGGGCTATAAAAGTGATTATCTTTCTTTCCGATTAAGCTTTGAAGAGAGAATGCAGGTTGCAATACGCATAGACCGCTTCCACTTCATCGCCCTCCAGCAAGGCAAAGACTGCCTTTGGTTCATCTCCCGGATGTAAGGTGATGCGCTGGTTTCCTCTCTTGGTCTGAACGGCGATCCATTCGATGTAGTGTTCTTCGCTCATCGGATGGGCGACTTCACCGACACAGACAAACAGCTTGCCGTCTCTCACTTCATAGACCGGAACGTGCTTTTCCGCAGCACCGTCTGAAGTATTGGCTATGATCTCTTCCATAGGTTCACCGCAGCACATGATCGGGCAGCCTTTTTTCTTAACCATGGCTACCATCTGGCCGCATTTTTTACAGCGATAGAATCTCATTTCCATAAATTTTTCCTCCTCATCATTATGGCTTGTTTAGAAACTGTGACCGCCGCCGCCGCCGGAAGAACCGCCGCCTCCTCCGCCGCCACCGGAAAAGCCGCCACCGGATGAACCGCCGGAAGAAGAGCTGTACTGAACGTGCCGCGTTTTGTTGCGGGAGGTCACTCTTTTAGACAGAATATAGGCCCCGACCGTTGTCGTCAAAGCCGGGACAGAACGAGCAATAATTGTCTCGTCGTTGTTTCTCTGATAAGTCAAAAATATAAAATTGATCAATAATGCCAAAACACAGGCGATCAGCGCATTGGAGATGTATTTCATCGGCTGCGCGATCGCGCCGCCTTTCAGTAAGATCAACGCCTGATCAAAAGCACTTAAAGCACAATTGTAATAATCACCGTCTTTGGCATAACGATAGATATTGTCGGTAATCGTATAGGCATAAGCCTTGTCGATCACTCTGTAGATCGCCCCATCGCAGAAGATCCAGATGTTTCTTCTGCCCATGTCGATCATAAACAGCATGCCGCTTTCCCTACCGAAATAGGAACGGTAGACCTTCTCGGCATAGGAACCGGTATCTTCATACTGGTAAACCGTGACAAAAGCCACGTTGCCGTATTCTGCCACCTGCGACATCTTTTCTTTCAGGTTCTTTTCTTCACTTTCGGTCAGAAGATCCTGTTCATCATCGATGATGACTTTGTATTCCCCTTCGCAAGAAACATTTTCCAAAGCTGTTTCACTGGCCAGCAGCATCAGAAGGATGAGAATCAGTACTTTCATCAGTTTACGCACGGTCATCACCTCCCTTACGGCTGTAGAAAGAAGGCAAAGGCCTTGTGGAAGTCTCGTTATAGCGAAGGATCAGATCGATGCTCATGGCGCTGGCCGCAACCAGACAGATCAAAGAACCGAGGTAGTACCACCAGTCTTCGACCGGCTGTAAATAAGCGACCATAAAGGCATAGACAACCGAGCCCATTCCCAGAATACACACCAGAATGGAACGCTTGTTTTTCAGATATCTGGCTACATTGATCTGGCGTACAAAGCGGATGCTTTGAAGGATCAGAATGATAAACGTCAAAGCAAGTGCTCCCATCTGAGATACGGCAATATCATAAAAACTGCCGGCAAACATAAAGACAATGAAAGCCAGGACAAAGCACAGCCCCATCATGACAGCAGAAAAGTCAAAGGAGGTATTCATTACTCTTTTTCTCAGACGATTCCGTTTCTTTTCCGACATCGGCAGTTCTTTTTCTTCACTTAACAGATAGCCCTTATCAAAGACATGATTTTCCCGGTTGCGGATCTGCTTAAGTTCGCTGTAATAGCGCCTTCCCACCAGGTATACCAGCAAAGCGGAAAACCAGATGACAAAACGCGATGTGACCGAAACAAACAGACTCAAAAGGACAAACAAGAGGGCAGCCCCGATCGCCGTGTAGATGGAAAAGACATTGAGATCAGCCGGCAGGTCAATGTGGATCTTGCCGCTTTGACCATTGACGACCGCATAAGCGACCCGGTCATTCTTCCTCCAGGTCAGAAACCATACCGGCAGATAGATCGCCTCTTCATTGCCATATTCGGCCCGCAGGAATTCCTGCAGTTTTTTCGGCTTTTTCGGCAAATCAAGGCTCATGCCGCCGAGCTTGTTTTCCAAAGAATCGACTGCCAGCTTGCTGGCCTTCTCCAGAACCTCCTCTTCATAGAGTCTGGCATCCACGTTTGGCGAATCGGCATACATGCCGGCCAGATAGCCCGGATGATAGTTCTTGATATTGCTCTTTGCGAAAGGTGCGATGTGTTCGGCAATCGTATCATCAAAATTTCTTGAGGCATCGAAAGGAACCCCGTAGGTCGTTTCATCCAGCTGGGCCGTGACATCATAGTCTTCATCGTAGTCATAATTGCCCTTGGTGTAATGTCTGTGCCCGCTTATCTTGAAAGGATCCTCTCTGAAGCGGATATTATACATCCAGTAAGGGATATAGAAAGGACGGAACCGTTCGATAAACTGCGGATCCTTGAACTCTTTCGGGACATAGTTCTTGCCTTTGACTTCCTTCTCGTAGATCTTCTTGCATTCTTCTTTAGAGATGCGAAACGGCATAATGTATTTCGGCTTTTTGACGCCGGTCAGTTCCCCTTCCAGGATCTGTTCACTGCCGCAGTAGCTGCAATAGGAGACTGCTTCATCATTTGCGCTGATCAGTTCGGCACCGCAGTTCTGACAGATATACATCTTTCCGCCCTCAATCACGTCTTCTTCGGCACTGTTGTCTCCCTCGTACTCTTCCGGTTTAAAAACACTTTCACAGTTGCGGCATTTCAGTTTCTGTGACGGAATATCGAAATACAAGGTTCCGTTGCAATTGGGACATTTCATCTTTCGCTCCTCCTTTCCTTATTTAAGATCGGGATCGATCTGATTATCTGTTTTTCTTTACAATCTTATTCTACCAAAGAAACAAAGAAAAAAGGCTCTTACGAGCCATTACTTTCAAAATGGTGGACACTAAGGGACTCGAACCCCTGACCCCCTCCACGTCAAGGAGGTGCTCTCCCAACTGAGCTAAGTGTCCGGATACCTTATTAATTATATACTAAACCTTTCATCTTTCCAAACATTTTTTACTTTTTTTGAAAAGATGGATGAGATCCCTCAATTTCCCCTTTCCTGACGGATCCGCCTGTAGCGGATAAACCAGATCGGCAGCTGTATCAGCAAAGCCAGCATCCAGCTCAACGGGAAACAGCTGTATAAAGCCACCGGCGTATGGTGAAGGGCAAAATAGGTATACAGATAAACCAGACGAAAACCGCAGACGCCAAACAGAGTAATCAGCGTCGGAAGATAAATGAGACCCATCCCCCTGATTGAATTCACGATCACATCCAGAAGACCATTCAGGAAAAGGAAGAAAGTCACGCAGCTTAGACGGTACATGCCCAAAGAGATGATCTCCTCTTCCCTTGTCAGCAAGCCAAGCAGAAACGGTCCGTTCAAAAGAATGAAGGAACCGATCGCAAAAGCACCGATGCCGCAGATGAAGAAGGTCATCCAGGTCACTTTCCTGATCTTTTCGTATTCCTTTGCCCCATAGTAGCGGGAATTGAACGTCAGCGATGTCAAAGGAAAGGCGTCGACAAAGACGTAGACATATTGGCAGCCGTATTGGCCGCCACGAAGGCGGAACCAAAGGAGTTGATGCCCGACTGAATGACGATATTGCTGAAAGAAAAGAGCTGATTCTGCAATGCCGAAGGGATACCATAACTCAAAATCTTCAAAGCCAGGTGATAATCAAAAAGGCCGGGATCCAAAGACAAGGCTATGACACCTTCTTCCCTTAAAAGGCGCCGCAGGATCAAAAAGGCAGAAAAACATTGAGAGATCACCGTCGAAACAGCAGCTCCGGCAATACCCAGATGCGCAAAAGCCACAAAGATCAGATTCAGCACCACATTCAAAAGACCGGACAGGCCAAGGTACAATGTCGGATCCTTGGTGTTGCCACTGGAACGCAGAATGGAAGAGCCGAAATGATACAGGCTGATCGCCGGACAGGCCAGGAAATAGATCCTGGTATACAAGGACGCCTCATTCAGTATGTCTTCCGGCGTGGAAAGCAGCTTCAGAAAGAAACTGCTCAAAAGATTTCCCAGAATACCGATACCTATGCCAAAGAATAAAGCCACCAGGATTGAAGAAAAAACAGCCTTGGCGATCTTTCCGTTTTCTTTTGCCCCGATCATGCGGGAAATCAAAACATCACTGCCCAGAGAAAGTCCGTTGAGTCCCCAGGTAAAAAAGACAATCAGCGGTGCTGCCGAACCGACTGCTGCCAGTCCCTTATCGGAGACGAAGTTGCCGACCACCAGGGTATCGGCAAAATTGAAAGAGATCTGTAAGATGTTTGCCGCCATGATCGGCCAGGCAAAGACCAGGATCTTTTTCATCAATTCAATATTTTCTCTTTGATGTTCCTTATTCACACTAAAGATTATAATGGATTCTCTCTTACAAACAAAAAAATACTCCCGGCAAATGTCGGGAGTATTGAAATTGAGTTTAAACGCTTAAGGCTTTAACCGCAGATACAGATCTCTGTACTGAGCGGCTGATTTTTCCCAGGAGACATCCTTTTGCATATCACGGACGACCATCTTGTCGAAGCTGTCGCGGTATTCAAAGTATAATGTCTTGGCTCTGTTGACCGCATCGAGCAGCAGGCCGGCATCATAGCCGTCAAAGGTAAAGCCGTTGCCGCTGTCTTCGTACATGTTGTACGGTTCAACCGTATCCTTAAGACCGCCGGTCTCTCTGACGATCGGCAATGTGCCATAGCGCATGGCGATCAGCTGTGTCAGTCCGCATGGTTCAAATAAGGACGGAACCAGTAAAGCATCGGATGCGGCATAGATGCGGTGTGCTCTGTCTTCATCGTACATGATGTTGGAGCAGACCTCACCCTTATAAGCGCCTTCGTAGTAACGGAAGGAATCTTCATAGTTGGCATCGCCGGTTCCTAAGACAACCAGCTGGGTATTGCCGTCGATCATCTGCGGAACGATGGCATTGACCAAATCCAGACCCTTCTGATTGGTCAGACGGGAGATCAAACCGATGACAAACTTGGAATCATCGACCTGCAGGCCGAGTTCTTCCTGTAAGGCTCTCTTGTTGGCCTTCTTCTTTTCGATGACATCTTCCGTATCGTAGTTGGTGTAGATCCTCTGATCCGTGCTCGGATTCCAGATATCGCAGTCGATACCGTTGACGATACCGCTGAGCTTGCCGGAATGATAACGCAGATGCGCATCAAGGCCTTCGCCATAGAATTCCGTCTGGATCTCACCGGCATAGGTGGAAGAAACCGTCGTGATCATATTGGCATATGCCAGACCGCCCTTGAGCATGTTGGCATCATTGTAGTTGACCTTCAAAGCGTCCTTGTTGAAGACGTAGTCAGGCAAACCGGACCAGTAACGCACCGAACCAAGATCGTAGATACCCTGGAAACGCAGGTTGTGTACGGTCATGATCGTCTTGGAATTGGCTAATGCAGTATTCTCAAACAAGGTGTGCAGATAGACCGGAACCAGAGCCGCCTGCCAGTCATGGCAGTGGATGATATCAGGGATCCAATTCAGATAAAGCAATGCAGACAATGCTGCCTTGGCAAAATAACAGAACTTAGGAATGTCGTCAACCATATTGGTATAAGGATTGCCGCCGGCAAAGAATTCTTCGTTGTCGATGAAATCATAGACGACACCATCCCATTCGTATTCCATGATACCGACATAGAACTGACGGCCGTCAGCGAACAAGTCCATATAGAACTCGCCTTTGTAGACCATCTTTTCCTGGTACTTCCATGGAATGCACTTATAACGCGGCAGGATTACCTTGACGTCGCAGTTCTGCTTTACCAGCTCCTTCGGCAAAGCATACATGACATCTGCCAGACCACCGGTCTTGACAAACGGATAGCACTCCGAACCGATGAAGGCAACGCTTCTGCGCGGACCCAAATCAACAACCGGTTCTTCAACAACCGGTGCTTCCGCACTTACTTCTTCCGCTTTTTTGACTTTTACAGCTTTTACAGTCTTTCTGACTTTTTTCTCAGCCTCCGGCTTTTCTTCCTTGGCGATCTTGCTGGTCTTAGACGCAGTCTTAACTGTTCTGGTCTTTCTTTCCGGCATCACGCTCTTGGAAACTTTGCCATCCGCATCGACTATGACTTCAGCCATTGCAGCTTCCGTCTCGGCAGGCTTGCTCGCCTTCTTGACCGTTGTCTTTCTCGTGGTCTTCTTTTCAGCGGTCTTCAGGGCACTTTCTGCTTTGTCATTTTTTACTGTTTTGCTCTTTGTCTTCTTTTCTTCTTTTTTTTCAGACATTTTGTAATACCCCTCACAATTCAATAAAAATACGTCACAGACCATCCTATGACTCTTCTATTATCTCATCTTTTTTCATTTTTCATAGTTTTTGCGGCTTTTTAGCCTCTTTTGTTATCTTATCAGCGAAATATGAAGACATTTTCTCTCTTATCCCTGGCCAAACCTCTGCTTTTTGATCTGTCTATCTCAGTTTTGCGCAAAATCTCTTCCCAAGGCATTCCTCAATTCTTCGATCTCTTCAGCGCTCAAACCGATCTCAAGGAGATACTCTTCT
The DNA here is from genome assembly GCA_902787775.1 of uncultured Erysipelotrichaceae bacterium. GTDB lineage: Bacteria > Bacillota_I > Bacilli_A > Erysipelotrichales > Erysipelotrichaceae > Colivicinus. Next base: position 32,149 of record CADAHV010000002.1, on the reverse strand, counting down.
GCCTTTGCCTGCAGGTCGATCTCATAGATCGATTCGACATGAAAAGCCTTGGCGATCGTTTTCATGATATTGCGTGATGCGATGCGGTGATAGACGAGGGAACCCAGCTTCACACCGATGTAGTTATAATAGGTCCTCATGTAGTCGCTGATGACTTCATCGGCACCTGCTCCCATAAAGCACTCCAGAACTGCCACCGCAAAACCGGTACGGTCTTTGCCCTCCGTGCAATGGATCAGATAAGGGCCCTCGTTCGACAAGAGGAAGCGAAAGCCCTTGGCCAGTCTTTCCTTGAATTCATCGGTCTCATAGACCGTGCTCATATTCAAGGCGATCGTATTGCAGCCGGCATAATATGAATTTTCATAATCCGGATGCTGCTTCATGCCGTTTTCATAGTCTGCCATATTGAAGATCGTTTTGATCTTTGCCGCTTCAAGGGCGGCATCTGCCTCCTTGTTCCGCATGATTTTTGGATTGATCGGGGAAGAGGAACGATATAAAGTACCCTTTCCCATGCCGCTTGTATCCACATTTCTGAAATTGGCATATTCCGCATCGCTTAAATGAGGATAATCCTTTCGTTCATCGCTTCTTTGATAAAGTCTCTCATCTGAGGGATACTCCTCACTCCGATTCTGTTTCTCTATCATATGGAAACTGACATCAGGCAGAATCTTCCCGGATTGGTCTATGATGCCGGCTTGTTTCGCAAAGCTGCCGTTTTGAACATGAAGATAAACAAGATCTTTGTTGTCTGCTTCGCTTTGAAAAAGACAGGCCATCTCATCACTTACATCATCTGAAGGACAGGCCAGGATCGCCATCTCATAACTTTGTTCATTGATCATCACCTGAACCAGATCCCCCGCCTCATATCCTTTTTCATTCAGGTACTGCGGCGTGACGGCAAGATAAAGATTGCCGTCTGCATCGATCTGTCTTGCCTTAACAAGGACATCTTCATAGGTTTCTGAGACGACTTCTTTTTCTTCTTTGACCGTTTCCGGACGGGAAAAACCGCAGCCGGACAGCAGCAGCAAGGCAATTATGAATGAACAGAATCCATGCTTTTTCATATATTATTTCATCTTCATTTTTAGTATAACAAACAAAGAAAAAGGCCATCTTTTCGATGACCTTAAACGCTATATGGTCCGGGCTAAGGGACTCGAACCCCCACGGTCGCCCACCAGATTCTAAGTCTGGCGCGTCTACCAGTTCCGCCAAGCCCGGATACGGGTTTATCTTATAATAATATCTTTGAAAAAGCAATTCATAACCATTATAATAATGTGTATGATTTTAACAATTGATTTAGGAAATACCAGCACAAAACTGGGTCTCTTCGATGGTGATTTACAGATCTCTTTCCTTTGTGCCGATGGTGTTCACGACAATTACCGCAGTCTTATCCTGTCTTTTATCTACAAAGCCAATTTGCGGGAAGATGCAATCGATAAAGCCATTCTTTCCTGTGTCGTTCCAAGAGTCTATGACCTGATCTACGATGCCCTGGCATCGATCGTCGGCGAACGCAATATCATCGATATCAATCCGTCGACCGATTACGGCATCAAGCTGGTCATGCCAAATCCGCAGGACACCGGCGATGATCTGATCGTCATGTGTGCCTACGCCTACAATCTCTACCACAGAGAAATGCTCATCGTATCAATGGGGACCGCAACCGTTTTATGCCACGTCACCAAGAGCGGCGAATTCAAGCACTGCATCATAGCTCCGGGCTTCTCCAAGATCGCTGAGACCTTATGGAAAAACGCAGCACAGTTGCCGGAATTTGAATTAAAACCGGTCAATACCTATCTGGCTGACAATACGATCGACGCCATGAACGTCGGTATCTACAACGGCTATATCGGAATGCTGAAATCGCTCATCCTGGGCATGCGAAACGAGATCGGCGAAGATATGTATATCATCGGCTGCGGCGGACTGGGCAAAAAGGTCGCGCCATATCTGAACATCTTCAATGAATACGATCCGGACTTCGTCACCAGAGGCCTCAACTATCTCGGTCAGAGGTATATTGATGACTAGAATCATTCTTGCTTCCAAGTCACCGAGGCGAAGAGAACTGATGGAACTGCTGAAAGTTCCCTTTGAAGTCATCGTCTCCGATATCGATGAACAGATCAATCCGCAAAACGATCTGGTCAAAGAGATCGAAAAACTCTCCTTCCAGAAAGCCAACGCTGTCTATAAGGATCATCAGGACGCCCTGGTCATCGGTTCGGACACCATCGTCAAGATCGGCAATGATGTCTTAGGCAAACCCCACAGCATCAGGCAGGCAAAAGAAATGCTGATGGAGCTTTCCGATCACACCCACGAGGTCGTGACCGGTGTCACCATCCTTTATCAGGGAAAAGCCGAAACCTTCTCCAGTGTTGCGGAAGTAAAGTTCTATCCGTTAAGCGAAAAGGAGATCGATGAGTACATCGCCACCAACGAGCCGATGGACAAAGCCGGTGCCTACGCCATTCAAGGCGATGCCGCCAAATTCATTCAGTCGATCCATGGCGATTATTATACGATCGTCGGCCTGCCGGTCGCTGAGCTCTATCATCGTCTGAAAAAATATCTTTAAAAAATATCCGTTTGGATATTTTTATTTGCGATCTTTTATAGTAAAATTGATTTACAGGCCGACATAGTATAGTGGTAATACGCATCCATGGTAAGGATGAATCCCGTGTTCAATTCACGGTGTCGGCACCATTTCTTAACAGTCCGCTGAAGGACTTTTTTTATTGCCCAAATCAAAAAAGACAGGCTTTTCAACCTGTCTTTCGTATCTTAATGTCTTGAACCGAACCGTTCCAGAAGACGCTTCATTGCTTCTTCTTCATCGATCTCTTTTTCTTCCTGTTTCACGTTTTCTTTGTGATAAGGACGGTTCTTTGCCTTGCGGCGGGAACGGAATTCCTTGTTGTCGGCATCTCTTTTTGCCAGTACATCCAGCGGCAGCAGTGAAAGCTGTACACGCTGCTTCACCTCATCGACATCGTAGACATAAACTTTGACGATATCGGCAACGGAAACCACCTCACTTGGATGGTTGATTCTCTTCATCGACATACGGGAGATGTGAACCAAGCCGTCATCGTGCAGGCCGATATCGACAAAGGCACCGAAGTCAACGACATTTCTGACGGTACCGGAAAGTTCATCGCCCTTCTTGAGGTCCTTGAGTTCCAGGATATTCGATTTGAGTATCGCACCGTCAAACTGATCACGATAATCTCTCAAAGGAGCCTTGATGCAGTCCTTGATATCCTTCAGGGTATATTCATCAATGCCCAGTTCCTTGATCTTTTCCTCATTGAAGGTGATGTTCGGATCACCGAGCTTGCTGATGCCGGAAACTTCCATGACCTTCTTTGCCAGTTCATAGGATTCCGGGTGAATGTTTGTTGCATCCAGCGGTTCATCGCCGTCGATGATGCGCAAGAAACCGGCACACTGTTCAAAGGCCTTTGCGCCCAGCTTCTTCACTTTCAGCAGCTGCTTGCGGTTAGAGAACTTGCCGTTCTCATTGCGGTAATTGATGATCTCGGCGGCAATGCCCTTGTTCAGACCGGAAATGTGTTCCAGCAATTGGGCAGAAGCCGTATTGACGTCAGCACCGACACGGTTGACGACCTTCATGATCGCTTCGTCAAGACGCTCGTTCAATGCCTTTTCCGGCAGGTCGTGCTGGTATTGACCGACACCGATCGATTTCGGATCGATCTTGATGAGTTCAGCCAATGGGTCAAGCAGTCTTCTGCCGATGGAAACGGCCGATCTTTCTTCAACCGCCAGATCAGGGAATTCCTTACGGGCTTCTTCCTGGGCCGACCAGACGGAAGCACCGGCTTCCGATACGATGGCGTATTCCACTGCCAGACCGTTTTCGTTGATCAGTTCAGCGACCAGCTTCTCGGATTCTCTGGAAGCTGTACCGTTGCCGATGGCGATGATCTTGACATCGTATTTGTTGATCATGTTCAAGAGTTTGGCCTTGCTGCGAGGAATATCTCCGTCTTTTCTGAACGGATAGATCTTATCGACGCAAAGCATCTTGCCGGTTGCATCCAGGACGGCCAGCTTGCAGCCGTTATAGAAACCAGGGTCAAAGCCTAAGACGACCCTGCCCTTTAAAGGCGCTTGCGAAAGCAGTTTTTCCAGATTCAACGAGAAGACTTCGATCGAAGTGTTATGTGCCTTTTCGGAAAGATCGCTGCGGATCTCGTTTTCGATGGAAGGCATCAAAAGACGGTCGATGCCATCATCGATCGCTTCGACGATCACATCTTCCAGATCGGTCTTCTTGTTTTTCAGATAAGCTTCATGAGCCAGCTGCTTGATATGGTCCAGGTCATAGGACATGGAGACCGCAATGACCTTTTCCTTTTCTGCTCTGTCGATCGCCATAACGCGGTGATCGGCAATATTGGAGATCTTCTCGGAGAATTCATAGTACATCTCATAGACCTTCTTTTCATCGACCGCATCCTTCTTTAACTGCGTATCGATGGTTCCGGCCTTGACGATCAGATCCTTGAACTTCCAGCGCAGATTGGCATTATCAGAGACGTTTTCGGCGATGATGTCTTTTGCGCCCTGAATGGCATCCGCAACGGTTTTGACATTTTCATTGACGTATTTGGCTGCCTCATTTTCCAGATCGCCGTGTTCCGGCAAAGACAGCATATAGATGCTTAACGGTTCCAGACCGTTCTTGATGGCGATGCCGGCTCTGGTCTTCTTTTTCTGCTTATATGGCTTGTATAAGTCCTCGACCTGCGAGAGCTTGGTGCAATCCATGATCTGTTTTCTTAATTCGTCTGTCAGTTTGCCCTGAACTTCGATTAAGCCGATGACGCTCTCTTTTCTTTCTGCCAGGTTGAGTTCATACTTGTACTGCTTCTCAATATAGAGGATCTGTTCCTCGTCGAGAGCTCCGGTCTGTTCTTTTCTATATCTGGCGATGAAAGGAACGGTGTCACCGTTTTCCAGCATCTCCAGAACGGTATTTACTTGTTTTACGCTGATCTTCAGTTCATCAGCTATTGTTTTTATGATCGTTTCATTCATGACCTGCATACCTCACAATGATAGATTGTATCATTTTATCCCCATGTTTTCCAAACAGGATTAAAATAGTTGTTAGGAGGTGATCTATATGGTCATTATCGCTACAGATTCCGCAGCTGATTTTGAAATGGAAGAACTTAAGAAGATGAATGTCACCTACTTGCCGATGTCGGTCATGTTCGGTGAAGATCAATATCTGGAGAACATTTCCATTTCCAAGGAAGAATTCTTCGAAAGGCTTCAGACCGATCCGCATTTCCCGAAGACTTCCCAGCCATCTGTCGCAATCTTCGAGGAACTCTTTGAAAAAGCCAAGGAAAACGGCGACGAAGTTGTTTATCTTCCTTTGTCATCCGGACTTTCCGGTGATTATATGACAGCCATGTCCGTCAAAAACATGGTCGATTACGACGGCATCTACGTCATCGATACTTTGACCTGCACAGGCGGCCAGCGTCTTCTGGTGGAAAAAGCAGTCAAGATGAGAGATGAAGGATGCGACGGCAAGGCCATCGCTGAAAAGATGGAGTCATTAAAAGAAAAGACGGTCATCTATACCGCTATGGACACTCTGGAATATCTCTATAAAAACGGACGTCTGTCCAACGCCGCGTTCTATATCGCCCAGCTTGGTCACATCAAGCCGATCATGCACTGTGCCGCCAATTCCCAAGGCAAAGCCGAGATCGTATCCAAGCACATCGGATTAAACAAGGCGATCAAATACATCGTCGATCGTCTGGACAGCGAAGTTCCGGACCCTGAATATCCGTTCTATGTCATGTATACCTATGACAAGGTCAATGCCTATAAGCTGGCTGAAAAGTTACGTGAAAAAGGACTTGAGATCAAGGAAGAACAGATCATTCCGGTCGGTGCAACCGTCGGTGCTCACATCGGCCCTTACGCCTGTGCCGTTGCCTATATCAAAAAATAGAAAAGCGAGTTCATAAGCTCGCTTTTTCATTCATTTCACTTTCCAATTCATCGATCACGGTCAGGATCTTTTTCCACGTGATCTTTTCTTTTTCTTCCGCCATCCTTGCCAGATACTTGCCATTATCTTCATAGATCCTGGCCAGAGTATAGGCGTGGTAGTAGCGGCCGAAAGCCTCATACTGGCTGACATCGACGCTCAGCTCATCTTCGGCATATTTGTTTCGGATCGTATACTCATAGATCTCCTGGTATTCTCCCCGATCAAAATAATCATTTAAGGCATTCAGGCCATAGCTTCTGGCATCATAGATCATATCCCTGCGGATCTCAATGAACAATGCCATCGCATTGAAGAACAGGATGATGAGAAAGAGGATAATGAGACTTCTGCCAAGTCCGACCCACCTGCTGCGGTTTCTTCTATTCTTCTTCATTGGTCAGCCTCTCATTCACTTTTAAGAGCAGTTCAGAGTTGCTCATATCGGCAATTCCGGCAATGTCCTCATCGGTCAGCTTCAGGAACGTCTTGACATAGGCATCCATTTCCGCATTCAGTTTATCCAGATAACCCTTTAAGCGCTGATCTTCCATTCGCCTTGAATAGGAATCATAATCGTTCTTAAACTGAATGAGAGTATCGCAAGCCTGGACCAAAGGATCGCTGTAGTTGTCTTTTCCATACAGGTAGTTGGTGACACAGTTGACGACCCGATTGTAATCGGAAGCCAGATAGTTGATCTGATTATACTCCCCATAATCTCTGTAATTCAGACGGTAACGGTCGGAGAACAGGAACATTTCAATGTACTCGCCCTCTTCCATCAATGTATCCAGCGTGGCAAGGATGTCATCTTTGCCTCTCTTGTCGGCAGTCAGCTTTTCGGCTATATCGTAGCTGGCGGCATGTACCGGTATCAGTATCAGATTTGCCAGCATGACCATGACCAGAATCACCAGAACACCATAGCCGCGCTTGTTTTTCTTGACCTCGTCGACAACTTCGTACTGGGTCTGTTCAAAAGCCGAATTCAGCTGCGCCAGTTTCTTTAAGTGTTCCTGTGCTTCCGGGTTCGGTGTACCGCAGTGCGGACAGACCGCCTCTTCCAAAGACAAAGGCGCACCGCAGTTTTTACAGTTAACCATTGCCTTCCTCCTTTATATATTCCTGAAGATCTGCAGCATGGATGTAGCCATAGGAATCCGCATGTTTCTTATAGATCTCTTCCAGTTTTGCCTTGGAAAAGCCTTCCTGATTCATCCTGGTATAGAGGCCTTCGCACATCAGTTCATATTCCTGCGTGTCGATGTTCTTGACTCTGCCGTAACCGGTAAAGTATTCCGGATAGTAGAGGAAGTATAAAACATCGCTCAATACATACTCATTGAAACGTTCTTCTTCCATGATCTCTTTGTATTGCGCCTTCAAAGCAAACATCGAATACTTCGGCCAGTGAGAAACAACTCTGCTGTTTTCGTAGTAGAGTTTTTTGATTGTTTCATAGTCCTCTTTGGCATAGGCTTCATCCAGTTTTTCCAGATTCTCCTCTTCCCAGAGGATCGTCTCCAGAGCCTCCTGATCGTATTCCTTGTCGTTATAGTAATTGATATCGGCAAAGCCCGAAGCAAAGAAAGCCAGGCCGATCACCACAGCGATGATCAAAGCGGAGCGAAGCAATGACAAAAGGATGATCCGGCTGACTGATGCCTGTGCCTTTTCTTTTAAGCCCAGCATCGAATCGATCATATCCGAGATCTTCTTACGGAATTGACGGTAAGCACCTCTTTTGTGCATCGTGCCGCAGTACGGACATTTCGCTAAATCATCCGTATATTGGGCACCGCAATTCTTGCAAACAACCTTCTTCATACCTTTTTTATGATAACACTTATCCTTCTTCTTTATCCTTGTTTTACTTGCGCTTCCTTATTTTTATAAGCGACGATGATCGGTACATAGATCTCGTCATCACAGATTCCGGCATGCTGGCCGGGATAGTGGCACTCATCCCTCTCCCGATAGATCAGGACCATATCGCTTTTGGCGATGGCAATGTAATCACCGACGAATTCATCAAAACGCGGATGTCTTGGCTTGTCGCCGAACAGATTGCCGGCAATCGCCTGTGCCCGGCTCAAAAGGATATAGTCGTTTTCAAAACATTCCTTGAAACGCTTCTCAAATTCCTTCTCCATTCCCTTGCGGATGGACAAAGACATTGCCCGCTGTTCCAGAGAAGGTCTTCGGACAAGATATTTCTCAAATTCGGAACGGCAGAGATTGAAATGACGGTGAATATCCACCTGACCATGATCCGCCGTAACGATCAGCATCGTGTCCTCACTCAGATTGTTTACCAGATTTTCGATCTCGTAATTGATGTGTTCGAGATAGGAATCACAGATCTTGTGAGATGGTCCGTATTCATGCATATAGGTATCGTACTTGTCCCAATAGGCATAGATATAGCGATACTGATCGGAATAGGAGAAATCCGCCAGACGGCAGCACATCTCATCAAAATCCTCGCAGCCGTCCTCTTCAAAGGAAGGAAAGAGGATCCTGGCCTCAATACCGGCCTTGTTTAATTCCTCTTCGGTCGTCGGGATCGGCACATAGCGTTTGAAAATGTCCTTCTCATAGCAGACATCATTGTAGAAACCCATCGAGCGGAAAGGGATGATGATGTCATCCGCTTCCTTCAGATACTGTGACCAGCCTAGCCAGCCGTTTTCACATGGCGGGCGGCCGTTTCGTATCGCACTGGTTGCCGCGGTCGTGGTAGAAGGAAAGACCGTATTGGTCTTGGCCAGCAGATTGCGGTTCAAAAAACTGTCTGCCGCAAGCTTTCTTTTGATCAGGTTGGCTCCCATGCCGTCCACCAACAAAACAAAGACCTTTTCAGGCCTTTGTCTGTCTAAGATGTCGCTTAGCGAAGGATCAGGGCTGTAGCTCGATGCCAGACCAAAATATCTTCTGATCGAAGCTACATAAGATAAAACTGAGCCTTCATAATTGAGAAACATTAATCCATTTCCTTTAAGAATACTTTATAGGCACGATATGCTTCGTAGATATCTGCCTTAGATGCAGTTTCATAAGGTGCGTGCATGTTCTGCACGGCGATGCCGGCATCAACGACATCCATATTTTTATTAGCCAGTACATAAGCGATTGTGCCGCCGCCGCCCTGGTCAACTCTGCCGAGCTCCGTAAACTGGTAGCTGACATCGTTCTTGTCCATGATGTTGCGGATCTTGGCGATGAACTCTGCCGGAGCATCGTTGGAACCGGACTTGCCTCTGGAACCGGTATATTTGTTGAAGGAGATACCCTTGCCGAAGTAAGCGGCATTCTTCGGATCATTGACCTGCGCGTAGTTTGGATCGAAAGCAGCCGAGACATCGGAAGACAGCATGCGGGAATTTTCCAGAGCATGTCTGACTTTCAGATCGGAGTAATCCGTGGAAACATTGATCAGTTCGGCAACCGCATTTTCGAAGAAAGCGGACTGTGCACCGGTGGAACCGATCGAACCGATCTCTTCCTTATCGGTAAGAATGCAGACGGAAGTGCGTTCCGGATCGACAGATTCCAATAACGCAGCCAAAGAAGTGTAGGCACAGATGCGGTCATCGTGGCCATAGCCCATAACCATGCTTCTGTCCAGGCCCAGGTCTCTGGCCTTGCCGGAAGGTACCAGCTCCAGTTCGGCAGAGATGAAGTCTTCTTCTTCCATGCCGTAGTCCTTCTTTAAGATATCGAGGATGTTCTTCTTGACCGGATCCTTTTCTTCCTTCTTGGTCTTGGCCGGGATCGAGCCGGCTAAAGCGTTGAGGTCTTCACCTTCAACGACATTGGAACCGGGCTTGGTCATCTGGTCTTTTGCCAGGTGGATCAGAAGATCGGAGATCTCCAGGATCGGATCATCGTCCTTTTCACCGATGCAGACATCAACCTTGCTGCCGTCCTTCTTGCAGACAACGCCATGCAACGCCAGAGGTCTTGCTGTCCACTGGTATTTCTTGATACCGCCGTAGTAGTGAGTATCCATTAACAGAAGACCGTTGTCTTCATATAAAGGATTCGGTTTTAAGTCGATGCGCGGAGAGTCGATATGCGCACCAAGGATATTCATGCCTTCTTCCAAAGGCTTCTTGCCGATGACGAATAAAGCCAATGATTTGCCGCGGTTGTTGAAATAGAATTTATCGCCGGCCTTGATTTTCTTCTGCGCCTTGAATTCTTTGAATCCGGCTTTCTTTGCACGGGCGATCGATTCGTTTACCGCTTCTCTTTCCGTCTTTGCATTGTCGAGGAACTTCTTGTAATCCTCGGAAAGAGCCATAACGCTCTTCATTGTCTTTGCATCATATTTTTCCCAAACTGTTTTCATTCTTCCCCCTCTTTCTAGAACGACCTGTAGGCCTCTTTGATCCTTTCCGCAAACTTGTCCCTGTCAACATTCAGGAAGATCTGACAGTGACGGTCTTCGAATTTATAATCGGTCCATAAGTCCGTTACAGTTTTACCAAAAGTAATTGTACCTTGAGTTTCAACATAAATGCCACATTTATGACCCTCAAACCAGTCCGGATGTGCCGTATACATCACCGGACAGGAGTCATGTTCGCAAATGCCCTTCTCGTAGAATTTCCTCCACTGTTCAAACATCGACCGTTTCGAATCCCGGAACAGACCGGAAACTCTGTTGCCGATCGCGGCAATCTCCTTGACATCTTCCTCGGTCAGATACGCCTTATGGGTCACATCCAGGCCGAAGAGATTGACTTTGATCCCGGAACGAAGGACAGCTTCCGCAGCCTGCGGATCGGAATAGATGTTGAACTCGGCGCAAGGCGTCACATTGCCGCCGTCTGCCGCGCCGCCCATGATGTTGAGTTCCCTGATCATCCCGACGATATCGGGATGCTTGGCGATCGCAATGGCGATATTGGTCAAAGGACCGACCGGACAGACGATCAGTTCGCCCTGATATTCTTTTGCCGTTTCATACAAGGCATCCCAGGCTTTCATTGTCTCTTCAGGAGCCTTTGACATCGGAATGATCGCCCCGCCTAAGCCGTTCTGGCCATGGGCATATTCCGCCGTATGCAGATCGATTACCAGTGGCCTGTCTGCACCCGGAAAAACTTTAACATCTTCCCTGCCGACAAGGCTCAAGACATTGCGGCAGTTGCGGAAGGCATTTTGCAGTGAAGTGTTGCCGGCAACCGCCGAAGCACCGACCAGTTCGATCTGCTTTAATGTGGAAGCCAGAACCAGGGCAACGGCATCATCGACACCGGTATCGGTATCGATCCAAACAGGTTTCTTATTCATATCAGATCTCCCATCCTTCAAAAGTGCCGCAGGCTTTCACAAGCTGATCGACAAAGGCCTCCCGATCGAGACCGACAACACAGCGGCAATTCGGCTTCTTACCGCTTCTTCCTCTATAATCCGCCACTGTTGCCCCGCGGCAATAGCGGCCGCTCAATTCAATGTCAACATAGTAGTCGCGTATATCGAAGATCTCCGGATGTGCCAAAGACATGACGGCACAGGGATCATGGGTGCAGCACCCCTCCCAGCCAAGCGACTTCATATGAATAAAGAAGAAATCAAACCATTCGGCGACGATCTTTGCCACCGGATTATTCAAACTTCTTATCCTCTCCCAGTCTTGCGGATAGACGATGGCTTTTTCCGTCACATCCAGACCGCACATCTGCAAAGGCAGGCCCGAATGATAAACGACATGCGCCGCTTCCGGATCGACCAGAATATTGAATTCGGCACCGGCTGTCCAGTTGCCGTTTCGAAGTCCGCCGCCCATCGTAGAGATCATGCCGATCTTTTCCTTTAATTCCGGATGTGCCAGCAGCAAGGCAGCAACATTGGTCTGCGCACCGGTCGTAATGATCGTCACTTTTTCCTCGGATTCTCTTAAGACCTTGGCCATCAGTTCAACAGCCGAGAGATCGGAAAGTTCATTTTCCGGTTCGGGAAGGATCGGACCATCGAGTCCGCTCTGTCCGTGAAAGTTCGGTGCAATGATCAGATCCGAACATAAGGGCCGGTTTCGGCCTTTGGCCACCGGGACGTTCAGATGCAGCAAAGCGGCGATCCTTCTGGCATTGTATGTCACTTTTTCCAGGGTCTGGTTGCCGGCAACCGTCGTGATCGCCCGGATGTCAAAATCGGGAATCGTTGAAGCCAAAACCCAGCCGATCGCATCATCATGACCCGGATCACCGTCAAGAATGACCGGAATTTTCTTTTTTTCGCTCATAAATGATCCTTTCTTAATACGCCGCTTTTATTCTATCATAGGCAAAACATCGGCTATAATGATTTTGTAAGGATGGTAATTATAATATGAAATATTCATTCCCGAAAGTCGACCTTCACCTGCATCTGGACGGATCCTTCCGCCCCTCCACCATATGGGAACTCGTTCAGAAACAAGGTGTACAGATGCCTGCCGATACCCTGGAGGGCTATGAGGCATGGATGGAAAAATGTTCCCGCTCCGGCAGTGTCAATGAATATCTGAAGATGTTCGATGCGCCATTGCAGGTCATGCAGGATCAGGAATCCCTGGCAAGGATCACCAAAGAGCTGATCGAAGACATCGCCAAACAAGGTGTGGTCTACGCTGAGATCCGCTTTGCGCCGCAGCTGCATACACTCAAAGGCCTCAGCCAGTCACAGGCGATCAAAGCCGTACTGGAAGGCAGAAGACAGGGCTTGGAAGAAAATCCATCAATAAAGATCGGCATCATCTGCTGCATGATGTGCGTCGGAACCGAAGATCTCAACTGGGATGCCAATATGGAAACCGCCATGATCACCCACAAATACCTTGACAAGGGTGTCGTCTGCATGGATCTGGCCGGTGCCGAGGGCTTTGTCCCCCTCTCCAATTTTGCCCCGCTTTTCAAAACGGCGAAGGATCTGGGAACACCTTTGATCTGCCACGCCGGCGATTCACAGGACTGGCGCACCGTCAAAGATGCCATCGATATGGGAGCAGTCAGGATCGGTCATGGTCACCATGTCTATGAAAATCCTTATCTCAGCCGCTATGTCGCCGATCACGACATCGCCTTAGAGATCTGTCCGACTTCCAACGTCCATTGCCAGACCAGGGAATCCTATGAACTTCATCCGGCATACAATCTCTATTCCCTTGGTGTTCCGATCACCATCAACACCGACAACATGACGATGTCCAGAATCACTCTGGAAGATGAATACGATCACTGTCTCAATGAGATGGGCTTTGAATACGAAGACCTCATTTTGATGAATATCAATTCCGTCAAGCACTCCTTCTTAAAGGAAGAAGACAAGAAAGAGCTTCTGGAAAGACTTTCCATCGCCCTGGAAGAATGTCTGCAGGAAGCAGCAGCCTGATCAAGACATAGAAAAAGATCCGTCCTTCTTCACAAACGTGATCAGAAGGCGGATCTTTTTTGTTTTGTTTATTTGAGGACTTCCTTATAAACACGTAAGACGTTCTTGTAGAAGATCTTCTCCAGTTCCTCTTGCGTGAAATACGGCGTTAAGGCCTCATAGAGTTTCTGCATGCCCGAACAGTCTTTGATCTCCAGTGTTGAGCCGATGCCGTCAAAATCAGAACCCAGGCCGATGCAGTCGATGCCGCCCACCTTGGCGATATGACGGACGTGTTCGACCATGGAAGCGATGGAAGTATAGCCGGTATCGTTGTCATCGATGAAGGATGAACAGTAATTCAAACCGGTCACGCCGCCCTTTTCTGCCAGCAGGCGGATCATCTCATCCGTCAGGTTTCTGGCAACGCCGCAGACGCTGCGAGCATTGGAATGGGAAGCCACAAACGGTTTGGTCGAATACTTGACCACATCGTAGAAGCCGGCATCGGAAAGATGGGAAACATCGACGATCATGCCAAGCTCCTCCATCCTTCTGACATACTGGATACCAAAATCCGTCAGTCCGTCCTTCTGGTTGGTGATCCGAAGCATCTCCGGCCTTTCCATTCCTTCCACCGGAGTGAAGTTCGGGAAGCCGATTCCATTGGCGAAGTTCCAGGTCAAAGTGATCATGCGCACGCCCAGATTGTAGTAATCATCAAGCTTGGCCAGATCATTGTCGATGACCGCCCCTTCTTCCAATGTCAGAAGGCCGTTCATCAGACCGTTCGTTTCGTTTTTAATGATGTCGTCATAACAATATGCCGGAGCGATCAGGTCCTTGTTGGCATCCATCTGTTCATAATAATAATCGATGGCTGCTCTGGTAAAGGATGCGTCCTGTTTGGGAAGATAGGTAAAGATGGCGAAATTCTGTAAGAGACATTCGCCCTTTTTCATCTTGCCCAGATCAATGTGCATATCGTTTTCTCTGAGTGACCCCTTATTCCGGTAAAGACCGGTAATGGTGTCACAATGCATGTCTACATATTTCATAATTGTCCTATCTCCGGGATCGACATTGCCGCGCCTTTGCCGCCAACGGTGATCGATGAAGCTTTCGCCGCAAGTTCCAAAGCCTTTTTCACATCCTTGTCTTTCAGATAGGAGGCCAGGAAGAAACCGGTAAAGGTATCGCCGGCTGCCGTCGTATCCACCACGTCCACTTTATAGATCCCCTGTCTGACGATCTGTTCCCCGTGAATAAAACAGGAACCGTTCTCGCCCAAGGTCAAAACGATCTTCTTGTCAGGAAAGCGCTTTTGCAGCGCTTTAATGATCGTATCGCTCTCATCGCTGTCAATACCGGCCAGACCGGCACCTTCGATCTCGTTCACGATGAAGATATCGATCTTGTCCAAAGGATATTCAAAGACTCCGGCATCCATCGGTGCCGTATTGAAGGCGATGGTCATCCCCTTTTCGTGAGCTTTATCAATCAGATAAGGGAGGTCAGAGATCTCGTTCTGTATCAGAAGCAGATCATCATTGCCGAAATGACTTAACACTTCATCGACCAGGGCATCATCAACGGAACGGTTGGCACCGCCGTGCAGGATGATACGGTTCTGGCCCTTGCAGATCTCGATGATCGCATGACCCGTTGCCTCGTTGTCGTCCTTTTTCAGATAATCCGTTCTGACCCCGTATTTTTCAAGATAGTCGATGAAATCCTGTCCGTCGCTTCCGACTTTGCCGGCATGATAGACTTCCATTCCGGCCTTAGCCAAAGCGATCGACTGGTTCAAGCCCTTGCCGCCGAAATTGCGGATATAAGACAAAGAGGACTGCGTTTCTTTTGGTTCCGTGAAATGATCCATTTCATAGACATGGTCATAGTTCAGAGAACCGAAATTGAGCACTCTCATTATTCTGCCTCGACAGCCTCCAGAGCGATCTTGATCATGTCGACCAGCTTGGACTGTCTCTCTTCTGCTGTCGTCTCAACATGCGTGATGATGTTGTCGGAAACCGTCAGAATGCAGGCAGCCTTTTTGCCCAGATTCTTTGCGGTCGCAAACAGGCCGAACGATTCCATTTCGGCAGCGATGAGGTTGTTGTCGATAGCCGTCTGCAAAGCACCCGGCAGCATCTTTTCATCATAGTAGAAGACATCCGATGACCAGATCAGGCCCTCACGGCAGCTGATGCCCAGCTTTTCTGCCGCTTTCTTCAGATTCTCATTGAGTCCGGCATCCGGATATTGGAAACTGTTTTCATCGCCGCACATGCATTTGGCGTAAGATGACTCGGAAAAGGAACCGGTGGCAATGATCGTCTCAAAGACATCGATGTCTTCCTTGTATGTACCGGTGGAACCGATACGAACGATGTTCTCGACGCCATAGAAGGCATAAAGCTCGTGCGCATACAAGCTGATGGAAGGGATGCCCATTCCGGAACCCATGACGGAAACTCTCTTTCCTTTATAGGTGCCGGTATAACCCAGCATGTTTCTTACCGAGTTGAACTCGACCGGATTCTCCAAAAAAGTCTCCGCAATAAATTTCGCTCTCAAAGGATCACCCGGCATAAGAACTGTCTTGGCGATCTGACCGGCACTGGCCGCATTATGTGGTGTTGCCATGAAATTTCCTCCTATTATATTAATATTCTGTTATTCAAATTATAACATATCAAAAAAGCTCCCTACAGGAGCCCTTTGCGTTTATCAATGAGATACTGGTAACGGTCGATGACCGTATCGATCAGATCATCCCAGGCAACCGGAATCGTCTCCTTTGCCTCCAGGCCGATCATTGCCGTCTTTTCCCGATCGGCAAAGGCCTTTTTGATGACCTGTGCAATACTTGCGGAATCGTCTTCGCAATAAAAGCCATTCACCATATCGTCGATGCCTTCCGCTGCCGAAGAGCCTCTTACGACGATCGAAGGAGTTCCCGCATTCGCCGCTTCCCTGACGACCATCGGACCGTTGTCGTAGATCGACGGGAAAACAAAGAGGTCCGCCAGCATATACAAGCCATTCAGCAGATCTTCCCTCAAAACATGACCGACGATATAGGTGTCTTCTTCAATCCCCAGTTTCTTCACCTTGTCTTTGATCTCATCTTCATGCGGACCCTTGCCGGCCATGATCAGATTGAAAGCGATGCCTTCCTTTTTTAGGATCGAACAGGCTTCCAGAATTTTGAGAATATTCTTCTTCCAGTTCATCTGACCGACGAAAAGAAGACACGGATCATCATCAATGCCGAAATGTGCCTTTGCGCTGTCCATCCATTCCAGATTCAGTTCCCGGATCATCATGCCGTTGGGCATGACCTCCACTTTCCCGCTGTAGCCGTACTCCTTCAGTGTCTTGGCCGAGCTTTCGGAAACGGCCCAGACCTCATCGCACTGTTCATAGAACTTGACGATGATGTCCGTTCCCAGACCGGCAATATGTCTCGAGCCGGTGAGCTGCAGAAAATCATCGTAATACTTGGAATGGAAAGTGCCGACAAGCGGGATCTTATGATCCCTGGCGTAATGCACACCCTCGCTTCCGGCAATAAAAGGCGTATGAACATGGACGATATCGAAATCCGTCATCTTCAGACGGTTGTTGTAATGTAAATCGATCTTCGGAAGTCCGGCATCGTACTTGCTCATGAGCGGAACGCTGCGGGAATAGTAGTCTATGATTTCAAAAGGAAGACCGCCACGATAGCCGAAATTATCCATCGGAACGATGGCTGTACATTCGTGGCCTTTTCTGGCGATCGTATCGCAATAGTTATAAACGACCCTGCCTACACCATCAATAATGGGCAGAAAAGAGTCCGAAAATTCACCGATCTTCATAGTGTGACCCAATACCTTTCTATCATCTTATCTTCTGGCGGATAGAGGATCTTGTTTTCAAAGACACCGCCGTTGTTCATGATGATCCGCCTTGAACCCTCGTTGTCTTCAAGACAGGTGATCATGACTTTCTCCATGTGGAATTCGTTTTTGCAGACTTCCAATACATATTTTAACATCAGAGTACCGATTCCTGTCATCCTTCTGGAAGGACGGACACTGTAACCGATGTGTCCGCCAAAACGTTTCAGGTAAGGATGATTCATGGCGTCCGGCCGGATATTGACCATGCCGACGACCTCGTTGTCATGCAAAAAGACGTATTCAAATGCCAGAGAATAACCGGGCGGCAAAGTTTCCGGCCGTTCAAAAAGCAGGACATTCAGATGCCATTTTTCTATATCATTATATTTGTCCAGATTTGAGGTCCCATCAAAGCTGCTTTTGCTCTCGATCATTTCCCTTCTGTATGAGGCGATCGAATCGTAAAATTCAGCCGTGACCCTCTTCAAAGAAAAACCATCCACAACTTAATTATATACCTTGCGAAATAAAACGCTTTAAGATAAAATAAATAAGCGCATAGGGGAGTAGTATAGCGGTAGTATACCGGTCTCCAAAACCGTTGGTGTGGGTTCAACCCCTACCTCCCCTGCCATCAGAAACAAAAGCACTGTCGGTCGACAGTGCTTTATTTTTGTATTAAAAAGTAAGGCCTAAGCCTTACTTAATTTTTCAACAAGTGTCTTCAAGATGTCACCGTTGTAGCCTTCGATGTTTCCTTCATCGGCATCATTGGCCAGCTCCGGATCAAGCGGCAGTTTCGCAACAACTTCCAGGCCGTACTTTTCTGCCGTGGCAGCCGTTTCGTCATTGGCATAGATGCTGATCTCGTGGCCGCAGGCATCACATTTGACATAGGCCATGTTTTCAACTAAGCCGACGATCGGTTTGTTGACCTGCTTTGCCATATTGATCGCCTTGCCGACAACCATCGAAACCAGTTTCGAAGGTGTGGTAACCATGACAAACTGATCGACCGGGATCTGCTGGATGACCGAAATTGCGATATCAGATGTTCCAGGAGGCATATCGATCAGTAAATAATCCAGTTCTCCCCAATGGACTTCGGTGTAGAACTGCTTGATCAGACCGCCCAGGATCGGACCTCTCCATAAGACGGCATCATCTTCGTTTTCCAGCATCATATTGATGGAAACGACCTTGATGCCCAGAGTTGAGACAGCCGGGAAGATACCGGCTTCATCACCGTAAAGCTGCTGGTGAAGACCAAACATCTTAGGAATGCTCGGGCCGGTAATATCGGCATCCATGATACCGACATTGTAGCCCTGCTGTGCCAGTTCAACTGCCAGCAAAGATGAGACCATGGACTTGCCAACACCGCCCTTGCCGGAAAGAACACCGATGATGTGCTTTATTTTTGTATCTGCAGTAGGTACAACAGGTTCCTGTGCTCTGGAAGCGCAGTCCTGGCCGCAGCTGCTGCAGTCATGAGTGCATTCAGACATATAACTATTACCTCCATCAAATATGATAACATACGATATACTGAAAATATGAAAATTGCCCTCTCCGCCTGCCTTTACGGCAAAAACGTAAGATACGACGGCGGAAACAAGAAAAATCAGGAAATACTTGATCTTTTAGAAGGACACGAGATCCTTCTGTTTTGTCCGGAATTTGAAGCAGGACTGCCGCTGCCGCATGATCCGATCGAATTGAAAGACGGCAAAGCAGTCACCTCAAAAGGCGAGGATCTGAATGATCTGTTACAGAAGACTTCTTCCAGAGTCTATGAGCGGATCAAAGACTGCGACTTTGTCATACTCAAACAGAAATCCCCGACCTGCGGCAAGGGAAAGATCTATGACGGAACCTTCACTTCCACACTGATCGAAGGATACGGGATCTTTGCCTCCCTGTGTCTTACAAAAGGCATGAAAGCATTCACTGAAGAAGAAATCGATCAATTGAAAAAAGAACTTCATTAGTTCCTTTTCATTCAAACAGATTTTCGCTTTCGTCTTCCTTATTATATTCAGGCAGATCCGGCAGTTCGTTGAGGGTGTACAGTTTGAAGGAATCCATGAATTCCTCGGTGACCTCGTATAAGATCGGTCTGCCGACCGCTTCCGAACGTCCGGCCTCCCGGATCAGATTGCGGGCCTGCAGTTTTCTTAACATCACATCGGCACTGACACCGCGCAGCTCCTCGATCTCCACTCTGGTGATCGGCTGCTTGTAGGCGATGATCGCCAATGTCTCCAGGGCAGCCTGCGATAGGGTGCTTTGCTTGGAAGCGCCGAACAGTTCCTGGGCATAAGGGTAGACATCCTTTTTGGTGATGAATTTATAGACCGAGCCATAGCAGACCAGTTCGATGCCAAACAGTTCGCTGGCATATTTGGCCTGGATGTTTTCCAGAATGATGCGGGTATCTTCAAGGGACTTGTCGATCGCTATGGCAAGCTGTTCGATCTTAACCCCGTCTTCACCGACGATATACAGAAGGCCTTCAACGATCGCCTCCGGGTTGTCCGGCTGGCGCACATTCTCGCCATGCTGGAACTCATCCTTTTCTTCCGGCTGGTCGATCTCTTCTTCACTGCCTTCTTCCTGACCTTCTTCGGCCGCGCCGTTTTCAGCTGCATCATCGCTTTCAGGAAGTTCTTCCGTGCTTTCTTCCTCTGCTGTTTCCATTGCGGCAGTTTCAAGCTCATCTATTTCTTCTTGTGTTTCCACTACTGTCTTTTCTTCATTCATTGTTGCTACCTCTGCTGAACCATATGTTCTCGTTTTCATCGACGCTGAAGGTCAGATAGTGATCCTTCGCCATATCTAAGATGGCAATAAAAGTGATCACATATTCGTGAATGTTGTCACAGTCTTCGATCAGTGTTTCAAAGTTGAAAGTTTCCGGCAGATCCTTCAGACGGGACTTGATCTGTAAGATCCTGTCTTCCGTCGAGAGTTCCTTCTGGGTGAACTTGATATCCAGCGGTCTGGAAAGCTGCAAACGGCGAAGGACCTTGTTCATGGCCTTGAGAAGATCGTACGGATCCCCTTCCACCTTCTGATCGCTGTCACTGCTGAGTTTCACGACCTCTTCAAAGGAGACCGGCTTGGACAGCTGATCCTGTCTCTCCACAAAAGAATCATAGAGGATGTGGGATACTTCCTTGTATTTCTGATATTCCAGAAGTCTTCTGA
This sequence comes from uncultured Erysipelotrichaceae bacterium, assembly GCA_902787775.1. Lineage (GTDB taxonomy): Bacteria > Bacillota_I > Bacilli_A > Erysipelotrichales > Erysipelotrichaceae > Colivicinus. The sequence continues at coordinate 11,605 of CADAHV010000002.1, read as the reverse complement.
CCAGTTTGTCTTTCGGATCTTCCAGATCTTCCTCTTCCTCATCCGCTTTTTTCGGCAAAAGCTTCTTCGATTTATATTCGATCAGCGTTGCCAGCTCGACAAGATATTCGCTTTCCACTTCCAGATGAAGTTCTTCCATCGCATGGAGATATTCAATATACTGCTCGGTCAATACCGCCATATCCAGATCAAAAATATCCAGCTGCTGTTCGTGGATCAGATGCAGCATCAGATCGAGCGGTCCTTCAAATTTAAGTGTTTCAACTTCAAAACCCATACACATCATTATAGCATTAATTATGTTATTATTGATTTGAGGTTAAAAGTCTATGAAAGTCGGAATTTCCAATGATCATTCAGCTGTTGAATTGAAAAACAGCGTCATGTCCCACCTGAAAGAAAAAGGATACGAAGTCGTCAATTATGGTACAGATTCGACCGAATCCTATGATTATCCGCTGGCCGGATCGGTATTGGCCAAGGCCATCCAGAACAAGGAAGTCGACCTGGGCATTGCCATCTGCGGCACAGGCGTCGGCATCTCCATCGCCTGCAACAAGCACAAAGGCATCAGAGCCTGCTGCTGTTCGGAAGCAACTTCCGCCAGACTGACCAGAGAACACAACGATGCCAACATCATCTGTTTCGGCGCCAGAATCGTTTCCACCGAACTGGCCAATGACATCGTCGATACCTTCTTAACTACTCCTTTCTCCAATGGTGAAAGACACAAGAGGCGCATCGCTCAGATCCACGAGATCGAAGAATGAGACTGTTTCCAGTCTCTTTTTTCAGCCTGATTCTCTTTTTTTAAGAGCTATTGCATAAACCCGTTTTTTATGTTATTATTTTTAAGCGTTCACAAGTTGGGTGAACGTAGTTATTAGCCTGTGGAGAGGTAGCGAAGTGGCTAAACGCGGCTGACTGTAAATCAGCTCTCTACGAGTTCGACAGTTCGAATCTGCCCCTCTCCACCACTTTGGGATGTAGCCAAGTGGTAAGGCAACAGACTTTGACTCTGTCATTTCGCTGGTTCGATCCCAGCCATCCCAGCCAAGATCATGACTCGGTAGCTCAGGCGGTAGAGCATCTGACTTTTAATCAGAGGGTCCCGGGTTCGATTCCCGGTCGAGTCACCACTGACTGCAGGTGTAGTTCAATGGTAGAACTTCAGCCTTCCAAGCTGACTACGTGGGTTCGATTCCCATCACCTGCTCCATCAGCTTGTTAATAGATCCCCGCTAGTAAGCGGTTTTTTTATACCCTAACGGTCGAAAACCGTCACGATTTCGATCTTGTCCTTATAGTTTTCTTCCCAGATCTTATTGATCGCACTTTCTTCAAAAGAAGGCAAAGCGCCTTTTCTCATCTTGATCTTTATCATCATGTCATAGCGGTTCTTCAGCGGAAAAGAAGACAGATAGACATCAGCTCTTGTGACGCCATCGATTTCCTTTGCCTTTTCAAAAAGCTTCTGGATTTCCGGGAATTCTATTCGCGCATCGACATTTTCCTTGAATTTGATAATCAGATAGTGTTCCATATTCATACTTCCTCATTGATAATGTAATAATTGAGCGTATCCCAATAGCGGCCGTGATAGAACAGATCATCGATCTTTCTTCCCTCATATTTCATGCCACATTTTTCCATCACTCTGCCCGAAGCGATATTCTCCGGAATATGGCAGGCATTCACCTTATGAACACCGCTTTCAAACAACAGATCGATCATCGCTTTCAATGCTTCCGACATATAGCCTTTATTCCAGTATTTCTTTCCGATCGCATAACCGACTTCGACCGTATTCATATAGCGGTTTGTGCCATTGCACTGCAGGATATTGCCGATAACTTCACCGCTTTCCTTCAACACGATGGCCAGAATGTATTTTCTTGTCTGCCTGAAGGCCTCGATCATCTTTTCAAGGCTGAAATTCTCAAAGTCCTCCACGTAATCGGTGACGTAGTATTTCAGAACTTCTTTGTCGTGATTGATGTTGTCAAAGATGGCCTTTGCGTCCCCTTCTTCAAGAAAACGCAGCAGCAGATGATCCGTTTCGATCCTGATGTTTTCATCAAACTCTTTCATATCCTTATAATATATAATTTATTTATGAAGAAGAACAGGATCCGAAAACTGGAGATCGTCATCGGTGTACTGTTTCTGGTTTTTGCGCTGATGATCGTCATCGGCGGGCTCATCAGAAACAACAAAGAAGAACCGGTTACAGTAGAACCAGCCGAGGAAAAAGGTCCCCAGATCGATTATTCAAAGATCGAATCCATTTCCGGCAAATACTATTACGAAGATGAGAACTTCACCAGCAGTTTCGGTATCGATGTCTCGGAATTTCAGGATGAGATCGACTGGAAAAAGGTCAAGGAAGATTCCGTTGAATTCGCCTACATCCGCATCGGCAGACGCGGGGCGACGACCGGCCTGCTCTATGAAGATGAGAAATTCCTGCAGAACTACAACGGTGCCAGGGAAAACGGTATCCTGACCGGTGTCTATTTCTTCTCACAGGCCAAAGATGAAAAAGAAGCGTTAGAAGAAGCCGAGTGGGTCAAGGAACATCTGAAAGATAAAAAAGTCGATCTGCCGATCGTCTATGACTGTGAAGAAGTTTTTCTGGAAGATGAAGAAAGCCGGCTGACCGGCATCGATAAGGTTCAGCTCACCGCCAACACCATCGCCTTCTTAGAAGAAATGAAGAAAAGCGGTTACGAGGTCATGGTCTATACCTACCAGTATTGGGCCGATACCTATTATGAGATGGATAAGATCGCTGCCTATCCGATCTGGTTTGCCCAATACGATACCGATTCACCGAAACTGGAATATCCGATCCGCATCTGGCAATACTCCAATCAGGGAACGATCTCCGGCATCAAAGAGCCGACAGATCTCAACATCATGTTTATACAAAAGAATGATCAACCTGAATAACACAGCGATAAGAAGGATCGATCTTTGAAACCTCTTCAAAGATCGATTTTTTTAATGTCTCATGATCGATCTTATCCTCAGCCGGGATCAGCACATCAAAGACCAGATTGGTATGGGTCACGCCTTTGACGATACGAAAGTCGTGAATATTATAGGAAGGATCAAGACGTTTGACAGCCTCTCTGACTTCTTCCCGCAGTTTCAAAACCTGTTCATCACTTGTATCGATCGGATCCATGTGGATGGTCGTCAGGATCTTATACTTGTTCAGGATTTCAACTTCAATGTTGTCGATCATATCATGCGTCTCCATGATCGGTACTGCAGCGTCGACCTCGCAATGCAAAGACATGAAACGATGTCCCGGTCCGTAATCGTGTAAGATCAGATCGTGAATGCCTAAGACGCCTTCATGAGACCGTATGTCTTTTTCGATCTTTTCGATCAGCTGCTTATCCGGTGCTTTGCCAAGGATCGTATCCAGAACATCACGGAAAATGCCGATGCCGGCCTTCAATACAAAAACCGATACGATCAGTCCGATCCAGGCATCGCTGTTGATGCCGGTCAGCTTGAAGATCGCCAATGAAAGAAAAGCGGCAGACGTCATCAGGGCATCATTGCGCGAATCGGCAGCTGCCGCTGTGAGGGTCGGCGAATCGATCCTTTTGCCCGCTTTGTCATTGATATAGGCCATGAAGAGCTTGATGGCGATCGAGACAAGAAGGACGGCCATCGTAAGATATGAGAAATTCAGGGAAACAGGTTTCAGGATCTTGAAAACCGCATCCCGTATTGCCTCCAGGCCAACCAGAAGAATCAGAAATGAAACGATCATGCCGGAAACATACTCCATGCGTCCGTGGCCATAAGGATGATCGGCATCCGCATGTTTCGCGGCCAGACGGAAGCCAAACAAAGTCGCCATATTGGAAGCGACATCCGACAGGTTATTGAGGGCATCGGCCCGAATGGCGATGGAATTGCTTATAACGGAAACGATCAGTTTAAAGATGACCATCAGGATGTTGCAGAAGATCGAAAGCAAAGAAAAAACAACGCCATAGGATTCTCTGACTTTTTCATCTTCGGTATTCTGATGATCCTTGATCAGGGTCTTGCACAGCCATTCAAACATTATCCCTATTATAGTTCAAAGAACGTATAATGGAAACATGGACGAGACAAAAGAAAAACTGACCCGATTCTATAACAAGTTCAATGAAAACAAGAGACTGGATACCCGCCATGGTCAGGTCGAGTTTTTCACATCGATAAAATACATTCATGACTATCTAAAGCCGGGTGACCGCATTGCCGACATCGGCGCCGGACCGGGCAAGTATTCTCTTTTTCTGAAACAGGAAGGCTATGATGTGACAGCCGTCGAGCTGGTCAGACCCAATATCGGCATGCTGCGGGCCAAGGACAAGGAGATCCGGATCATTGAAGCGGACGCCCGGGATCTGCACATGCTTAAGGACAGGGAATTTGATGCCGTCATCCTTTTCGGACCGATGTATCACCTTTACTCCTTTGAAGACCGCCTGCAGGCTTTGAAAGAAGCAGCCCGCATCTGCAAAAGAGTCCTCTTTGTCACCTACATCATGAACGAATATGCTCTGATTCAATACGCCTTCAAGGAAAACAATTATTCCCTGATCAAAGACAAGCTTGACAAGGACTTCCGGATCTGCGATCCTGACGGGATCTTCTTCCAGTCCCGGCTTGAAGAAATGGATGAACTCAACAAAGCCTGCGGCCTGAAACTGCTGAAGCGCTTTGCCGCCGACGGAGCGACCGACTACATGCGAAGCACCATCAACCAGATGGACGAAGAAACCTTCAAAGCTTATATCGATTTTCATATGGCAACCTGCGAAAGAATCGAACTGTTGGGAGCCTCTTCCCATGTCACAGACATCCTGGAAGCCGCAGAAGACTGATCGGATTTGTTTTACAGGATAACAATCTATATTGATTAACCGTTATTTAACTGCACATATTCTATAATAGAAGCAGAGATAACGGTTTTTTGTTGTACGACAATGATCGAAAGGAAGAAACAATATGGACAAGTACCTTCTTGGCATCGATAACGGCGGCAGTGATATCAAATGCGCTCTTTTCAATACCGAAGGCAGGCAGATCGCCGTGGCCTCCTGTTCCCTTGACATCGATTCACCGGAAACAGGCTTCAGTGAAAGAAACAGCGAAGAAGTCTGGCAGGCAAATGCCGGACTCATCAGGCAGATCCTTGAACAGAGTAAGATCGATCCCGCCGACATCCTTTCGATCGGCATCACCGCCTATGGCAACGGTCTGGTCTTTGTCGATGAGAATATCAGGGAAGTCTATCCGGCCATCGTATCGACGGACGGCCGGGCAAATGAACTTTGCCAGACCTTCAAGAATAACGGCACTGAGAGGACACTCTATCCCCTGACCAGGCAGACCATCTGGTCAGCCCAGCCGGCTGCCCTTTTGCCCTGGTTCAAAGCCAATCGCCCTGACATTCTCCGAAAAACCAGATACATTCTGTCCATGAAGGATTTCATCCGCTATAAACTGACCGGGCAGCTCAACGGTGAACTCACGGAAGCTTCTTCCACCGGTTTAATGAACCTCACAAGCCGGCAATACGATCCCTATATCTTCCATGTCTTAGGGATCGATGAGTGCCTCGACATGTTTCCGCCGGTCTTAAAAAGTACAGCCATCGCCGGAAGAATCAGTGAGGAAGCAGAAAAACAGACCGGTCTGAAACAAGGCACACCGGTCGCTGCCGGATATTTCGATATCGATGCCAATGCTTTGGCCAGCGGTATCCTCAACGACAGCGAACTGTGTCTCATTGCCGGGACCTGGTCAATCAATGAGTTTCTGGTCGGCTCGGTTACCGACAACTATGATAAGCGCACCAACATCGCGACCCTTTCCTATATGGAAAACCTCTATCTGATGGAAGATTCTGCGCCGACGTCCGCCGGCAATTTCGCCTGGTATATCCGCCGCATCATCAAACAATACGCACCGGATATCTCTGATGCGGAGATCTACCGCTTATGCAATGAACAGGTCAATATGAGAGGACCGGAAGAGAGCGATGTCATCTTCATACCTTATATATACGGAAGTGCCACCCATCCTTTTGCCCGGGGTGCTTTCTTAAACATCAGTGCCAAAGACGATCATGTCTCACTTTTGCGGGCGATCTATGAAGGCGTCGTCTTTTCCAGCGTTCATCACGTTCGCAATCTGAAACGGCCGATCGAGTCCTATTCCATCGCCAAGCTTTCCGGCGGCCTGTCCAATTCGCCTGTCTGGTCACAGATGATGGCCGATGCCTTGCAGATACCGATCCAGACGATCGAAGGAAGCCAGATCGGTGCCCGAGGTGCGGCGATTGGCGCCGGTGTGGCATGCGGCGTCTTTGAAGATCTGAAACAAGGCGTCGAAGTCATGGTCCGTCCTTTCAGGACCTACATCCCGCGCAAGCGCTACGCGAAGATCTACGCCGAAAAATATGAGCGCTACGAAAAAGCCCTGCAAGCCCTTGATCAGCTGGCAGAATCATTACAGGAGGTCTGATATGTTTACCGTAAGTCCATCCATCTATTCCGCAGACCTGATGGATCTGCGCAATGTTCTGAAGAAATCAAAAGACTTCGAACATCTGCATCTGGATATCGATGACGGTCACTTCGTCAGGGGGATCAGCTTCGGCATGGATATGGTCGAACAGATCTGCCAATGTACGGATGTGGAACTTGACGCCCATCTGGAAGTAAACAATCCGATGGATTATGTCGAAGCCCTATGTTTGAGCAAGGTCGCCATGATCTCTGCCCATATCGAGACTCTGAATTATCCTTCGCTATTCTTCTCCACTGTTCATAAATACAATAAAAAAGCATCGATCGCGCTGAATCTGAAAACACCTTTGATCTATATAAAACCATATCTGGATCAGATCGATCATCTGCTTCTGGTATCGGTGGAAGCTGACGTCGAAGGACTGCCGTTTCGTAAATCGGTACTGGAAAAGATCACTGAAGCCAGACAGATGCTGGGCGACAGGATCCCGATCTGGGTTGACGGCGGCATCAACGATTCCAACCTGGAAGAGATCGTAAGAGCCGGTGCCGATGGCGTGGTGATCGGCCGGGCGGTCTTTAAAGCTGATGATTTTAAGAAAGCCTACGATCATTTTCTTTCCATCGGAAGAACTTACGAGGCACAAAGATAAGGAGACAAGGATGTTATACGAAGAAAAACGAAAAGAACTGATCGAAACAGCCAGAAAAATGGAACGTTATGGTCTCATACGCCTTTCCGGCGGCAATGTCTCTTTAAGGATCGATGATCACGTGCTGGTCACACCGACAGCCATGTCCTATGACACGATGTTGCCTCAAGATATCGTCGTTCTTGATTTGAAGGGACAGGTCATCGATGGAAAGCGCAGACCGACAAGCGATCTGAAAGCCATCCTCTATATCCTGAACCATATGGATGTCAACGCCGTCATCCACACCCACCAGCCAAAAGCACTTGCCCTGTCTTTGGTTTGTGACGTATTGCCGATGATTTCCACAACGATGCTGGAAGAAGTCAAAGGCCAGGTAAACGTTGCGCCTTTCACCATCAGTTCTGATGAAGGCATGGGCATCCAGACGGTAGAATATGCCGGTGACAGTTTGTGTGTCATTTTGAAAAACCACGGTGTCATGGCATATGGCAAAGACCTCGATCAGGCCTTATCGGCAGCGCTTTATCTGGAAGAGACCTGCGAGACCTATCTTCTGGCTCTGGGTACCCATAAGCCGATCACCGTACTAACGCAAGAACAGATCGAAGAAGAAGCCAAACCTCGTGGCTATTACGGTCAGCCTTAATAAAAAAAACGGAAGTTATGCTTCCGTTTCTTCTTCTTTCTTCTCAGGAGCGTATTTGATGCAAAGGTGCCTCTTGTTTCCTTCGCCGACGGAAACCGTCGTAACGTTCTTGAAATCCTGCAGATACTGATGGATGACCTTTCTTTCGTCATTGGGCATCGGATCGAGTTCACAATCAACATGGCTCTTTGCGACATTGATCGCTTCTCTTCTGGCGATGGCCTTAACCTTCTTGTATCTGTCTTCCTTATAGTGATTGACATCGACGATCAGGTTGATTCTCTTCTTGAAGGTCGCATTGACAGCAGCCTTAAGGACAGTAGAGATCGCTCTTAAGGTCTGACCGTTCTTGCCGATGATGATCGCATTGTTTTCGGCATCGAGGATGACTCTGTAAAGAAGTTCATCTTCTTTTTCTTTATCCTTTTCAACAATGATTTCGATTGCCACACCCTGATTTAATTCAGTGAAGTAGGCACCGAGATAATCAAAGATAAATTCTTTGACATCTTTCGAAGTGAAAGCTTCGATGGTGATCGACTTATGAAGACCGAAAATACCACCCTTTTCTTCTTCGAGCACATTGTAAGTTATATCCTGTACCTGGCAACCCTGCTCACTGGCAATGCTGTTGAGTACTTCATCTAATGTTCTTCCGGTATACTGTTTCATCCTTATGCCTCCTTGTGTGTCATCTGATCAATTACAAGAGTCTTCGCAATATTGACGATGGAAGAAATACAGTAATACAGTCCAACGGCGGACGGAATGGAGAACATCGCAACTGCGACCATTGCCAGCATGCCGTAGGTCATCGTCTGATTCTGGTTTTCCGGCTTCTTGTAAGTCTTATGGTGCTTTTCAGCTTCTTCTCTACCGCGCTTCTCGGCCAGCCACTGAGGAATCTTGATCGAAATGAACTGGCAGATGATCATCAGAACAAAGATGACCAGGTTGAGCCACTCTTTTGCCGGGATCGACTGTGACGGCGACAATGACAGGTTGGTGCCTAAGAAGGTCGCATGGGCAACCGCATCCGATCTTCTGACGGCATTGTACATACCGATCAAAAGCGGGAACTGGATGAATGTTGCAGCCAGAGAGCCAAGCGGGTTGATGCCGTACTTGTTGTAAACCTGCTGCATTTCCATTGCCATACGCTGCTGGGACATTTCGTCCTGTCTGCCTTCGTACTTGGCCTGGATCTTCTGTAATTCAGGCTGGATCTCCTGCATCTTCTGCATCGCAACACTGGACTTGAAAGTGAAGGCCAGAACGATAGCGTTGATGACGATGGTAACGATCGTGATCGCCAGGAAGATACCGGTACGCGGTGTCAGCCAGTTGATCGCCTGAGAAAGCGGATAGGTAATGAAGGCGGAAAGGAAACCGTCATTCATTGCCTCCGAGAATGTTGTATCTAATGTAATGAGCTCGGTTGAAGTAGAACAGCCGGTCAATACAAACGCCAAAGCTATGAGCGATAAAATCAGTTTTAAGCGTTTACTTTTCATAGAGTGCTCCTTATTCATACTGTTATATTATAGCCTTTTTAATCGCTATTTCCAAATCATTTTTATTGTCCGAAAAAGCCCTGTTTAAATAGGGTTTTCTGACAATTATGATGAGATCTTTCGGGCAGTTTTCAAAGTCCACGATCGCCCTTGTCATCTCTCTGACCTGGCGCTTGATGCGGTTGCGTTCCACGGCATTGCCCAGCTTCTTGGAGACCGAGATGCCGACTCTGGCATTTCCTTCTTTTTTAGGAGAAGAATACACAACAAAAAAGGCATTCGCCGCCGAATGCTTCAAAGCGATGATCTTGGAAAACTCTTCGTTTTTTCTGACCCGATAGAGCTTTTTCATAATAAATGAAAAGTCACCTGAGTGACTTTATGCGGATAATACCTTTCTGCCTTTAGCACGACGTCTGGATAATACCTTACGACCGCCGACTGTCTTCATTCTGGCTCTGAAGCCGTGGACATTCTGGCGTCTTCTTTTACTAGGTTGATACGTTCTTTTTGCTGCCATAATAAGCCACCTTTCTCAAATACTATTCAATTTTAGTTCAAACTTGTAAGAAATGTCAATAATTGAAAAGTATTTCATACAGCAAAGTTTCAGGCAGTCTCTTTGATCAGCTTTTTGTTGATGCGTCTGGCAATCGCGTTGCACGAAGTACCAAGTTCGAAAGTCAGACCGTTTCTGGTTTCCACGACCTTGCGGATACCGATATCCTGTATCTTCTCGTAATTGATCTTCTCCGGATCGCGGATATAGACATTGAGTTTGAACAGGCCCGAACCGGCATTGATGATGTTTTCCGGACCGCCGGCGACACGGATGATGTCATCCACCAGGATCTCACCCTTGCCGGTCTTGACGAAGTCGAAAGCCAGGAAGCGGTAATAGAACATGGTGAGCACAAGCATGACGACAAAAGCGCACAGGCCGACGATCAGAATGGTGCGGATCGACGGGATCAGGGAAGAGTTGCGGATGTTGATGATGAAATCCGCAAAGCTGCCCGGCATGGCGATGACCGTATTGCTGATGCGGCTGGAGAAGCCAAGGAAGGCTTCAAAGTTTACCAGAACACCGGAACAGATGGCAACGATGACAAGATAGAAGCACAATAAAGCCGGTGAGGTCATCAGCATCAATAATTCTGTCGGCAAAGGATTGCCGGCAATCACCGACAGCAGGATCACAAACAGGAACTCGACGATCAGTACGTTGCGGTCTGCCCGATCGCTCATTGAGAACAGAGTTCCCAGATAGTAAGCCGGGATGATAAACATGTTGATGATGTAGAACGGCGTGATGAAACGGCCGGCACCGACATAGGATGCGTTGGAGTCCTTGATGTAGGTCCAGATATTCACATCGCCCAAAACGCTCTGACCGGTCACCGTATTGGAGAAGGAACCGCCAACCGATGTATACCAGAACGGATAACGCATGGTGTTGCCTAAACCGAGGATCGATAAGACCCTGTCCAAAGCGGAATACAAGCCGATCCGCATCGGGTCAAGCAGGTCGGAGGCGATAAAAGTGATCCCTCTTTGCAAATACATATAAAAATAAGGAAACGTATAGGATACGACGATTCCCAAACCAAAGCAGAACAGGAAATTATAGATCAGTCCGGACGTATCACGGGCAAAGATATTGGAAAGAGAATAGCTGCCTCTGTGTCGTGAGAAGATGAAAGCCGCTCTGGTCGCAAAAGCCACCAGGAAAGAGCCGATCATGCCGGTCTCCAGAGGAAGACGGGTGCCGGAAGGCATGTTGAAGACGGAATTGATGCCAAAACCGGTAGAATATGCCGTCGCATTGAGCGTCTGCGGCGAAAACAGCATCGTTGTCACCACAAAGGTAAAATAACCGACCAGAGCCATGACGACCGGCGCTGCATTATTCGCCTTCTTGCAGACGATATTCAGCATGAAGATCAGCGGAAGATTCATGATGGTGAATTCACCGATCTTCAAAAACAGTTCAGCAATAAACAGAATTATATTGGAACGGAAGGTATAGAAGACGTTGACGCTTTCGTTCTGAATAAGAAAGCCGATCGCCACCAGAATGAAACCGAAATAAGCGACCCGGATCGGTGTCTTGCAGCTTTCATAGAGATTCATCATTTTTTTCATATACTCATTCTACTACAAAAAAGACATATAATTGAATCAGAGGTGGAATTATGAAAGCAATGATCATCGTCAGCAACGGCTTGGAAGAATGCGAAG
>CADAHV010000001.1:0-49290 GCA_902787775.1 uncultured Erysipelotrichaceae bacterium | reverse complement strand
CAGGATGCGATGAGCCGACATCGAGGTGCCAAACCTCGCCGTCGATGTGAACTCTTGGGCGAGATCAGCCTGTTATCCCCAGGGTAGCTTTTATCCGTTAAGCCACGGCCATTCCATACTGAACCGCAGGATCACTATTTCCGACTTTCGTCCCTGCTCGACTTGTAGGTCTTGCAGTCAAGCACCCTTCTGCAATTACGCTCGCCGATTGATTTCCAACCAATCTGAGGGTACCTTTGAGCGCCTCCGTTACTCTTTGGGAGGCGACCGCCCCAGTCAAACTACCCACCTAACACTGTCCCCCTGGTTGATGTAACCAGCGGGTTAGAATTTCAAAGAAATAAGAGTAGTATCCCAACAATGACTCCTCGTAGGCCAAAACCCACGAATCATAGTCTCCTACCTATCCTGTGCATACTTATTCAAAACTCAATATTAAGCTATAGTAAAGCTCCATGGGGTCTTTCTTTCGTGCGGGTCAGAACTTACCTGACAAGGAATTTCGCTACCTTAGGACCGTTATAGTTACGGCCGCCGTTCACTGGGGCTTCGGTTCAAAGCTTCGGCTTGCGCCTAACAAATCCCCTTGACCTTCCAGCACCGGGCAGGAGTCACCCCCTATACATCGTCTTTCGACTTAGCAGAGAGCTGTGTTTTAGATAAACAGTCGCTTGGGCCTCTTTGCTGTGGCTCTTTCGAGCGTCCCTTCTTGCGAACGTACGGGACAATTTTGCAGAGTTCCTTGGCAACAATTCTCTCGCTCACCTTAGGCTACTCGCCTTGACCACCTGTGTCGGTTTTGGTACGGGCTACCATATTATAAGTTTAGAAGCTTTTCTTGAGACAAGGCATATATGACTTCACTACTAGATCACTCGTTCGCTCGTTATCGCTTCTTTGCTTTATCAGGCGGATTTGCCTACCTGACAGCTCCTAAGCTTGAACCGGAATCCAATAACCGGCTCATAATAACCTCATCTGTCACTCCATCACTAATATAGCAGGTACAGGAATATCAACCTGTTGTCCATCGACTACGCCTGTCGGCCTCATCTTAGGTCCCGACTTACCCAGGGCGGACGAACCTTCCCCTGGAAACCTTGGTCAATCGGTGAATATGATTCTCACATATTTCTCGCTACTTACACCGGCATTCTCACTTCTGAACGCTCCAGCACTCCTTACGGTATACCTTCAACGCTGATCAGAACGCTCCCCTACCCAATACAAATGTATTGCCATAGTTTCGGTATTATGCTTAGCCCCGGTAAATTTTCCGCGCAGAATCACTCGACTAGTGAGCTGTTACGCACTCTTTGAAGGATAGCTGCTTCTGAGCTAACCTCCTAGCTGTTCACGCAATTCCACCTCGTTTTCCACTTAGCATAAATTTAGGGACCTTAACTGATGATCTGGGCTGTTTCCCTTTTGACCATGGACCTTATCACCCACAGTCTGACTGCTGTATATTCATCTATGGCATTCGGAGTTTGATACCGATCAGTACCACGGGATGTGGCCATCACGATTTCAGTGCTCTACCTCCACAGAGATTCGTACAACGCTAGCCCTAAAGCTATTTCGGGGAGAACCAGCTATCGCCGTGTTCGTTTGGAATTTCTCCGCTTGCCACAGCTCATCCGCCAACGTTTCAACGGGGGTCGGTGCGGTCCTCCAGTTGGTATCACCCAACCTTCAACCTGGCCATGGCAAGATCACAACGGCTTCGGGTCTACGACATTGAACTAATTCGCCCTATTAAGACTCGCTTTCGCTTCGGCTCCATCTTTTCGATTTAACCTCGCACAACATCGTAACTCGCCGGTTCATTCTTCAATAGGCACGCCATCACACATAAATGTGCTCTGACTTTTTGTAAGCATACGGTTTCAGGTTCTATTTCACTCCGCGCCAGCGGTTCTTTTCACCTTTCCATCACTGTACTGGTTCACTATCGGTCATTAAGGAGTATTTAGGCTTACCGGATGGTCCCGGCAGATTCCGACAAGGTTCCACGTGCCCCGCCGTACTCAGGATACCAATAGGTTCTAAGGAAGATTTCGTGTACAGGGCTATCACCTTCTATGGCCGACCTTTCCAGATCGTTCTACTATCCACTCAGATACCACGTTATGGTCCTACAACCCCGACTCAAAGTCGGTTTGGCCTCTTCCGCTTTCGCTCGCCACTACTTACGGAATCACTGATTTGTTTTCTTTTCCTCCAGGTACTAAGATGTTTCAATTCCCTGGGTTGCTCCTTCAAAGAGTATGTATTGATCTAAGAAGTAATTACGTATTACCGTAATTGGGTTGCCCCATTCGGAGATCCCCGGATCGTTGTCTACTTACGACTCCCCGAGGCATATCGCTGTTAGTTACGTCCTTCATCAACTCTTAATGCCAAGGCATTCACCGTACGCTCTTTTCATTTTATCGAATATGTGTAAGAAAACTGTTTTTTAAACTGTTTTTCGTTTGAAATCTTTTTCTAACTATTCAGAAAAAACCATTTTTATCTCTATATCATTGTGTGTTATTCAGTTTTCAAAGAACGAATTGAGAGATTCAATCTCTCAAAACTAAATAAGAAACTGCTTGAACAAACGTCCTTAAAATGTACTAGTTTTTCTCCTTAGAAAGGAGGTGATCCATCCCCACGTTCTCGTAGGGATGCCTTGTTACGACTTAACCCCAATCATCGGTCCTACCTTAGACAGCTCACTCCTTACGGTTATGCCACCGGCTTCGGGTATTACCGACTCTCATGGTTTGACGGGCGGTGTGTACAAGCCCCGAGAACGTATTCACCGCGGCATGCTGATCCGCGATTACTAGCGATTCCAACTTCACGAAGTCGGGTTGCAGACTTCGATCCGAACTGAGACGTAATTTGTAAGTTTTGCTCCACATCGCTGTATTGCTTCTTGTTGTGTACGCCATTGTAGTACGCGTGTAGCCCAGGACATAAAGGGCATGATGATTTGACGTCATCCCCACCTTCCTCCGGTTTATCACCGGCAGTCTCTCTAGAGTCCCCAACTAAATGATGGTAACTAAAGACAAGGGTTGCGCTCGTTGCGGGACTTAACCCAACATCTCACGACACGAGCTGACGACAACCATGCACCACCTGTCACCCTGATAACCTCTGCCATATCTCTATAGTTTTGCAGGGGATGTCAAGCCCTGGTAAGGTTCTTCGCGTTGCGTCGAATTAAACCGCATACTCCACCGCTTGTGCGGGGCCCCGTCAATTCCTTTAAGTTTCACACTTGCGTGCATACTCCCCAGGCGGATTACTTATTGCGTTAGCTACAACACTGAGTTTCCCCAACATTTAGTAATCATCGTTTAGGGCGTGGACTACTAGGGTATCTAATCCTATTTGCTCCCCACGCTTTCGTGCCTGAGCGTCAGTAACAGACCAGGTTACCGCCTTCGCCGCCGGTGTTCCTCCATATATCTACGCATTTTACCGCTACACATGGAATTCCATAACCCTCTTCTGCACTCTAGTCTGCCAGTATCCGAGGCTTAATTGAGTTAAGCTCAACGCTTTCACCTCAGACTAAACAGACCGCCTGCGCACCCTTTACGCCCAATAAATCCGGATAACGCTTGCCACCTACGTATTACCGCGGCTGCTGGCACGTAGTAAGCCGTGACTTTCTAGTAAAGTACCGTCAGCCATGAATCATTTCCTAAACATGGTATTCTTCCTTTACCACAGAGCTTTACGATCCGAAGACCTTCATCACTCACGCGGCGTTGCTCGGTCAGACTTTCGTCCATTGCCGAAAATTCCTTACTGCTGCCTCCCGTAGGAGTCTGGGCCGTGTCTCAGTCCCAATGTGGCCGTTCATCCTCTCAGACCGGCTATGTATCATCGCCTTGGTGGGCCGTTACCTCACCAACTAGCTAATACAGCGTAAGCCCATCCCACAGCGGTGCAAACGCACCTTTAATAATAAGGAGATGCCTCCCTATTACCTATGCGGTATTAATAGTCGTTTCCAACTGCTATCCCCCGCTTTGGGGCAGGTTGCCTACGTATTACTCACCCGTTCGCCACTGAATCGGGAAGAAAGCAAGCTTTCTTCCTTCATCCGTTCGACTTGCATGTATTAAGCACGCCGCCAGCGTTCATCCTGAGCCAGGATCAAACTCTCCGTTTGATGACTCGATATTTAAGAACTTAATCGTTCTTGGTTTAAATGAATTGACGTTTTGTTTAATTGCTTCTTATTTAGTTTTCAAAGATCGAATCGCATCTCATCAGTGTTTACCATTCGGTGCTCACTTGTGGGGTGCCTATTTATACTATCAAAATAAAGAACTGAAGTCAACAACTTTTTTCACTTTTTTTATTTTTGTGATAAATGTCGTTTTCTTCAGTTCTTTTACTCTTTTTCAAACAGCAGTTCGAAGTATTTCATGATGTAGTCATTGATATAGGAGAATTGAAACGGCACCGTCTTATTCTTCACCATATCAACCAGTTCATCCTTCGCATCGATACAGATCTGTTTTATTTCATCTGAATAATTCATCTTGTGACAATGATATTCAAATTCGTTCTCATCCAATACCATATAGGTATCATCCGGGAAGACCTTGACATCCAGGTCGTAGTCGATATTCTTGATCGCCTCTCCGTCATAGATGCTCGGTGTCGCGACATTGCAGTAATAATAAATGCCGCTTTTTCTGACCATGGAAATAATATTGAACCACTTATTCTTATAGTAGAAACAGATTGCCGGTTCTCTGGTCAGCCAGCGCCGGTTATCGGCCTCCACCACCCAGGTGTGGTCCGTCACGACGACATAGCAGTCTTTTAAGACATCAACGACCAGGGCCTTTGACCAGGTCCTGTGCAATGAACCGTTGTGTTTATAGGACTGTACGAATACACTGTCTCCGATCTTTAGTTCTTCCATGCTTTTGCATTATATCACAATATGGAAGACTTCAAACCACGCCTTGTTTACTGGTATCTTCTGAAGACCGGTTTGAGACGTTCCACCAGAAGCGGAACAACGATGATCGCACATACGGTTGTCGGGATCATGTAAGTTGCATTATAGGATAACGAAGCCCAGAACGGCGTTTCCCAAAGAATGGTTCCGGCCAGAGTGGATGACAGCAGACGGATAACGCTGGTCACTAAAATGCCGGAATAGAAATAACCGAAATTCGGGAACATTGAGGCAATGCCATAGACGGCATAAGCGATCAGATAGTCCAGCAAGAAGCTGCCGATGCCATACCAGGATACCGACCCGATGACCAGCTGCAGAAAGACGGAAACAACGCCGACCATTGCGCCCTTCTTCCAGCCTAAATGGTAGGAACACACAAGCAAGGCGATCGGTCCGAAATTCAGTTTGCCGCCCGATGCCATCTTGAACAGGTTCAGCATGTCGGAGACTCTGTCAAAGACGACAAAGACGGCACAATAGATCGCCATATAAGCGATCGTCTTTACAGCAGAATTAGATTTTTCCATAAAAAAACACCTCCATTCAAAAGGTGCCTTCCCTACGCTGGCATTATCCAGATCAGGTTACGGGTATGATCTCAGCCTTGCGGCACCCCACGTAACCATTATATTAGTCTTTATGCATATATTCAAATATTTTTACGACATCATCGTAGTGCCAGTACTGGTTTTCAGAATAATTGCCATAGGCGTTTCCGGTCATGACCAGATAAGATCTGCCCTTGTCTTTGCACAGGGTGATGATATTCTGGCCGGCCTCCGGCGTATAGCCGGTCTTGCCGCCCAGGATGACAAAATCCAGATCGCGGTAAGCGACGCCCATCGTCGTACGCACAACGGTGCCGTCTTCCAAAGTATGCGACAAAGAATTGAGGATCTCTCTGCCCTTTTCAAACTTCAGAATGTCTCTCACCACCAGATAAAGATCATTGAGGCAGGTATAGTGATCGTCGTCATGAAGACCGGTCGAATTTGTGAAATGGGTCATGGTGCAGCCAAGTTCCTGGCACAATGTGTTCATTTCATCCACCAGAGAAATGCCAAGACTGTCATAGTAGTTTTCCAGGGCCAATGCCGCATCGGCACCGGAAGGAAGGATCAGGCCATACAAAAGATCTGACAGCGTATATGGATAGTCCCTTTGAATATACGCCAAAGAAGCATCCTCATCGATCAGAGCTTCTACCTGATCGTAAGTCACTGAGGAATGATCACTCAGATCTTCACTCAGATTCAGGACAGCGTCCATGGTGACCAGTTTGGTCAAAGAAGCCGGATACATGCGGGCATCGGCGTTTTTGGCATACAGGTAATCGCAGTCGGACATATCGATGACCAGATATTCGGCAGAATGGAGTGCATCGTCGATCTCTTGCGTTTCATAGTCCATGACATTGACGTTATCCGTATTGATCGAAAAGGCACGTCGGGAACACGCGCTTAACATCAGTAAGAGAAATACGATCAATATCTTTTTCATATCAGTTTATCGTCTTGTAGAAATCGTAAGAACGCAGTCTCACGTCGCTGTTGGCCAGATAGAAGTCCATCAGCAATGTAAAGTCTCGGTAGTCGTAAGGAAACTGTTTCAGCACCTCATAATCCTTGAATTCCCCCTTGATGATCAGACGGAACTTTTTCAAAGTCTCGACCGGCAAAGGATGTTCGGAACCCATATGTTCAAGACACAGGAAGCCGCCATGACGGTTGGACAGAGTGACGACCTTCTTGTTTCCGCACAGAGCACAGCCATCAACGATCGGCATGATGCCGAAACGCTTGATGATATAAGACAGAAACATGCAGCCGGGCAGATAACGGTTTTCCTTATTTATATTACGGAAAACAAAGAGCAGCGGATCGAAGCAATCGATATCGCGGTTCTTCAATACCAGCTCCAGGATCACATTTTTGAAAGACATCATACCGATGTCCTTATCCTCGAAATAATTTTCCAGCAGCTTGTAGCCGTGGATGGAAAAGATGTCCTTGCCTTCCTTGTAGTCGATGATGAATTCATAGAGGCACATCGGCAGAAAATGATTCTTGCTGGAAAGCTTCTTGCCGGCCTTGCCGACCAGGGAGATGACGCCATACTCTCTACTGGCCACCTGCATCAGAACATCAGCTTCCTTGTAATCGCTCTGGTTTAAGACAAAAGCAGTGATCTTGTCATTCATCCCTGTCACCTGAGAAGTATCCCAGATCAAAGAGCTGTTTCTGTGAATTCAGCCAGTCCTCTTCCACTTTGACATAAAGAGAAAGGATGATCTTCTTGCCGTCAAACAGACGCGCAATGTCGCTGGAAGCCTGATCGTTGATCTTCTTTAACATCGAACCGCTTCTGCCGATGATGATGCCCTTGTGGGTGTCTTTGTTGCAGATGATGGTCGCTTCGATCTGTACTTTGGAAGTCTTTTCCTTGATCTCTTCAATGCGCACGGCCACCAGATGCGGAATTTCTTCCCGGGTATTCAGGATGATCTTTTCGCGGATGATCTCGGAGATGCGGAAATCCAGGTTCATATTGGTCTTCACATCTTCCGGATAGTATTGAACCGAATCGGTCAGATATCCTTTTGAAGTGGCGATCAGCTCATCGATATTGTCTTTCTTCAAAGCGGAGATCGGAATGATCTCGGCAAAGGAATAATTGTCGGAAGCGTACGTCAGCCTTCGGATCAGAAGATCCGAGGAGATCTCATCGATCTTGTTGACCAGAAGAAAGACCGGTGCACCATAGGAGAAGACTCTTTCAAGGATCTGCTTGTCCTCGCTTTGAAGGCCCTTGGTCCCATCGACGATGTAGTAGATGATATCCACGCCTTCCGCTTGCGACAAGGCTTCCCTGTTCATGTAGGTACCTAAAGCCGTCTTGGCCTCATGGATACCCGGTGTATCAATGAAGACGATTTGGGAATCTTCATCATTCAAAATGCCCAGGATCGCATTCCTGGTCGTCTGTGCCTTCTGTGTCGTAATCGCGATCTTTTCCTTCATGATCGAATTGATCAGCGTCGACTTGCCGGCATTCGGCCGGCCCAGTATTGCAATAAAACCGGACTTCATTTAATCAAGGTCCTCACTGGAAAACTGGAACGGCAGCAGTTTATAGATGTTGGTTTCAATCGTCTCTTTGCCGTTGGAAAGGATGATCGGCGTTCCCTGTTCGAGCAGTTCGGAGAGAACCTGACGGCAGATGCCGCAAGGTGCACCGATACGCTTGCCGTCCGTTACGATGGCGATCGCTTCGATATCCTTCTTGCGGTAGCCTCTGGAATAGGCTGCGAAAATCGCACTTCTTTCACCGCAGTTGGTGCCGCCGAAGGATGCATTTTCAATATTGGCACCGTAAAAAGTCGTTCCGTCCTTGCATAAGACGCAGGCACCGACATGATAATTCGAATAAGGGGCGTAGGCATTGTCCATCGCCTTGAACGCTTCTTTTACCAGCTCTTCATGAGTCATTATCATAACCTCCTGATCAATGAAAAGATACATACGGCAAGGGCTCCGATGCTGGCGGTGAGTACCGCCCCGCTGGAAAGATCCTTGATCGTTTTGATTCTTTCATCTTCATGCATATTGAGATAATCGCCGATCCTTTCAACTGCCGTGTTCATGATTTCGGTGGAGATCACCATGAAGATGCAGATGATATAGGCCAGCCATTCATAATAGTCCAAAGAAATAATCAGACCGCCGATCACGGCCATTGCCCCAAGAAAGCACTGCACCAGGACCGCCTTGTGCTTTAAGGCTGTTTTCAGACCGTTAAAGGAATCGGCAAATTTCTTTTTCATTTCAGATCTCCGACGATCTGTCTTTGTAAAGAGAACATCTTCTCTTCATCTTCCTTGTTCATATGATCATAGCCTAACAGATGCAGCAAGCCGTGGACAAAGAGGAAAACGAATTCTCTTTTTACGGAATGACCGTACTCTTTCGCCTGGGAAAAGACACGCTGGCGGTTGATGAAGATATCACCCAGTTCAATGCGGTCTTCATACTCCACGGCATCCTCGTTATCCAACAAGGCAAAAGAGATGACATCAGTAACAGCGTCCTTGTTTCGATAATCGCGGTTGATCCTTTTGATGGTGATCGGACCGCAGATGATCAACGACAGGACATAATTGTCCTCAATTTGTAAGACCTCAAGTGTTTTTTGATAGTATTCTTCCAGGTAGGGATAGTAGTCTTTCAGATCGTTATATCTGCTTTTATTTACGATGTTCAGCATACATTCATTATACATTACTTGATTTGACGTTTAATTAATGATATATTTAATTAGCAGTCTATGATATAGAGTGCTAATGACATGCTAAGGAGGCAATAAAATGGCAGTAAAAGAATTTAAAACCGAATCCAAACGATTACTGGACATGATGGCCAACTCTATTTATACCAATACCGATATCTTCTTAAGAGAACTGATCTCCAATGCATCGGATGCCTTGGATAAAAGACACATTCTGTCTTTGACTGATGAGACGATCCGCTTTGAAGATCCGAAGATTCACATCGACATCGATAAAGAAAACCGGACGATCACCATCTCCGATAACGGCATCGGCATGGATAGAAAAGAACTGGAAGAAAATCTGGGCACCATCGCCAGATCCGGTTCCTTCGAGTTCAAGAAAGAGCTGGATGAGAAAAGTGAAGCAGACATCATCGGCCAGTTCGGTGTCGGCTTCTACTCGGCATTCATGGTTGCCGACCGCGTAGAAGTCTGTTCAAGAAAAGTCAACGAAGAAAAAGCCAGCAAGTGGACTTCCGATATGAACGGATACGAGATCACTTCTGACAATAAGGCGGAAGAAGGCACAACCATTACCCTTTACATCCGCAAGAACAGCAAGGAAAAGAAATACGACAAGTATTTGGACAGCAACGAGATCAAAAACCTCGTCAAGAAGTATTCAGACTTCATCCGCTATCCGATCGAAATGATGGTTGAAAGCTATGAATACAAGGAAGACGGCAAGAGCGAGAAAGTCAACAAACTTGAAACTGTCAACTCCATGCAGCCGATCTGGAAAAAGTCCAAGAAAGAGATCAAGGATGAAGATTACGAAAACTTCTATATGCATGAGTTCTACGATTATGCCAAACCGTTAAAGACCATTCACTACAAGGTTGAAGGCAACACATCCTATACAGCCCTGCTGTTTATCCCGTCGCAAAGACCGTTCAATTATTATACGAGTGACTACAAGCTTGGCTTGAAGCTGTATTCCCGCGGCGTCTTCATCAAGGACGAGGCAAAGGAAATCGTCTCCGATTACTTCCGCTTCATCCGCGGTGTTGTCGATTCCGATGATCTGAGCTTAAATATCTCGCGTGAGATCCTGCAACAAGATTACCAGATGAACGCTCTGAAGAAATCTGTCGACAAGAAGATCAAATCCACTTTGGAAAACATGCTGGAAAAAGACAGAGAAAACTATGAGAAGTTCTTCGATGCCTTCGGTTCCCAGCTCAAGTACGGCTGCTACGACGGCTTCGGCGCCAACAAAGACGTGCTGATCGATCTGATCATGTTCAAGTCCAGCAAAGAAGACAAGTACGTCACCTTGAAAGAATACGTCTCCCGCATGAAGGAAGATCAGAAAGAGATCTACTATGCGGCCGGCGAATCCATCGATAAGATCAAGCAGCTGCCGCAGATGGAAAAAGTCCTCGATAAGGGATACGAAGTACTCTACTTCACCGATTCCGTCGATGAATTCATGACTTCCATCCTTATGGAATATGACGGCAAACCGTTCAAGTCCATCTTAAAAGGCGATCTGGACCTTGACAGCAAGGAAGAAAAGGAAGAGCTGGAAAAGAAGAACGAAGAAAGCAAGGATCTGCTTGCCAGGATCAAGGAAATTCTGAAAGATAAGGTCAGCGATGTTCGTCTATCGACCCGCTTGAAGACCTATCCGGTCTGTCTGGTCTCCGATGACAACCTGTCGATCGAAATGGAAAAGATCCTGCGCTCCATGAATCAGGAAGGCGCCAAAGCCAACAAGATCATGGAGATCAATCCGGATCATGAACTCTTCGCAGCATTGAAGAAACAATACGAAGAAAACGGCGATATCGACGAGTATGCCGATCTGCTTTACGATCAGGCATCGCTGATGGCCGGTCTGGAACTGGAAGATCCGGCAAAATATGCCCTTCAGGTATCCAAACTGATGCTGAAGGCATTGAATCACTAAAACCAGAAAAAGGCGACCCGGTCGCCTTTTTCTTTTGCTTAAAAGAAAAGAAGCACGATTGTGCTTCTTAACTGATGATATTGTTGGCGTCGTCGTTGAGGATATCCAGAATATTCAGTTTCTCCTTGCGGCGGCTCTGTTCTTCTTCCAGAAGCTTTCTGACTTCCAGAAGTTTGGCGTTGCACTCATAGCGAAGCTGCAATTGCTTCTTGGCGATATCATCATCGATGCGTTTGTATTCACGAACGATCGAAGCGATCTCACCATTGAGGGCTTTTCTTTGCGAGATGAGCTCATCGAAGCTCTCTTTCAGTGCCTTGGACTGCGCAGCGAATTCTGCCGAGCTTTCATTCAACGAATCGATATGCAGCTGTTCCAGACGCTTCTTTTCTTCCTTGAAGTCGGAAGAAACGTTCAGATCCTGGTTGTACATATTGTTGATGAACTTGTCCTGCTCTGCCTTGGCCTTGCGGATGTCGGCGGCCATGGAAGCCTGTCTGTCTCTTTCATCCTTCAGCATCGCTTCATAAGCTGTGGAGAGTGCCTGTATTTCTTCTTCGTATTTCTTGAGACGATCCTGCTTGTCGATCTCCAGCTGACCGATCTCACGGGAGATCGAATCAATCGCCTCGTTGCGCTTGTTGGCCAGTCCGGTCAGGATCTCGCCATGGGCTTTTTCCAAAGAATCCAGTTTTTCTCTGAAGAGCTTGGTGCGCTTTGCCAGATCGTTTTCACCCTTTTCTCTGGTGTCATCCAGAAGTTCCGGACGGCTTCTCAATAAGGTATCGTATTCCGACATCGTCGAAGCGATCTCGGTCTTGATGTTGTAGATGCGCTTGTTGTGGACATCTTCCAGTTCATGCTGCTTATCCTGCAGCTGTGAAATCTGCTCGGAGACATTGTCGATATAATCTTTGACGCTTCTGGTCAGATCGTTGATCGAAGTCTGCTTCTCGTTTTCATAAGTCTCGAGTTTAGACTGTTCGATCGCCTTTTTGTTTTCCAGGTCGTTGATCTCATTGCGCAGGTTGGTGCACTTTTCATTGACCTCGGCAAGATACTTCTCGTATGCCGCCTTCTTTTCATCGAGGACACCGGCATAGCCCTTCTTGAGCTTGTCGATCTCGGCAGAGATAGCTTCCTGCTTGCGCTTTAAGGCAAGAGAGAGTTCCTGGCGCTTGAACTCATTGGCTTTGAGCAGCTCATCGAGTTCCTGCTGCGTATTCTTCGTCTTGTCAGCGGCGACAGTATAGCGGGCAATGCATTCTTTTTCGGTCGTCTGCTTGCGCAAAGCGATCTCATTCATCAAAGAATCGAGGGAATCCTTCTTGGTCTGCAGTTCATCGCGGAATGCTTTGACCTTTTCCTCGTATTGCTTCTCTGTCTCGGACTGCTTGTCTCTGTATTGTCTTTCGACTTCTTCGTATTCGTCTTCCAGCTTGTCAGATAATCTCTGCAATTCGCTGGCATTGGTATCTTTGATCTGCTGCAGCTGATCGGAGAGATCCTGACGGAACTGATCCAGTTCGCCCTGGCGTCTGGCGAGCTC
The DNA here is from genome assembly GCA_902787775.1 of uncultured Erysipelotrichaceae bacterium. Classification (GTDB taxonomy): domain Bacteria; phylum Bacillota_I; class Bacilli_A; order Erysipelotrichales; family Erysipelotrichaceae; genus Colivicinus. The sequence goes on along the minus strand of CADAHV010000001.1, from coordinate 36,519 downwards.
ATTTCCGAGTTCGCTTTCGAGGTCTTCCGCTTCCTTGCGGTTGCGTTCGTACTCGTCTTTCGCCTGTTTCAGCACCTCATCGGCGTTGGCCTTTTCCTGATTGTTTTTTTCGACTTCTTCTGCTTCCTTGTCGTCGATCGCCCTTCTTCTGGCGGCGATCTGTGCAGCAACGTCGTTGTATTCACGCTGCTTCGCTGCATATTCGTCGCGCACTTCCTGCAATTGTCTGCTTGGAAGCGTCTCATATTCTTCGGTGATCTTCAGAAGGTCTGCTTCCTGCTTGGAAGCCATCTGCGAGAGTCTGGCATTCTTTTCTTCTTCCAGTACGGCGATCTGGTTCTTGAATTCAGCTTCCTTGTCTTCCATTTCAACCTTGATACGGGAAATGGTTTCATTCAGGCGGCTGTTTTCTTCATCCATCTCCTTGATCTTATCGGCAGTATCGGTGTTGACCTTCTCCAGTTCTTCATCAATTGAAGCTTTGGCCGTCTCATACTCGTTTTTCTTAGCCTCGTACTCGTCCTGCGCTTCCTTGATCCTGTTACTGTAATCAAGCTCGATGGCAGCCATGCTTTCTTCATGGGCCTTCAAAGCTCTGGCGAGGTCTTCCTCATGTGCGGCGTTGGCCTCACTCTCTTTCTGCTGGTACTCACTTTGAGCCTGGAGGACCTTTTCCTCATGCTGCCTGTTGGCTTCTTCGCGGCGCTCGTCAATGTCGGCGATCTTGCCTTTATAAGTCGCATCGTTTTCGGCCATCTTAGTCAAAACAGCAGCCATGCGCTGGCTCAGTTCTTCCTTCAAGTCGGACACATTCTTTAAATAAGCGTCCTTGTCCTTGGAGAAGTTGAGCACTCTTGACTGGTAGTCGTTGTAATAGTTCTCACCGTCTTTCTCGATGCGGATGATTTCTTTGTTCAAAGAGCCGATGCGGTTGCGGATATCGGAAATATCGTTATTGATTCTGCCGCGTATCTCTTCGTACTCTTTTCTGGTATCAGCCAGGATGGTCTCGTATTCGTTCTTCTTGTCCTTGAGCTGTTTTTCGTTGTCCGCCTTCGTCTGTTCCAGTTCCCTCTTTAACAGGGCGTCCTTGTCTTCAAACTTCTTGGCAATCGAATCCATCTGAGACTTGAGATCATCGATGGCGATCTCGTTTTCCTTGACCTTTTCCTTGTAAAGATCCTCACGCTTTCTGAAGCGCTCGCTTAAAAAGGCGTTGCGGTTCTCCAGCTGTTTTTCTTCTTCTGCCAGATTGGCTTTCAGTGTGTTGAGGTCGCTTTCATGTTTTGCCTTTTCTTCTTCCAGCTTCTGATCCAGTCCGGCGGAATAATCCTGGTATCTGGTCTTGAGTTCACTGCGAAGAGTGCTGAGATTGCGTTTCAGATCGTCCAGCTTTTCGTTTGCGGAATCTTTTAAGAAGGCCAGCAGATCGTTAAGATCCTTGGTCTGTTTTTCGTATTCCTTGCGCTGCTGTGCAATGGTTTCTGTCAGCTCTTTTTCCTTGCGGTCGATGTCGGCTTCCAGTTCTTCATTTTCTTTTTGCGAAGAAACTTTCAGTTCTTCATATTCCCTTTGCGCATTCAGGAAGGAGTTCTCATTTTCTTCCCTGGTCTTTTCCAGATCGGAAAGATACTGATCCTTTTGCGCGATCAGGGCATTGAGTTCTTCTTTATGGTTGGCAAAGACTGCATTAATGCTGGCGACCTTGGCATCTTCCTGTGCCTTCAGTTCTTCCATGTCGGCATCGTGGTTTCTTGCCAGCTGCGCCAGTTTTTCTTCCTGGTCTTCCTTGACGGAAACCAGGGTTGCCTCTAAGGCAGCTTCCTGCGAGCTGGTGGTGGAAACCAGTTCATCTCTTTGATGTTTCAGATTTTCGATGACGCCGTTCTTATCTTCGATCAGTTTTTCGTAGCGGGCCTTCATCTGGTCCATACGTTCATTGAAATCATCGTTCTGATCGTTTCTGGTCTGATGGAGCTTGCTGATGGCGATCTCGATATCTTCTTTTTCCTTATTGAAAGCAGCAGCTTCCTTTTCTTCTTCTTTCTGAATCAGCTTCTGCTTGGTTGTCTTGATCAGTTCAATCTTGTCGGCGATTTCCTTTTCACGCTTCCGGTTGGTTTCCATATGGGAAGCGTTTTTCTTTTCATAAGCCGCTGCCTTGTCATCGATCTTTGAACGCTGGGCGTTGATCTCGATCATTTCCTTTTCATGTGCATCATCAAGAGACAGCTTCTTATCTTCGTATTCGCTGTTGTTGTCTTCCATCTGCTTCTGGACGATCGCGATCTGCTTGTTCATGTCGCCGATGCCGTTCTTGGCCTGGGCGATCTGTTCTTCAATCGATTCGATCCTGGCGGCATATTCTTTTCTTACGCCTTGAATCTCATCATCATTCTTCTGGTTGATATTGCGCAAGACTTCGGCGTTGGCCTTCTTGGCATCCTCGATCTTCTGCTTCAAGGAAGCGGTCTTTTCTTCATAAGAATGATTGAGTGAGAAGATCTCTTCTTCCAAAGCCTTGATCTCTTCTTCGGCCTTGGCGGCATTTGCCCGGTATTGATCGTCACGGTTTTTGAAACGGGTATTCAAAAATTCCTGACGGCCGGAAAGCAGTTCTTCTTCCCTGGACAGGTTATAATTGAGGACTTCCAGTTCGCTTCTGCGCTTTTCTCTGGCGTTGACGAAGTCTTCGTCGCTCTTGCCGAGATACTCATCGTAACCGGCTTTCAGTTGCGGATCGAGTTCCTCCACGCGTTCCTTCAATGCGTCATATTTGGCGTTGCGGGTATTGTTTAAAAGACGAAGCAGTTTATCCAGAACGAAGGAAGTTGAAGTATACTCTTCTTTCTTTGCCGCATCATCTTCCTGCAGTTCTTTATTCTTGCGTTCGATTTCGGCATTGCGCTCTTCGTTTTCCTGAATGCTTCTTTCTTTTTCTTCTTCGTATCTTCTGGAAAGAGAGTCGTAGTCACGGCTGTGATCCAGCTGTGCCTGATCGAGCTTTCTCAGTTTTTCGTTCTTTTCGGCCAGAAGGTCTTTGATCTCACCGTTGTAGGAATTGAGTCTTTCCTTCAAAGCAGCGATCTTTTCTTCTTCCTCACGGCGGATTGCCTTTACTTTCTGTGCCTGCAGATCCGAAAGCTGCGAAACGGCAGCCTCGTGTTTCAGACGTGTATCACTTAAAAGGTTTTCCAGAGAAGCAAGTTCCGCTTCCCCTTCTTCCTTTGTCTTCAAAAGTTTTTCATTCAGACGGTCGCCTTCTTCATTGTTTTTCACCAGCAGCTTATCGTGTGCTGATTTGATTTCTTCCATCTGGGCGTTGAAAGATTCTTCTTCCTCTTTCTTCTTGTTTCGAAGTTCTTTCAGACGTTTTTCAATACTTGCTCTCTTCTTTTCAAAGGAGGCTTCATCTTCCTTGTTTTCCGTATCAAGGAGTTCTTTTTTCTTTGTCTTCAATGCCTTGATCTTGGCGAGAATATCGGCACTTTGCGTCTCATGGAGTTCCTTGAGATCTTCCTGTTTCTTTTCCAGTTTTTCTAATTCCTTGGCGGTCTTCTTGTTCTTTTTTTCCAGGTCCTGATAAAAAGCTTCCTGCTTCTGATTCAGGCCTGCCAGCTTTTCTTCATATTGGGCATCCGCTGTTTCGATCTGCTGATCCAGTTCATCGATCTGCAGATTCAGCTTCGCGATTTCGTTCTTTTTTTCTTCTATCAGACTTTCGAGTTCTTCGATACTCAGTGAAGGATCGTATTGATTATCCTCGTTCTTTTTCCCGCCAAAAAAATTCATTGGAAACCTCCAAATTCATACTATACAAAAATTATATCAAAGATGGTCCTAAAATTAAACGCAATGAAAATTTTTACTGTTGCATTTTTAAAACATAATTGTTAGAATTATATGGCACGGAACATGAAACGCACGTGGTTCCTTAGCCAAGTGGTAAGGCAATAGACTGCAACTCTGTGATCACCGGTTCGAATCTGGTAGGAACCTCCAGAAATGGGGATGTGGCGGAATGGTAGACGCGAGGGACTTAAAATCCCTTGGTAGAAATACCGTGTGGGTTCAACTCCCACCATCCCCACCACTCATTATTATGATTCTGTGTGCGCCCATAGCTAAACAGGATCTTCTTCACAACATCTTGCTGGCTGTGCCGAAACAACCAATCCGTATCGGGATGTAGCTCAGCTTGGTAGAGTGCTTGATTTGGGATCAAGATGTCACAGGTTCGAATCCTGCCATCCCGACCATATTTGTTAAGGCGCATGGCGAGGTAGCTTAGTTGGCTAGAGCGATCGGTTCATACCCGGTAGGTCGTGGGTTCGAGTCCCACCCTCGCTACCACTTATTTTGGACCCTTAGCTCAGTTGGTCAGAGCTTCCGGCTCATAACCGGGTGGTCGAAGGTTCGAGTCCTTCAGGGTCCACCAAACATTTCTGTTTTGCAGGAGTACCCAAGTGGCTGAAGGGTCCGGTCTTGAAAACCGGTAGGTCATGCAAGTGGCGCCTGGGTTCGAATCCCAGCTCCTGCGCCATTCACATCGCGAGGTAGAGCAGTCTGGTAGCTCGTCGGGCTCATAACCCGGAGGTCGTTGGTTCAAATCCTTCCCTCGCAACCAATGGTTCTGTAGCTCAGTAGGTAGAGCAACGGACTGAAAATCCGTGTGTCGCCAGTTCAATTCTGGCCGGAACCACCATTAAAAGATAAAGGAGATCAGCTGATCTCCTTTTTTTCTTTTCTATTCGCTTTCTTCGTCCGTTTCCGCTTCTTCTTCCTGAGCAGCGTCTTCCTTTTTCTCTTCTTCCTTTACCGGTTCCCATGGACAGGCACTGATATAGGCGTTGCCCGAGATGTCTTCAAAATAGTAACAGCTCTTGCCGGAAGAAACATAGCTGGACTCGATGTCAAAGTAGTGTTCAAGAATGTTGATGCCGTACACCGAAGTGAAGACATAATTGCCGTCACGCATCACCAGTTCCACGTCCTGATATTTCAATTCCGGATAGCGGTGGATCTCCGAGATCTCCTTGATGATCTTGCTGTCGCATTTGTTCAGCTGCTTGGCCAAGGTCACCAGGCCTTCCTCATCAAAGCCTTCAATGATCGGTCCGCTGGCAATCAGATACATCTGATCCTTGCCGATCCCGATCTTTTCGCCGTTGTCGACGATCAGTACATTCAGACCGTTTTCCGGTGCATAGCCGACGATCTTTTTTTCTTTCACGCTGATCTTTACCAGTCTTCCTTCAAGCCGCTCAACTTTGACATCTTCGATCAGTTCGTTTTTCTTTATCTTCTCTCTGACCTGAAACGGCATCACCAGAAGATACTTCGATTTTTCCGACAGGCCGCTCATCTGAATGATGTCTTCATCCTTCAGATAGATGTTGCCGTCCACGCTGATCCGATAGACATTGGAAACGCTGCTTAAGAAATAGGTCGCAGCGATAATGACGAGACTCAAAATAATGGAAAGGACAAAATAAAAACTTCTGGCCTTTTCATATGCCGTCTTCTTCTTCCGGTCTTTGCGGATGTTGAACAGTTTATTCTTTTGAAGCAGATTTTCTTTGTCGTCTAACAATTGAATTTCTCAACTTCCATTACCAGCTTGACGCCGTATTTTTCTTTGACTTTATCCTGGATCTGATAAACGATGCCAAGGTAATCTTCAGCGGTACCGTTTCCTTCATTCACGATAAAGTTGGAATGCTTTTCGGAAACGCAGACATCATTGATGCGGTAACCGCGGTAACCGATCCCATCGATCAGTTTCCAGGCGAATTCATCCTCCGGGTTGCGGAAGCAGGAACCGGCACTTGGTTTATCCAAAGGCTGGGTCTCTCTTCTTCTTCTTAAACGGTCGGCCATCAGTTCTTCCAGTTCTTCCGCCGGTTTTCTGGTGAGTTTCAGTCTGGCGGCAACGACCACCCAGTGCGGATGATCGTGGAAGATCGAACGGCGATAGGAAAAACGCAGTTCATCTGCATTCAGCCAGAAGTATTCTCCATCCTTCAGGACTTCCACCTCAAGGACAACATCGGACATCGAGCCCTTGTAAGCACCGGCATTCATATAGACAAGCCCGCCGATGCAGCCCGGGATACCCGAAGCAAACTCCAGACAGCTGTAGCCGTCTTTTGCCAAAACGGCAGCCAGAGCCGGAACCAGAACACCGGCCTGCGCATAGACTTCCTCGCCTTCAACGCGGTATTCATTGAACTTTTTTAAGCTGATCACCACGCCCTCATACTTGCTTTCGCCGCAGATCAGATTTGAACCGTTGCCGATCACCTTATAAGGGATTCTCTCATTTTTCAGAAAATTGACGATGACCTTAAGTTCATCCTTATTTTCCGGCATGACGAAATGAGCGATCCTGCCGCCCATCTTGAGAGTCGTCATATCTTTAAAAGATTTATCATCATGGTATTCACCATGCAGTTGCAGAAATTCTTTGATCATAGTTTTTCTATCGCTTCAACAATATCATTCAAAACGTTCGGATTGCCCATCTTTCTGGCGTTATCTCCAAGCGTTTTGAGTTTTACTTCATCATTTATAACACTATTGACCAGTTCATTCAACATCTTTGGATCCAGGTTCTTTTCCTCAATCATGATCGCAGCATCCTTATCGGTCAAAGCCTTGCCGTTGTAATACTGGTGATTATTCGGTACAAAAGGAGACGGGATCAGGATGCTCGGCATGCCGATCGCACAGATCTCGGCGATCGTTGTGGCACCGGCCCGGCATATGAGCAGCGATGCATTCTTCATCACCTTCACGCCGTCGATCCTTTCAAAGATCCTGATATGATCCTTTGCCTCGACCTTCTGCATCGTCTCTTCATAATGGGACTTGCCTGTCGCGTAGACGATCTGATAGGATCCATCCGTCAAGGCAAAGTAATCGATCAGCTTTTCATTGACGCTGGAAGAACCAAGCGATCCCATGAAGATGACAACGGTCTTTTTATTCGGATCCAGTCCCAGATCTTTGATCACGTTTTTATCTTCCTTTACTTCATATGCTTTGGAAGACTGCGGATTGCCCAGGATGGCAATATTGGGGTTTTTGAATTGCTTGAGGTTTTCTTCGTAAGAACCAATGATCAGATCGACTTTTTCATCCAGCATGCGGTTTGCCCTGCCGACAAAGGAGTTCTGTTCATGGATCACCGTTTTCAGATGCAAGGCGATTGCCGCCTCCATGACCGGAATGGAAATGTAATTGCCGAAACCGATCGCCATGTCATAGTTCTTTAATATCTTTTTACAGTCGAAATAGGCTTTCACTATGGAAAGCAGACTCTTGGCCTTTTGAAATACACCGCCTCTGGTGGTGTAAACATTCAAGCCGATGTATTCAAACCCGTTGGCCGGGATCACGTCTTTTTCCATTCGGTCATTGGAACCGATAAAGGTGATCCTGTGGCCTTTTTTGATCAGCGCTTCTGCCAGGGTGAGAGCCGGATAGATGTGTCCGCCGGTTCCGCCCGCAACTATAGCAATATTCATACCTCATAATTTTAGCATTAAATAAAAACGGTGACTATATGATCTCGTCACCGTTATCAGCAATCGCTTTCCATTTAAAACTGTTCACGATCTTTTTTGTCAGAAGCGGATTTATCACCAGCATCAGAAACAGATAGACATACAGGTGATTGAAGAAACCTCTCAAGACAAAATCGATCAGCGGGTCAAGCACAAAGAACTCGACCGAAGTCGTGCCCAGATAGACCAGCATGCACAAAGCGATGTATTTCAATGTATCTTTGCCCATTAAAACAATACCTTATTATGCAAGACCTTTCCCAGGATCTTGACCTCATCCGGCGCAAAGGTGCGGTCCGGATAAGCAGGATTGGCCGCCTTCAGCGTCACCTTATCCTTATCGAAGCTGGCCCGCTTGATCGTCACTTCATTGTTGTCCAGAAGAAAGACGCCGATATCCTTATCATTGAGGTAATCCTGTTTGCGGACATAGACGATGTCCCCTTCCCCGATCCTGAGATCGATCATTGAATCACCTTTGACTTTGAGATAGAAATATTCTCCCGGACCGTATTCGCTGTTGTTGCAGTATTCATAACCATAGATATCTTCATTGGCATACATATCATAACCGGCTTTAACTTCACCAAGGATCGGGACAGCGACCTGTTCAGTTCTGATGTTGAGGTTGAGCAAATGATCCACATCCACATCAAAGATGTCCGCGATCTTCTGTAAAGTCGTCACTCTCGGAAAAGCAGTGCCGTCTTCCCATTTCTGGACCGTGGTAAAAGATTTATAACCCAGCTGATTTGCCAGATCATCCTGAGACATCTGATTCAGTCTTCGCAAATAACGCAGATTCTCTTTGAATTCCATATTTAATTCCTCTTTCCCAATTTCAATGATACAGCAAACTTGATTTTTATTCAAGTTTTGTATTGAACTTGATGTATTTTCAAGTATAATAAAACTGTGAAAAGAACGATTCTGCATTGCGATCTCAACTGCTTCTTCGCCTCGGTGGAAATGCTTTATAACCCGGAACTCCGGGATGTCCCGATGGCCATCGCCGGTGATAAGGAAAGCCGCCACGGCATCATCTTAGCCAAGAATGTTCTGGCGAAAAAAGCCGGCGTCAAGACAGCAGAGACGATCGGCGATGCCTTAAAGAAATGTCCGAATCTCGTCCTTCGAAATGCCGATTACGAGACCTATGAATACTTTTCCGAAAAGGTCAGAGATCTTTATTATGAATACACCGATCGGATCGAACCGTTTGGCATTGATGAATGCTGGCTGGATATCACGGAAAGCGTTCCGTATTTCGGATCTGCCCAGAAGATCGTCGATGCCCTTCTTTACCGATCCCGAACCGAGATCGGACTGACTCTTTCGATCGGTGTTTCCTTCAATAAGATCTATGCCAAACTCGGTTCCGATCTGGCAAAGGAAGACAGCTATTGCAAGATCGATTCATTAGATGACATCCGCTATCTTCCTGCCTCTTCCCTTCTGGGAGTAGGTGAAAAGACCGGTGAGCACTTGAAGAGCTACGGCATCGTCACGATCGGCGATATCGCCGCTAAGACGCCGGATTATCTGCATTCGATCCTTGGCAAATTCGGTTATTCCCTGCATCGCTATGCCTGCGGCTTGGGAAACGATCATGTAGAGAAAGTCGGCACGATCAAGGAAGAAGTCAAGTCCATCAGCAATTCAATGACCTCTTCAAGAGATATCTATAATATGGATGATTTCAAAGCCATCCTCTCCATTGTATGCGACAGCGTTGCCGCACGTCTTTGCCGCAAGGGATTATTTTTCAAGACCGTGCATCTGGTCGTTCGCAACAACAAGATGAAGATCCGGACGATGCAGACCCGATTGAAAGAGAATTCCGATCTCAGCAAGGAAATCTTTCGGCAAGCCCTTCTTCTTTTTGAAAGAAACTGCGATTTTTCCATCCCCTACCGTTCCATCGGCGTTGCCGTATCCGATCTCTCCTACAGCAAGGAAAGCGTACAGACCGACCTGTTTGATACGAATCCTTCCTACTCCCTGAAACAGAAGAAGGAAGAGCTCGCCATACAGGAAGTGAGAAGAAGGTTTGGCAAGGATGTGATCGCACCGCTTCGCTTATATGAGGACGGCAATCTGTCCAAAGTCAGAAACAAGAATCAGACCATCAGTGAAAGGAGCAAATTATGATCCGGAAATATGTCGATGTCATCTGCCTCAACGATAAGGGTGGCAATATCAAGCCTCTTTTCCTGATCTGGGACGAGAAAAAAAGGATCCCGATCAAAAAAGTGACGGAGATCTGCCCCAGGGCTTCTCTTAAAGTAGGCGGTTCCGGTTTGCGTTATACCTGTGTCTTTGAACCCAACCGAATCAGGCACCTGTACTATGACCGGAGCAAATGGTATGTGGAGATGGAGGACCACGTGCTATAATCGTATCGAAAATAAAGAAGGAGAAGCAATATGAGCGAACGCTATGATGTAGTCATTGTCGGCGCCGGTCCTGCGGGCCTGACGGCAGCGATCTACGCATCCAGAGCCAATCTCTCCGTTCTGATTATCGAAGCGGGAGTCAATGGCGGCAAATTATCCAAAACCTACGAAATAGAAAACTATCCGGGCATCAAATCCATCTCCGGCCTTGAACTGGCAAATCAGCTTACCGAACACGGTCAGCAGTTTGGTGCCAAACTGATCGCCGGCGAAGTCCGTTCCATCGAAGAAGGCGAGATCCTCAAAGTCAAGCTTGCCGATGGAACCATCTACGAAGCCAAGGCAGTCATCGTTGCGACAGGAACCAAGGAAAGAACCCTCGATCTGCCGCATGCTGACGAATTCACCGGACGCGGCATCTCTTATTGCGCGGTATGTGATGGATTCTTCTACCGCAAAAAACAGATCGCCATCATCGGCGGCGGCAATTCCGCATTGGAAGAAGCTCTCTATCTGGCATCATTGGCTGAAAAAGTGACGATCATCATCCGCCGCGATGTCTTCAGAGCGGATGCCAGCGTCATCGACCGTGTCAAAGCCAACGATAAGATCGAAATCATCACCAAGCACATCCCGAAAGAATTGTGCATTGAAGATGACCGTATCTGCGGCCTCAAGATCGAAAACGTCGATACCGGCGAAGAGACGATCGTTCCTTGCAAAGGCATCTTCCCTTACATCGGTGCCGATCCATGTACCGACTTTGTCGATGCCAGGATTCTGGATGAAAGAGGCTATATCCTGGCCAATCCGGATATGTCCACTGCAATCAAAGGCATCTATGGTGCCGGCGACTGCATTAAAAAAGACCTTCGTCAGGTCGTCACTGCCTGCAACGATGGTGCGATCGCGGCCAACAGCATCATCAAATATCTAAAGGATTAAAAAACAGAAGCTTCAAGCTTCTGTTTTTCTTCTTATGCTCTTCCGGAATACTTGCCGTCAGCAGTAGAGACCGTGATCTTTTCTCCGTTTTCAATAAACAGAGGAACTTTCACCAGTAAACCCGTCTCGGTCACGGCATTTTTAAGTGCACTGGTTGCGGTATTGCCTTTGACGGCAGATTCGCATTCAACCAGTTCAAGATCAACCTTATCCGGTAAGATGACGCCTAAGACTTCACCCTCGTAGAACGTGATGTTGACATCGAGGTTCGGAACCAGGAACTTGGATTCCCATTCCAGTCTGTCCTTCGGGATCTCGATCTGTTCGTAGTTCTCCATATCCATGAAGACTTCCATGTCACCGGAATCATAGAGGAACTGCATCGGTCTTCTGTCGATGTGAGCTTCGCCGACCTGATCGGAACCGATCAGACCCAGTTCTTTAATGACGCCTGTCTTTGGCTGTTTGACTTTGAGTTTGACCTTCATCTTGGCCATCGCCGTCTTATTCAGCTGGATATCGATGCACTGATACAATTCGTTTTCCCATGTAAAGCACTGACCCGGCTTGATTTCTGTACAGTTTAACATAGTATTTTACCTCATCTTTTTCTTTACTATTCTAATATACATGAGGTCCCTTTGCAAAAAAATCAATCGCGGTAAACCGTAAAATCAACGATCCTTTCTTCATACACTGTCAAGGCGATCCTGCGATCTCCATAGCAGAGTTCATAACCATCCGCGCTTTCAAAAACGCTGACGCAGATTCCTTCTGTACAAAAATCTTCAATCTCTTCCCTTCTTGCCAGCATGCACTTGAAGCGATCGATCACAACGGATTCTTCATAGAGATCATTTTCTGCTTCTTCCAGATTACGGTAGACCATGTCGGCTTTCATGATATAGTCACTCTTCGCTGCAATCAGTGCCATCATCACGCACATCGCAATCAGAAAAATCGTCGAGATAAAACCCTCTTGCGCTGCCGATGACCCTTTCGTAGTTCTTCCCTTTTCTTTCATAGCATACATAGACCACTCCGTTTCTTTTTTCAAAATGCAGATCATCGACATCCGCCAGAAAGATCTGCGTACCGGGATGCATGATCAGCTTATCGTTGACCTGTGATAAGACAAAATCCTTGTTGTGCAAGGAAAAAGACAAAGAATCATAATCGATGTTCAGATCATAAGCGATCAGCAAAGATTCCCTGAGCTGCATCAGGGCAAGTTCATCGAAGACCTCGCTATAGGCAAAGGGGATCGAAGAGGTAAAGCGAAAAGCGCTCATGCCGATCGGCAGCAGCGAAAGGACCAGCACAAGGCCGGCAAGGTTTCTAATCATGCTCATCGACTGAACATCCCTCACACTCATTCAATGATCCAAAGATCTCTTCGTAGCGGCTGTTGGAGCGATACTGGTAGTTCTGATAGCCTTCCTCGTAGCGTTCCATCAGGCCATAGATCGTGAAGCACAGGATGCACAGACAAGACAGAATAAAGACGCTCAGCAAGGCATCCAGAAGAAAGAAGCCCTCATTTGATAAGCGCATAGCCGGTTCCCAGATTGAGCGTGACCTTCTGATTTTCAAACTCCACCGTCCTTGCCATATTGATATGGCCCATTGAATTGAAATAGATCCCCTTTTCAAAACTGCTTCCTTCTTTCTCTTTGATCGCTTCCGACTGGGCCAGCATATATTCGTTCAGGAAATAGTAATGGTCCGGTGCTTTGTAGCCCTTAAAGCGAAGCGTCACAAGACACATCAAGCTTAAAAACAGAATGCACACCAGCATCTCCCAGAGGGAGAATCCTTTCTCAGTTGATAACACAGTGCCCATCCACAATGCTTAAAGGAGTGCCATTCGAACAGCGAATCTGGTCCTCTTCCAGATAGCCGCCATTGACCAGATCCATCATGGAAGAAGGTGAACTTCCGTAGTCCAGACGAAACTGAACGATCGCTGCATCGGCAACTTTTGTCAAAGCCTCGCAGGCCTTGGAATCCACCGAAGCGATCACTTTCGATACATTGGGTATCGTCAATAAAAGAAGGATCGAGATGATGATCACAACGACGACCATCTCCAGCAATGTAAAACCTTTGTTGTTCATACTTCTCCTTTCAAAAGATGCTGATGGCCCGCATCGGCATAAACAGGATCTGATAGATAAAGATGATGACTGCGCCGATAAAGGCATAGGTGATCAGCTGTATCGCCAGCGTATAGCCCTTCATTCGCCTGGCGATCTTTTCCTTGGCCAAAGAAATGTAGGATTCGATGATTTTCGAAAAATCATTGGCGTGGGTGGCAATCTTGATAAAACGCGACAGAGCCGAATCGTAGTAGTCCTTTCCGGCCGCTTCTTTCATCGTTTCCCCTTCCATCAGGCTTTCATCCATATGGAAGGCAAGAAAGGAAATGAGCGGCTTGTTTTTCATCGCCTTCAGGATATGCAGAGATTCTCTGGTGCTGTAGCCGGCTTTGATGCAGATCAGAAAAAGGCTCATGAATTCCTCACTGTTGTAGATGCTGACGAAGGAATTGGGAAAGTGTTTGGAAACAAACAGATAAAGCAGCACGATCCTTTGCGGCCGCATGCATAAAACAATAAGCAAGAATGTAAGCAAAACCCCGTAATAAAAGACATTGACCACCACTCTGAACAAAACCCGGAAATTCTCGTAGAGTTTGATGTTGCTTTCAAAGGAAGAGATCAAAGCGAAGATCGAATCAATGCCATAGAGGTCAAACAGATATAAGGAACTGACCGAAATAAATAAGAGGATCAAAGGATAGGCAAGTGAAGACCACAAACGTTTCTTGTCTTCCTCATTCTTTGTATAGAAATTCAATGACAGATGAAGTGCTTCGCTGAAAGACAAAGAACTCAATAGCGGAATAATATAGGATCGGATCTTCGATGGCAGATAGCAGGCGGCTGCCTTTTCGATCGGTTCGCCTTCATCAAGCTTCTGCCGTATGGCAGAAAAGATCTTTTCGTTCTTTCTGGTCTTCAGCAGATCAAAGCACTCATTCAATGACAGGCCGCTGCTTAAAAGACGGGAAAGATAAGAAAGGTCTTCGATGCAGAAGAGTTCCTTACGCTGCATCTTTGGCAAAAATGCCATCTTCAATTCCCCTTGCGATCTGTTTGTCGATATTCAGAAAATCATCAGAGTTGCGGCCGTTGTTTCTGAAATACTCGATTTCTTTGCTGTCCATGATCTCATACAGCACGACCTTTTCTCTGGTCTTGGCATTGATCAACATCCGCTGATTGGAAACGCAAAGCAGATTTTCATACAGATGATCTTCATTCACCCCCAGCTCACTCATCCTGGAGATGCAGCCGGATGCCCTGGAGGTGTGAATGGTTGAAAGGACCAGATGGCCGGTGTTGGCAGCCACAACGGCCATCTTGGCAGCTTTCTCATCCCTTATCTCGCCGATCATGATGATATCCGGATCATGGCGCAGGATCTGCTTGATCCCTTCGGCATAATCAAAGCCGCGTGCTTCATTGACTGAAAGCTGGATCAGGTTATCATGATAGACTTCGATCGGGTCTTCAATCGAATAGATCTTCTTGTTTCTGACGCATTTTAAAAGCGAATACAGGGTTGTCGTCTTGCCCGAACCGGTAGGTCCGGAAAACAGAATCAGTCCGCAGCTGCGGTTCAAAAGCGCCTTAAAATACTGATTCTGATAGCTGATGGAAGACAAGGAATCCGCGCTGACCCGAATCTTGGAATTCAATATGCGAAGTACCCCGTTGGTGTAATTCACCTTGTTGATGACCGCAAAACGAAGGGAAAGCAGATCACCGTCCACCTCCATTTCAAACTGCCCGGTCTGGGGTGTCATGATGTTGCCGACATCCAGATTTGCCAGATATTGCAGGTAACGCAGAAGCTTATAGTCTTCAAAACGGCCCTTTACCTTGCGGCAAAGTCCGTCGATCCGCATCTCGATCGATACTTCCTGATAGCGCATCATAAAGTGGATATCGGTCGCATTGTATTTCAAAGCCAATCTCAATAGTGCGACGAGTCTTTCTTCCATCTTTTTTCTCCTTCATACATGATTCGAAAGAAAGATGGCAAAGACCTAAATAAAAAACTCACTTTATGAGAAAGTGAGTTGCATTCTAACGCAGATACCAGTTATTGGCTAATTCAAAGGATAAGGTGGAAGGATCATCATGACCGGGCAGGATGAAGTATTCACCGTTGAAGCTCTTGAAGACCTTCAGTGATTCCTTCAGCATTCTTCCATCGCCGCCTTTCAGATCAGTGCGTCCGACCGAACCGGCAAACAGCGTATCGCCGGTGAAGATGTGATGATCAAAGACAAAGATCACCGAACCGGGCGTGTGGCCGGGCGTGAAGATCACTTCAAATTCGAAGGGGCCGATCTTCATCTTCCCTTCCTTCAGTTCTTCGATCGGACAGCTGATATAGGATACCAGTCCGAAATCCGCACCCGAATACTTGTCTCTGGCCAGCTCTTCATCATCCTTGTGCAGGTAGATGGGACAGCCGTATTTTTCAAAGAGACCGTCACAGGCTTTGATGTGGTCGAAATGGCCATGTGTCAGTAAGACCGCCAGCAAATTGCGACCGTTGATCTTTTCGATCATCTTTTCCGGTTTGGATGCCGGATCGATGACGATGACATCATTCCCTTCGCTGAGCAGGTAGGTGTTGGTCGCAATCGGACCCATCACATAGGTTTCGATTTCCATGCTAACAAAAAATAGGCAAACGCCTATTTCTTCTCCTTATGGGTAGTCATCTTGTTGCACTTAGGGCAGAACTTTTTGATTTCCATCTTTTCAGGATGTTTCTTCTTATTTCTAGAACCGTAGTAAGTTTCTTCACCACACTCGGTACATTTGAAAGTGACGAACTCTCTTGGCATTTGTACTTACCTCCATTTACGCTTAATCATTCTAACATAAACAATATTTAAAATTCAATCTTTTTTCACGATTGATTAACAACACTTATTTTTAGCTTTTATCCCTGTTTTTTGGGAACCCTGATCTGTGAAGATACGACTGCCTGTTTCGGGCAAACCAGAATACACAGATGACAGCCGACACACTTTTTCGGATCCAGGACAGGTTTTCCGTCTCTGATGGAAATTGCCTGATGACCGTCATCCATGCAGGAGACATAACACCTCTGACAGCCCACACACTTATTCCTGTCGAAACGAGGATAGATGACGAAGGAACGATCCAGTTCCTCGGTCGGAACCACGTTAGGAACAGCCGTACCCTTCAGATCTTCGATCGAAGAAAAACCGTTCGCGTTCAGATAATAAGCTGCTCCATCAATCAGATCTTCGACAATACGGTAGCCAAACTGCATGACTGCTGTCGTAACCTGGACCGTATCGGCGCCCAAGGCAACAAATTCCAAGGCATCGACCCAGTTCTCAATGCCGCCCATAGCCGAAATATGATGATCCTTCAAAGCCTGATCCTTGGCCAGTTCGGCAATGAAACGCAAGGCGATCGGCTTGACTGCCTTGCCGGAATAACCGCCGATCGAAGAATAGAACGATCCATCATATGGATTGATATCGACTTCGATCAGGCTCTTGATGGTATTGATCGCCGCCACACCGTCAGCACCGCCGCGAATGGCTGCCTCAGCACTGTCTTCGATGTACGTGACGTTTGGCGTCAGTTTGGCAATAAACGGCAGTTTTGTGCTCTGTTTAACAATTCTGCAGTAGTGTTCCACCAGTTCCGGAATCTGGCCGACATCGCTTCCGGTATTGTCTTCTGTCATGTTCGGGCAGGAGAAATTGAGTTCCAGAGCATCGGCACAGTTCTCTTCCATCAGCTTGGCCAGATAGGCCCATTCTTCATCATTTCTTCCCATGATCGAAACCAGAAGAAGCTTATTCGGATAGTCTTTCTTGAGCTGTTTAAAGATCTTGAGATTCTCGCTTAAGGAATGATCGGAAAGCTGTTCAATATTCTTAAAACCGATGATGCGGTTATTGTCGCCTTTGATTGCCGAAAAACGCGGCGAAGCTTCAACGATGTCCATCAGGCAGATGGTCTTGAACGCTGCACCGGCCCAGCCGGCATCAAATGCCCTCGCGCACATATCATAAGTAGAGGCAACGACGGAGGAAGACAAAAGGAAAGGATTCTCTAATGGGATGCCGCAGAAGTCGCATTTCAAAATATCGCGATTGATCTTCGTTTTTTCTTCAAGCGGATGTTCGTACAGGCTTGAGAATACCGATGGAATATCGATCTTTTCCGGGCAGGCATCCACGCAGCGCTGATCACAGTCAAGACAGTTGTTGCTTTCATCAAGGTTATTTCTGACTACGTTGTAGTTTTCAAAATGCAAACTGCGCAGGATCTTTGCGGGATCCTTTACGCCGCAGGCTCTGGTACAGGCTGCGTTATTGCAAAGGAGACATTCGTTGTAATTCGTCATAGTGACCTCTCATGTTGAATACAGACATTCATTCGTATCTAAAGGATGAAAGACCCTTTGAAAAGGGCCCTTAAAACAGTTTTTGTTCAAAATCGATATTCAGATGGCGATATGCTTTTTCCGTTACCATACGGCCTCTGGCAGTACGGTTGATGAAGCCGATCTGAAGAAGATACGGTTCATTGACGTCTTCCAGAGTGATCGCCTCTTCACCGATCGCTGAAGCAATGGCTTCCACGCCGACCGGACCCCCTCTGAAACGCTCGATGATGCCGCGCAGATAGCGGATATCGACATCATCCAGACCAAGAGAATCGACTTTCAGTTTTTCCAAAGCCTCTTTGGCGATCGCAAGATCGATGACACCGTTATTCCTGACCTGGGCAAAATCGCGTACCCTTCTGAACAGACGGTTGGCGATTCGCGGTGTTCCTCTGGAACGCATCGCAATCTCAGCGACAGCTTCCTCGTCGATTTGCGCACCGAAGACTTTGGAAGTCCGGCGTACAATCGAAGCAAGTTCCTCATTTGTATAATAGTTTAATTTGGACGTGATGCCGAAACGGTCACGCAGCGGTGAAGAAATTGCACCGGCTCTGGTCGTTGCGCCGACCAGTGTGAAAGGCGGCAGTTCCAGACGGATCGATTTCGCCGCTTCCGCCTGTCCGACAACGATATCGATGTAGAAATCTTCCATTGCCGAATATAAAACTTCTTCAACGATCTTCGGCAGACGATGGATCTCATCGATAAACAGGACATCCCCTTCCTGCAAGGAAGAAAGGATGGCTGCCAGATCACCGGCCTTTTCGATACTCGGACCGGTCGTCGTCTTGATGTTGGTACCCATCTCGTTGGCCAGGATATAGGCCATTGTCGTCTTGCCTAAACCCGGAGGACCATAAAGCAAGACATGGTCCAGGGCTTCGTCACGCATCTTGGCAGCTTCGATAAAGACCTCAAGGTTTTCCTTGAGATCGGTCTGTCCAACATATTCTTTCAGCGTTTGCGGCCTGAGACTGGCATCATCATCGTTTGCCTGCTTGTCCGCAGATAATACTTTGTTTTCTTCTTCCATAAATGTTTTTTACTTCATGAGCATTGCCAGAGCTTTTCTGACCAATTCATCACTCGAACCTTTTTCTTTTGCCAGTTTTTTAAGGACCGGACGGATCTCGGTATTCTTGTAGCCTAAGGCCTTGAGCGCCTGCTCAACGTCGCCAAGATCCTCATTCGGAATCTCGTTGCCGCTTTCCACCAGCTTGCCCTTGAGATCAAGAATGATCTGCGATGCCGTCTTGTTTCCTATGCCCGGCATACGGCGTATGAAATCCACATCACCGTTTTCAACAGCGGTAATAATGGCGTCCACACTCGCCCTGGACAGGATGTTGGAAGCGATCTTGGGACCCAGTCCTTTGACGGAAATCAGTTTTGTGAACAGATCATATTCTTCCAAAGAAAGGAAACCATAAAGGCTCAGTTCGTCTTCCCTGACGTTCTGGTAAGTATAGATGATCATTTCCTTTCCTTTACTCAGTGCTTCGGGATGATAAAAATTAATACGGTAACCCACAGCACCGGTATCGATGAGGACGTAATCCGCCCCATACGCATGAACTATACCTCTTACAAAACCGATCATACATCAATTATACATCATAAGGGTACTTTCTTTCAGTAAAGAAAAAGCCGACGTTTCGTCGGCTTAGAATGAGATCTCTTTGTTTCCGGTAACTTTCATATACACCAGTAAGGAGATGACTGTTGCGGCCGTTAAGATCGTCGCATAGGCAGCGGCGATGCCGTAGTTTCCTCTCGATACATAGGTATAGGTTGCCAGTGTCAGGGTGATCGTCTTCAGGTTGTATAAGATGATCGCCGTAGAAAGTTCCGTAATGATCGTGACCCAGGACATGATGGCACCGGACAGGATGCCGTTGGCCATCATCGGCACAGTGATCGTAAAGAAGGCTTTCAGTTTGGAAGAACCAAGAGAGATCGCCGCCTCTTCGATCGACATCGGAATCTGCTGCAGGGTTGCCGTAGAAGATCGGATCGTGTACGGGATACGACGAATGACCAGTGCGATGATCATGATCGTGACCGTACCGGCAAGGACCAGCGGCTTTTTATTGAAGGCCATCAGCAAGGCAATACCGACAACGGAGCCCGGAATGATGTAAGGGACCATGGACAGCGTATCGATGATCTTGTTGATGAGATTGCTTCTGCGGACTACCAGATAAGCGATCAGGATGGCCAGAAGAATGACGATGATCAAAGCCAGTCCGCCGATTAAGAAAGTATTTGGAATCGCATTCTTCAGATGAGTGAAGGCAAAGCGATAGGAATCCAGAGAATAGCCCGGTAAGAAGATCTTGCCGGAAGTCTTCTGGAAGGAAGTATACATGACGTAGACCTGCGGCATAAAGGCAAGCGCTACGACAAACCAGCAGTAGAAGTTGATCAGCACATTTTTGATGCCGGTGATCTTCTTTCTCTCGATCGAATGCATGGCATTCATCGTGAAACGGAACTGATTGTTTACATATCGTTGAATCAGGAAGATGACTGCCGTGATTACTATGGCGATGACGGAAATTGCCGCACCGAAATTATGATCGGAACCGGTTTCGGCAAAATACGTCTTGTAGATGATGACCGGGAAAGTCTGGTATCCTTCACCGATCAATAACGGCGTACCGAAATCGGCAAACGCTCTCATGAAGACCATCAGTGTAGCGGCAATGATCGTCGGCATACATAATGGGATGACGATCTTGAAAAAGCGCTTAAAGCCGGAACAGCCCATGTTTTCAGAAGCTTCCAGCAGTGAATTATCAATATTCTTCAAAGCACCCGATACATACAGGAAGACTAACGGGAATAACTGCAAGGCCAAAACCAGCAGGATACCGTTGAAGCCATAGATACTCGGCATTCTGGTATGGGTGATACTTTCGATCAGCTGAGTGATGATACCCCCTCTTCCTAACAGCATGATCCAGGAATAGGCACCGATAAACGGCGCAGACATCGAACACAGGATGATCAGCACCTGCAGGACCGTCTTTCCTTTGATCTCGTACATCTGATAGAAATAGGCCAGAGGGATGCCGATGATCAAGGTCAGGATGGTCGCCAGGCCGGAGACCTTCAGGCTGTTGAAAATCGATTCGACATAATAAGACTGCGAAAAGAAAGACTTAAACTGCTCTAAAGTAAATTTCCCTTCACTGGTAAAGAAGGCGTTCTGCAGCAGCTTATACAGCGGATACAGCAGGAACAGGATATACAGGAAAAGGATGGCCAGAGAGACCAGTTTCCAGATATCGAGGTTTTTGTTGGACTTCTTGTTCATCTTAAGCCTCTTTTGTATAAACGTCGTAATCGTTGATTACGCCTTCCACCAGGTTTTCGCTGCCGCTTTCATCAAAGACATTGATCTTTTCCGTCTTGACGCCGAGTCTGATTTCCGTGCCCTTCTCTATGATGGAATCAATCTTGGATTCCTGGACGATCTCGGCTGTTTCACCGTCTTCGAAATGAACGAAGTAATGCGTATTCAGGCCAAGGAAGACTGCATCATCGATCCAGGCCTTAATGCCTTCCTTATTGTTGATATCAACGACCAATTCCTCCGGACGGATGCTGGCTTTCACTTTCTGATCCTTCATGCATTCCTTGCGGATCGTATCCATCTTGACTTTGTGATTGCCAGGCAGATACAGGTAAGCATCGCCGTTTTCAATCTTCAGTTCACCGTCAATGACGTTGGTGTGACCGATAAAGGTTGCGACAAAGAGGTTTGCCGGTCTTTGATACAGGATCTTAGGCGTACCGATTTGTTGAATATCGCCATTGTTCATGACAGCAATACGATCGGAAACAGCCATGGCTTCTTCCTGGTCGTGTGTGACATAGACGGTCGTGATGCCGACTTCATTCTGAATCTGCTTGATAACCGTACGCATCTCGACACGGAGCTTGGCATCCAGGTTACTTAACGGTTCATCCATCAAAAGCACATCCGGAGTGATAGCCAAGGCTCTGGCCAAGGCCACACGCTGCTGCTGACCACCGGAAAGTCTTTCCGGCATACGATCGCGATATTCATCGATTTTCATCAGCTTTAAAAACTGGTCCGTCTTGGATGCGATCTCTTCCTTAGGCAGTTTGCGGTTCTTCAAGCCGAACGCCACGTTGTTTTCAACCGTCATATTCGGGAAAATCGCGTAGTTCTGGAAAACCATGCCGATATTACGTTTTGCGGGATCCATATCATTTATCCTGGTATCGCCAAAATAAAAATCTCCTCCTTCGATGGAGTTAAAACCAGCAATCATACGTAATAATGTCGTCTTACCACATCCAGATGGACCAAGGAGGGTAAAAAATTCACCCTCCTTGATATCCAGTGATAAGTCAGAAATTATTGTATTATCGCCGTATTTCTTCACAGCGTCACGAATCTTGATATTAACACTCATATTTCCAACCTCACTTGTTTGATTATTGTTTTAAGAAAATATTATTGTTTTGCAGCGTTGAACATTTCAGTCCAGCGAGTCTGCCATTCCTTCTTGTGTGAACCACAGAGTTCCATATCTTCATAAACGACATTGATCTTGGAGAACGGAGTCATCAGTTCAGAAGTGTTGGCAATGTTCGGGTTGACCGGACGAGCTGTCGTCTTAGCAATCTCGTTCTGACCTTCATCGGAAATCAGCCAATCCATGAACAGTTTTGCGTTTTCCATATTCGGAGCGTTCTTGATGATAGCTGCACCGGCAGGGAGCCAAACAGCGCCTTCAGAAGGATAAACCAGACGAACAATCTCTTTGCCTAAAGCAGACTGGTCGACCAGTAGACCGACACATGGATCTTCATAGGAAACACCAACGACATATTCGCCTTCATAAGTGCCCTTGTAGATTGCGGAAGAACCATCAATGATGACACCGTTCAGGTTCTTGGCAAAAGTGTTGACCCATTCCCAGGCCTTCTCATCATATGGCTGATCGCCCTTGACTAAAAGCATGTTGGTCAGTTCAGCCCATGCACTGGAAGAAGAAGCCGGGTCACCCATAGCGATCTTGCCGAACAGTTCAGGCTGTAACAGATCTTCATAAGAATCGAATTCATCGATATTCAAACCGAGTTTCTGATATTCTTCGACGTTTACCAGCAAAGCAGCGGAACCATCCAGGCAATAGTGGGTAGTGATGCCGTTGAAGTTCTGGTAAGCTTCAGGGAGCTTGTCATCACCTTTCGCAACATACGGTTCAAACAAAGGAACATATTCCTCATTGAAAGAGTTGGCATAGTTCATGCCGCCGTACATGACATCACCCTGCGGGTTGTCTTTTTCAGCAGCAATTCTTTCCAGACATTCACCGGTCTTGGCAGAGATGAACTGGACATCGATGCCGTACTTTTCACCGAAAACTTCTGCAGCTGCCACTAAGGCATCAGAGTTTGGCGAGTAGATTACCAGACTGCCGCCGCCGACGGTTTCTTCGCCTTCAGCCGGAGTCTCTTCCTTCTGACCGCAGGCCGCCAGCTTAAAAGTTTTTTCATTTTTACCTCCCGGGGTTAATAAATCCCCTTAAATTAATTATAGTACTATTTGTAAACGGTTTCATTCCTTGATTAAAAAAAGACGAGTACTTCTACTCGTCTTCATCCATAAAGTCAAAACTGTAATCCTGTATAAATACCTGATCACCGTTTTTGCAGCCCCGCTGTCGTAAGGCATCATCCAGCTTCATCTTGGATAAAGCGCGGGAGAAACGCAGGATCGAATCATCATCCTTGAAATTGGTATTTCTGAACAGACGCTCGATCTTTTCACCTTCAACCCGCCAGACACCGTTGCCTTCATTGAAGATCTTGAACTGCTCAGGTTCTTCATATTTATATACAACCTTCTTGTCTGCCTTGTTCGGATCATAAAGCGGGAACTGCGGCAATTCCTTCAGCATATCCTTTGCCTTGTATAAGACCGGCGAAAGTCCCTCGTTGATTAACGTCGTCGTTTCAAAGATTTCGACATCCGGATAGGCTTTTTTAAAGCGTTCGAGATTCTCTGGCGCATTGTCTAAGTCCATCTTGTTGGCAACCACGATCTGCGGACGTTCCGAGAGATTGCCGGGATACCTCTTAAGTTCCTCGTTGATGACTTCGTAGTCATTTAAAGGATCTTCCCTGCCCATGTCCAGGACATGGATGATCAAA
Organism: uncultured Erysipelotrichaceae bacterium; assembly: GCA_902787775.1. GTDB lineage: Bacteria > Bacillota_I > Bacilli_A > Erysipelotrichales > Erysipelotrichaceae > Colivicinus. The sequence continues at coordinate 12,896 of CADAHV010000001.1, read as the reverse complement.
CGGCAGCGTTCAATGTGTTTCAGGAATTCGTGGCCTAAGCCCTTTCCTTCCGAAGCTCCTTCAATCAATCCCGGCAAATCGGCCATGACAAAGGAAGAATCACCGACCTTCACCATGCCAAGCTGCGGTTTCAGTGTCGTAAACGGATAGTCGGCGATTTCCGGTCTGGCATTGCTGACAACGGAAAGCAAGGTTGATTTGCCAACCGACGGCAAGCCAACCAGGCCAACGTCAGCTAAAAGCTTCAATTCAACTAAGACGTTTCTTTCTTCGCCCGGCGTACCTAAAGTTGCATGGTCCGGCGCATTGTTGCGGGAAGACTTGAAGTGGAAGTTTCCCCTGCCGCCTTTGCCGCCCTGGCAAATGACTTCCTCGGAATCCAAGGTATTCAGATCGGCGATCACTTCATCCAGATCAAGATCCTTGACGATCGTTCCCAAGGGAACTTTGACGATGACATCATCCCTGGAAGCGCCGTACATGTTGTTGCCTTTGCCGTTTTCGCCGTCCTGTGCGCGGATCATCTTGGAGAAACGCAGATCGAGCAGTGTCGACTTGTTGGTATCGACCTTGAAGATGATCGAACCGCCGTTGCCGCCATCGCCTCCCGAAGGACCGCCAAGCGGATTGTATTTTTCACGCTTAAAAGCGACGATGCCGTTGCCGCCGTTTCCTGCCTTCAGTTTCAGTTTTACTTTGTCTATAAATTGCATGGTTTTCTCCAAAGTTTAAAAAAGCCCATAAAGGGCTTTGCATTCAATCGGTTAAATTAAGCAGCCGGATAAACGGATACTTTTGTTCTCTTCTTGCCTAAGTGTTCGTATTTAACAACACCGTCGATCAGACAGAACAGAGTATCGTCTCCGCCCTTCTTAACGTTCTCACCCGGATGAATCTTAGTGCCTCTCTGGCGGTAGATAATGGAACCGGCTGTTGCGAACTGACCGTCTGCCAGTTTCGCACCCAGACGTTTAGACTCGGAATCACGTCCGTTCTTGGTCGAACCTACACCTTTTTTAGAAGCGAAGAACTGAATATTCAGTACATATTTCATGTTGTTTTACTTCCTTTCTACTCTAATGAAGTCTCCATATGAGGCTTCGATCGTTTTTAACTGCGTAATTACCAGTTCGAAGTAATGCTGAACAATCTCCGAACCGCTTTGATCAACTATCGTGATCCTGTTTTCTGACTGAGAGATCTGCACATTCTCTTCAAGCGCATCCAATGCATTCATGAATCCAAACATGATTGAACTCACGGAAGCACAGATCAGATCTTTTCCATACGCTCCGTATTCTGCGTGTCCGCTTACATCCAGAGATCTGTAGAGATCCTCATCGGCCTGAAAGATTGCCTTGATCATTAGCCGATCTTTTCAACAGTCAACTTGGTGTATGGCTGACGATGACCCTGCTTGCGTCTGGTCGAACCGGTTTTCTGTTTGTACTTGAAGATAACGATCTTCTTTTCCTTACCCTGTTTTTCGACTTTGCAGGTGACCTTAGCTCCGTCAACATACGGAGTACCTAATGTCAAGCCATTGTTCTCGAGGGCAACCACCTTGTCAAAGACATACTTCTTGCCTTCTTCAACATCCAGCTTTTCAACATAGATGCTCTGGCCTTCTTCGACTTTCAGCTGTTTGCCGCCAGTTTCAATAATTGCGTACATAGCGCACCTCCTTTATTTTAGATTCAGACTCGCCATTAAGGTGATCAATCGATACTTAAACCTTCTCTGAGCGGTTGTAATCCCCTCTAAGGAGAGACTACAACGTAAATATCATAGCAGATAAGAAAACAATTTTCAATGAGAAAATCCTTATTTTATCGCCTTTTCTTCGCTGTATTGTGCTTTCATAAAATGACCGCTGTCTATCATCAAGGGATCGAGTATCTTCAGCTTGGACATCGGTCCGATCTTCAGCTTGAACAGGATGCGCAAAGCGTGTTTGGAAGAAATGTCATGGACAAAGCGCATCTTCATGATCTTGAGTTTATAAGCCTTGCAGGCATCATACAGTTCCGGGAAGCGGTCGGCCTGATAGATCAGATAAGCTACCCCGTTTGCCTTCATGAATTTTCTGAAACAGGCAAACAGTTCTTCCAATGGCAGTGATTCTTCAAACATCGCCTCTTTCAGATAAAGATCATCCGTCACGTTGTTCATCTCGAAAAACGGCGGATTGCATATAACGACATCGACCGGATCGATGGACAGCTCCTGTACTTTGCAATGATGCAGCTCAAAATCTTTGCTGTAAGAGGAAAGATTCTTTTTCGCTGCCGCCAGAGCATCTTCGTGAATGTCCACACCGATCAGTTTGTCCGCTCCTTTTTCGTGCGCATACAGCAATAAGGCTCCGCTATTGGTGCCGATGTCCAGAACGCTTTTATGTTTCATCGGATCCAGAAACATGCCCAAGGCGACCGTATCGGTATTGACCTTATAAGTGCAGCCTGTCTGGTCAAATTCATAATCGATGTAGGGCAGATAGTCACTCTTCATTCTCATAATCCTTATCAAGCTCAAACCAGAACGTTGAACCTTCGCCCAGCTTCGACTCAACGCCGTAATGGGCCTTGTGAGCCTCCAGGATCGCTTTGGCGATTGCCAGGCCCAGACCGGTCGAATTCACCGAACGGTTGAAATTCTTATCCACTTTATAATAACGGTCCCAGATATACGGCAATGCCTCTTCGCTGATGCCGTTACCGTTGTCGATGACTTCCAGGCGCACCTTGTCTTCACTGTCGCGTATTCGGACGGTGATCTTGGAATCCGCATCGGAATACTTCAAGGCGTTGGAAAGGAAGTTGTAGATGACCTGGGAAAGCTTGATCTCATCGGCATAGACGAAACAGTCATCCAGATCCAGGATCAGCTTGATGTTCTTTTCGCTGATCGCCTGCGACAGCAGAAGAACCACCTTGTTGACACATTCCTTCAGATCGAAGTTGTCCCGGTTGATCTCGATGACCCCGGACTGCAGCTTGGAAAGTTCGGACATGTCAGTTACCAGCTTATTGAGATATTCCGTCTCCTGCAGGATGACATCCAGATGTTCGTTTCGCTTCTTGGGATCATCGCCGGAAATATCTTTGATCATCTCGGCATAAGCCTTGATCATCGTCAAAGGCGTCTTGATATCATGGGAGACATTGGCAACCAGGTCCTTTCTGAGTTCATTGACCTTGGAAAGCTTTTCCGTCGCATCATCCAGTGTCGAAGCCAGATCATTGATCTCGGAAAAAGAATTGGTCTCAAATTTGGCGTTGTAATCGCCTTGTGCCAGTTTATTGGCCTCATCCTTCATCTTGACGATCGGTAAAGAGATCCTTCTTGCCAGAAACATCGCAACGATCAAAGCGATGAAGATGACGATCGCCGCAATGTAAAGATACTGGTTCAGAATGAAATCGATATAGGATTCCACCGGCTCCAGCGGTGTGTTGATGACCAGATAGTAGTTGGCCAGATTGGTCTTGATCTGTTTGCCGTACAAAAGCATCTCCATATCCGCATAAGGAGACTGGATGGCCAAAGAATATGGATTTTCCTTCTTGATCTGCTCGATCATCTTTGAAGGCTCCTGTCTAACGATCAGCGTCTCTTCACCGATGGTGATCGGCTTATCCAGCATGCATAACTGTCCCAGAGAATCCGGCGGGTAATAGATGCCCTCACCGTTTTCGTTGTAGATGATGGCACAGACATTGTTGCCGATGATCATGCGGGCAGCCGAATCGATGTCCTTGCTGTTGACGTCATCGTCCAGCAATAAAGACTCCATCGTATCCGACAGCGCATTGATGGTTTTAATTCGGTCATCGCGGTAATATGGCTTGATAAGCAATACCAAAAGAGATCCCAGCAGCAACATGATGGAAACCGAGAATCCCAGAAAGTACAGCCAGGTCGAAAACCTGATCCCGCGGAAATTAAACTTCAAACTTGTATCCCATACCTCTTACCGTCACGATATGATCCGCATAAGGCCCCAAATCCTTTCGGAGCATCTTGATATGCGTATCGATCGTACGGTCATCATCGTAATAATCCATTTCCCAGACCGCTGAAAGAAGCTTGTCACGGCCTAAGGCAATGTTCTTGTTTTCAACCATATAGATCAGAAGATCGAGTTCTTTCGGTGTCAGAGTGACCTTCTTGTTGTCGATCGTCACGCTTCTGCCCAAGACATCGATCACCAGTGTATCGATCACGTATTTATCTGCACTCTTTGGCGCATTGCGTTCGCAGACCACACGTATTCTGGCCATCAGTTCTTTCGGTGAGAAAGGCTTGGTCACATAGTCATCGACACCCAGATCAAAAGAGAAGAGCTTGTCGTCTTCCTCTGTACGGGCCGACAACATGATGACCGGTACATTCTTGATCGCCTTGATCTTCTTGCAGGCGGAAAAGCCATCCAGTTCAGGCATCATGATATCCAGAATGACGCAGTCATAGTTGTTTGCGGCAACCATGTCGATGGCATCCTTGCCGTTTGAAGCCTGATCGCATTCATAGCCCGATGCCTTGGCATATTCCGAAACAACTTCTCTAATCTTGATCTCGTCATCGACGATCAGTATTTTCATGGCTCAATCCTCCTACAGAACTTCCATTGTCCTCACCAGACAGGAAGTCTCTTTTTCCATTTTTCCTTCAAAAACCAGATACTTTCCCTTGATCAGCTGGGAAGAATGCATCGCATAGACTTTCGGCATGACCGCCAGGGAGATCGAACCTTTGTCATCCACCAGATCGACAAAAGCCATCATATCGCCCTTTTTGGTTTTCAGGGACTTGACCCGCTTGATCAGCCCGAAGCCTTTTACGTTTCCGGTACTTACAGATAAATTATACAGATTATCCGTCTCGATGTTGTACTTCTTCTTGACGGCAATGATCGGATTGAAACTGAAATAGAAACCCAGCACGCTCTTTTCGTTTTCCGCCAGGACCATGTTGTCATCATTGAGTTCTTCAATGATCGGCGCATCATCGTAATCCGCCATCAAGGAGATCTCTCCTTTATGGGCATTGGCATACATGATGACGTTGTTCAATGATGAGATCATCGTATGCCGGCTGTGCTTGAATTCATCGAAAGCACCGGCATAGATCAGATTCTCGATTACGTTTCTTTCAACGCCGCGCTGGACGAGTCTTTTCACCGTCTGCACATAGTCGCTGTACAAGCCGTTTTCCTTTCGCTCTTCAATGATCTTGTTTGCCGAAATGGAACCGACATCCTTGCACAGACCGAACGGCATGATGATCGCATTATCCTTAATAATATAAGTAAGTTCAGACTCGTTCATGCTGATGCCCCTGATCTTCTGACCGATATTGAGGCATTCGGCAACGTAGTCATAGGTCTTGCTTTGAGAACCGATAACGCCGTTGAGCAGAGCTTTATAGAAATACAAAGGATAATTTGCCTTGAGATAAGCCAGCTGGTACGCCACTAAGGCATAGGCAATGGAATGTGATTTATTGAAGCCGTAGTTGGCGAATTCCAGAATGAGGGAATAGACTCTTTCGGCCAGTTTTCTGTCATAACCTTTTTTGACGCAGCCTTCGATGAAATCGCTGTAGAGCTTCTCCAGCTCGGAAAGCTTCTTCTTGGACATCGCCTTTCTTAGAATATCCGCCTTGCCATAGCTGAAACCAGCCATGACCCTGGCGATATTGATGATCTGTTCCTGATAAACGATGATGCCATAGGTCTCTTTCAGGATCGGCTCAAGACTTGGATGGATGTAGTCCACCTTTTCCGGATGGGCACGGTATTCCAGGAAGACCGGTATGTTTTTCATCGGACCCGGTCTGAACAAAGCGATCGTCATGCCGATCTCTTCAAAAGTTCTCGGCCGCATCTTGCGGATGAGATTGCGCATGCCGTCGGATTCTAACTGGAAGATGCCTAGGACGTTGACCGAATCGATCAGATCGAAGGTCTTCTTGTCATTCAGCGGAATACTTCGAATATCAAACGGCGCATTGACCTTGATGTCATCAACGATCTCAGCGATAATACCCAGATTTCGAAGACCTAAAAAGTCCATCTTGATCAGACCGAGCTCTTCCAGGTGTTCCATCGTGTATTGCGTGGAGTAGATATCCGATTCGATACGGGTGATCGGCACCACTTCATCTAACGGCTTTCTGGACATGACGATGCCCGCCGCGTGCGTCGATTCGTGTCTTGGGAAAAACTCCAGTTTGCGGCCGATCTTGAACAGACGGCGGAAACGGCCGTCCGATTCGATCTTCTGATGGAATAAAGGAATATCGTTGTAGGCGGTATTCAGATCCATTCCCGGCACATTCGGGATCAGCTTGCAGATGGCGTCGATCTCCCGGTTTGGATAATCCAAAACTCTGCCCACGTCGCGCAGGACCTGCTTGGCCTTTAAGGTACCGTAAGTGATGATGTGGCCGACATGTTCGATGCCATAGCGTTCCTTTACGTAGGCAATCACTTCATCTCTTCGATCATCCGGAAAATCCGTATCAATATCCGGCATGGAAATTCTCTCCGGATTCAGGAAACGTTCAAAGATCAGTCCGTATTTCAAAGGATCGATATCGGTAATGCCCAGACAATAGGAAACCAGGGATCCTGCCGCCGAACCTCTTCCCGGCCCGACCATGATCCCCTGTTTCTTGGCAAACAGGATGAAATCGTAGACGATTAAAAAATAATCCTCAAAATGCATCTTCAGTATGACACTGAGTTCATACTCCAGACGCTTGGCATATTCCTGGTTGACTTTATCTTTTAAACGGCGCTTGAGACCGGCTTTACATAAGAGAACCAGATAGTCCTTGGAAGCCACACCCTTGTTGTTTTCATAAACCGGAAGCGAAGTCATATAAGCCATCTTCACATCTGTGCGGGAAGCCAGCAGATCGGTATTGATCAGATCCTCCCTTTCATAGAGCGAGTCGTATTCCTCCATGCTCATGAAATGGCGCCCAACTTCTTCGATGCTGTCAGAGGCACTAAGGATCTGCTTGTCACGGATACATTTTAGGACGTTGAATTCTTCATGATCATCTCTGTCAAGATAGAATGTCCTGCTCAAAGCGATCGTTTTGATGCCTGCGTTTTTTAGGATCGGCTTCATCTGCCTGTCCCGATAGGCATTGGAAGCGATGTCGTGGTCGACAAGACCGACGATATAATCGCCAAACCACATTTTCTGCTTTTCCAGCGTTTCCGATGGATCTTCCTTTTTATCGATCACCCGGGTCAAAGGCATGTTGTCGGAAAGCAGGCACAGGATATTGTGTTCCTTATACATATGAAGGGTCTTGAGGTCAATAGCTTTTATCTCTTTCGTGCAGATATGGCTGGATAAACCCATCAGGTTTTTATAGCCTTCGTCATCTTTGGCATAGAGGATCATCGTATAGATTCTTTCTTCTGCTTCCAGATCAAATTCCAGTCCATAGACCGGTTTGATCGAGGCTTTTTCACAGGCCTTCTTAAAAGCCATGGCACCGGCCAGAACATTGCGGTCGACCAGGCCAAGATGCGTATATCCGTATTTTTTGCCATACGAAACGATCGATTCGATCGTACACATCGATGACAGCAGTGAATAAACGCTTCTTATATATAAGGGACAGCTCATATTTTCATTATACTTTATCGGTGAATGCATTGCCTTTCAAAACTGTGCGCATCGCTCACGGCCTTTTGTTTTATAATGGACGTATGAAAAGAACAGAAACCAGGCCGATCCAGGTCGGCGGTGTTCAGATCGGCGGTCAGAATAAAGTAATCATTCAGTCGATGACGAACACCAAAACAAAAGATGTCGAAGCGACAGTCAGTCAGATCAAAAGACTGGAAGAAGCCGGCTGTGAAATCATCAGAGTCGCCATACTCGATATGGAAGACGCCAAAGCGGTGAAACAGATCAAGGAAAGAATTTCCATCCCTTTGGTCTGCGACATTCATTTCAATCCCGATTTCGCATTGGAAGCCATCGCCAACGGCACCGATAAGATCCGTCTCAATCCGGGCAATATCGAAAACGAAGACAAGATCAAAGAGATCGTAAGAGCCTGCAAAGAACGGCATATCCCGATCCGTATCGGCATCAATGCCGGCAGTCTTAACCGTAAATATCAGCACTCGGAAGAAGCGATGATCGAATCCGCCAAAGATCATCTGCGCATTCTGGAAGCTCTTGACTTCCATGATGTCTGCCTTTCCTTTAAATCTTCCGATCCGCTAGAATGCATCAAGGCCTATGAACTGGCCGCAAAGACCTTCCCCTATCCGCTCCATTTGGGTGTCACGGAAGCCGGCGGTCTTCTCAACAGCACAATCAAGTCCTCTCTGGCACTTGGCAATCTGCTTTTAGACGGCATCGGCGATACGATCCGCATTTCCATCTCCGATGATCCGGTTGAAGAGATCAAAGTTGCCAAGATGCTGCTTAGAGCCTGCAATCTGAAACGGGATGTGCCAAACCTCATCTCCTGTCCGACCTGCGGCAGAATACAGTATGACATGCTGCCGATCGTCAAGGAGATGGAAGCCTATCTGGAAAACGTCCACAAGGATGTCAGTGTCGCCATCATGGGCTGCCCGGTCAACGGACCGCAGGAAGCCTCCCGTGCCGATATCGGTGTAGCCGGCGGCAAAGACCAGGCCATCCTGTTTAAGAAAGGACAGATCATCAGAGCCATTCCTCAGGATGAAATCACCAAGACATTGAAAGAAGAGATTGAAGCCTTCTAAGAGCTTCAATCTTTTTTTATGAAAAGACTGTCCTTTCAAAGGACAGTCATCTATGAAACAAACAGTACATTGCTGATCAGATATCGGCAATCTTTCCTGTCGCTTTCTGCTGTTTCCTGGCGATTGCCTGTTCCGTACGATGGACATAGACCAGGACGGAAGGTATGAGGAAAGGCAGAAAGATGAAGGCATTCATTAAGAAGAGTGAAGATTTGCCGAATAATGCGTAGTCACTTTCGTCAACGAAGATGACTAAGAGAGTGATGAACAGATAAGCCATCAGCATAAATGATAATATCGTCAGCATTTCTTTTCGTCTGATCTTATACATGAGTTCCTGAAGAATCGCCGCATCGAAGGCAATCATTGCGCCGAATGTATGAAGACTTGGGAAAAAGTATGGAATACTACCGGCAAGATACAGACACAAGGTCAGGATATAGATGCCGATAAATGTCACAGCACAGCGCAATACGTCTACCTCACCAATGACGTAAAGGCTGTAAAGTGCCGCAAAGCACATGATCGCCGCACTGGCCAGGATGTGGTCATTGAGATACAGACACCACCCGATAGCCATCAGCCAGAGATTTTCAATCAGAACTTTCTTCATCTTTCTTTCCTCCTGATTCCATACTATTCTTTTTGAAGGAAAACATTGTCCGTTTTTTTGGACACATATATAATGGAATTATGAATAAACAGCGCTTGTTTTCCCTTGTTTCCATCATGAAGGAATACTCCGATATGGACCATAAGCTTTCGATCGGCGAGATCTGTGCCCTTTTGGAAAAAGAAGGCATCACCTCCGTCAACCGGAAGACTCTTTACGATGACTTTCGTTCCATGGAGATCTTCGGCTATGATGTGGAATACGAAAACGGCTATTACCTTTCGGAAGCGCCCTTTTCCGTTTCGGAGATCAAGATCATCATCGATTCTTTGAATTCATTAAAGAATCTGGATGACCGCTTTTTAAAGAAATTAAAAGACAAACTCTATTCCTTTATCTCGATCTATGAAGAAAAAGATCTCAAGAAACTGGAATACCGCAATAAACATAAGGACCTTCATTTTATCAACCGGCTGGAAGATGCCTTGGAAGCCATACGCAAGAGAAAACTTCTTTCGATCAGCCGTCAGGGCAAAAACAAGGAAGAAGAGATCGCGCCTTTGTTCTTATATCGGGAAAATGATTTCTACTATCTTTATTATCATTATCCGCAAAGCGAGAAGATCTATCATGCCCGCTTTGACAATATCGTCTCCATGACTCTATTGGATCAAAAGGATGAGGTTTTTATTCCGGTTTCCGCCGTCATCGCCAACATTCAGGAAAGCTCTTCGGCCTTCCATTCTTCAGAAAGCCGCATCCTGACCTTTGAGATCGTCGAAGATTCTCCCTACCTGCGTGCCCGTCTGGAAGATGAATTCCCCGGCATCGTCTTTACTAAGAACGGTTTTTCCGCCAAAGTCAGCATCTCCGATGCCTTCTTCTCCAGACTGACCTCTTTTTATGACCAAATAAAAATCAGCGACCCGAAAGTCGCTGAAAGATATATCGAATTCTTAAACAGGATTATTACTCGTAATACTTAGGCGAATAAAAATAATCGATTGAAGTCGGCTCGATATTGTAGAAGCGAAGCATATCACTTACCGATAAAAGCTGACAGCCTCTGTTGATCAGCTCCGGCAGGATCTTTTCAAGTGCTTCCACCGTCTCATCATAGATATCATGGAACAGGACAATATCACCGGAATCATATTCATATTTCAAGACCTGTGCAACGATCTGTTCCGGATCCCGGGTCAGCCAGTCTTCCGAATCAACATCCCACAGGATGGCCGGCATCGTCGTCGATTTCAGTACTTCATCATTGAAAGAGCCTTCCACCGGACGAAATGTTGCCATCTGATAGCCCATAAAATCCTTAAGATACTCAGATGGTCCCTCGATCTGCTTGCGTATCGTTTCGCTGCCGCTTAGATCCGTCAAAGCCTGTTCGTGGGTCTGGGTGTGGGAACCGTATTCGTTTCCCTGATTGATCGATCTTTTCATCAGCGCATAGAACTGATAATCCGCCCAGATTTCCCGGTTTTCCATCATGTTGCCGATGACGTAGAAAGTACCGGACGCATCATACTTGTAAAGCAGATCGACGATTGCTTCAGAGCTGGACTCGCCCGGATCAAAATTGAGCTGCGGACCATCATCAAAGGTCAGACAGACGATCGGATGGGCAGGATCGGGATCGATGTAGACCGGCTTGCGGTAAATCTCATCCGGAAAACCGAAATTCATGCCGATCTCTTTCTGCATATACTTCAAAGGAACCTCGATCTGCAACTGATACTGCGGCAGATCCACCAGAACGTTCTCTTCACTGATTGAATAGGTCACATTGGAAAAATCGATATTTTCCAGCTGCAGTTTGGACAGAAAATCCGCGTTGTAATACTGGTCCGGTTTTTCCTTTTTATAGGTATAGCGAAGATAATCAACAATGATCTTCTTTCCGTCCTCGCTCATCTGATCGATGACAACCGGTTCAAAATCGGCATCGGCAAAATACTTTCGGTCCATGCCGTAATTGACCAGATAATAATCGCCGTACGGGACAAGCGTGTAATCATAGATCGTGTCGTTCTTCTCCCCTTTGCATAAGTCCTTAGCGAAAGAAAACCCCTGTTTGGAATCGGGGTAAAAAGCCAGACAATGCCGCGTCATATACTTTTTAGCGTCCTCATGGATCGACTTCTTGCCGACAAAAGCAAAATTTGTCGTCAATGCGAAGAAGCCGGCGATCACCAGCAGCGAAAGCACCGCAATGATGATCAGCGATCTTAAGTTCGCTCGCTTGTTTCTTTTCATCATTAACTATTATAAACTAATTCACTCTGATTTTATCCCGGATCAAAGAAGCAAGCTGATCGATCACCAGCATCAAAGCGACGGCAATCGCGGAATAGCCAAAGACCGGTATCATATTGGTCGGATCAGAGGAACGCACGCCAAGTATGGCTGAACCTAATCCCGCCACGGAAGAACCGGTGATCACTTCCGCCATGATCTCGATCTTGAAGCACAGAGAAAAGGCGGAAGCCATCGAAGCGGCAATATACGGAAAGGCCAAAGGAAGCCGGATCTTCAGATTTTCCTTGATAAAGGAAGCGCCATCCAGCCTGGTGGCATTGATGATTGCCGGCGATACATTGGCCACACCAGTCTTCACGCCCTCATAAATGATCGGAAAACTGATCAGAAAGACCAGATAGATCGGTGCGTTTTTAAAACCGGCCAAAACGATAAACAGATAGACTAACGATGCTGTCGGGATCGCTCTGAGCATGATGATCGAAGGCTGTAACAGCTGACCAAACACTTCAAAATTCCCGGCAATGACGCCAAGAAGCAGACCGGCAAGAAGAGAAAAACCAAAGCCCATCAGCATCCTGCACATCGTCGAAACGATGCAACGGTAGGTATATTCCTTGCCTAAAAGATAAAAGGCATAGCGAAGTGTTGAGACTGGTCCCGGGAAGACCATCGTATCTTCACCGATATAAAATGACAAAACTTGCCACAGCGTGGCAAGTAATGCAATTCCGATAATAAAGATGGTTTTTTTACTGGAAATAAATCTCTTCACTGGTTTGATTGATTGAGAAGATCGAAAGGAATGCATCGATATCGCTCTTGATGTCGATCGCCTTCTTAAAGCCTAAGCCCATGGCGTTGACTCCTAAAGCGTTCTTCTGTTTGAATACATTGACGACAACCGTCGGATTGAAGCCATACTGCGCAGTCGCTTCATCATCCTTGAAGACAGACAGACCGGATTCGACTACGGTCGGATCAGCGATGGCCGCTTCGATCGAAGCCTGCAGTTTCTCTAAGAAAGCATTGCCGGTAGCTGCATCGACGCTGTTCTTGATGAAGACAGCAGCCTGGATCATATCCTGACCGGACTTGTTCTTGTATTCTTCCTGAATATCAGCATAGATCTTGGCGTTTTCATTCTTCTTCAAAGAACCGAATAAAGCCGGCTGTGCCAGGAAGACGTAATCAACATCGCTGCCATCAGAAGCCTTGCCGGAAGCAAGTGCCGCAGCAGCCTGCTGT